>NZ_JBIVGS010000004.1:0-390840 GCF_044748785.1 Pseudomonas sp. NPDC089743
CCGGCCTGATCCTGGGCGGTTCGATCAGCCAAACCAACTTCCTCGGTACGGGTAACAAGGTTTCCATCGGTTTGACCCGCTCGGAATACCAGACCAAGTACAACTTCGGCTTCACCAACCCGTACTTCACCGACGATGGCGTAAGCCTGGGCTACAACCTGTTCTACAGCAGCACCGACTACAGCGATTACTACGACGACGGGGTTTCCTACTACGCCATCAACAGCTATGGCGCGGGCGTCAGCCTGGGCTACCCGATCAGCGAAACATCGCGCCTGACCTACGGCCTCACCCTGCAACACGACGACATCTCACCCGGCACCTACAGCGCCGACGAGATCTATGACTTCATCCAGCGCGAGGGCGAAAGCTTCAACAACCTGAAGGCTTCGATCGGCTGGTCCGAGTCGACCTTGAACAAAGGCGTGCTGGCAACCCGAGGCCACTCTCAGAGCCTGACGCTGATGGCCACCACGCCCGGCAGCGATCTGTCGTTCTACAAGCTCGACTACAGCGGCCAGACCTATCTGCCGCTGAGCGACCGCACCACGCTGCGCCTGCATACCAGCCTGGGCTATGGCAATGGGTACGGTTCCACCGAAGGCCTGCCGTTCTATGAGAACTACACAGCCGGTGGCCAGGGCTCGGTGCGCGGCTTCAAGGATGGCTCGCTGGGCCCACGCAATACGCCGGCCACCGGTACTTACGCAAGTGCCGGCCAGGCCTATTATTCCGACCGCGACACCGATGCATTGGGCGGCAACATCCTCATAACCGGCGGCGCCGAGTACATCTTCCCGATGCCCTTCATCAAGGACCAGCGCCAGCTGCGCAGCTCGGTTTTCGTGGACGCTGGGAACGTGTTTTCCGACACCTGCTACCTGTCCACCACCCAGGGTTGCGGCAGCGCGAGCCTGGACCAACTGGCGGTGTCACTGGGCGTCGGGGTGACCTGGTACAGCCCCATGGGGCCGCTGACGTTCAGTCTTGCCACGCCGGTGAAGAAGCCGGAGAACGCCGAGACGCAGATATTCCAGTTCTCGTTGGGGCAGACCTTCTGACTTTGCCAGGAGCGGGGTGGTGCCCTGGGCACGAGTCTTACACGCTTTTACCCCGGCTTAACCCAAGTTGACAGTCCGTTTGCCTAAGCTGACTCCCCCTAGAACTCGCCTGGCAGGTATCCCTCCATGCTGCAACAACAATTACCCCACGCGTTGCTAGAGCAGGTGCAGCGACGCCTGGCCACGGTGCTCGGCCCAAGCTGCATCGTGACGCTGGCCAGCAGCCAAAACGACCAGGGCATGAGCCACTATCATCTGGCGATCCAGCACGAAGGTCATGGTGTGTCCGTGGAAGACAGCGGCATCATCAGCGCAGATTTCGCCGACCAGCTGCTTGCCAAGGTCGGCCAGGTAAGCGCCATGCTCGATTCAGAAACATTCAAGCGCATGGCCAGCGCTGATCCATCGCGCCCACTCGTATGGATCAGCGACCAGCCTGGAGCGTGTTCAGACGCCCCCTTCGGCCAGCACCTGAGCCCGGGTGATGACGTTACCGAAGTGATGCTTCCACAACTCGATGCCCATTTTCCCTGAGCGATCCAGGGAAGACCCCACGGTCAGGTCGGTGATCAACGTTGGCATGAGCCCCGCGTCGAACAGCGCGAAGCCGGCGGCAAGCACACACGTCTCGGTCTGCAACCCGCAGACCAATACCCGTTCCACGCCTAGCGCCCTGATGTACTCGATGGTCTCGGCAGTCTGCCTGTAACCATGCTTGATAAAGACCTTGTCGGCCTCCACCAGGCTCTCGTCTTCTGCTGCCGGGTGCCAGCCCAGTTGCCGCTCGAACGGCGTGACCTGTTCATCGTGCAACTGCACCGAGGCAATGGTCGGGATCATCGCAGACAGCGCACGCACACCATCGACCAGCCACTCGGGCGGGCTGAAGGTGGACTGTACGTCGATGATGAGTAAAACCTGCCGCATGGCTGTCTCCGGGGCGCTGGCAAAGGTACGGAGTATACCGTTGCTGGCGGCCGATGACGCCCTTGGACGAGCACACGGCGTTGCAACCCAGATGACTAAGTTACGGTTTTCCAGAACTTTTTTTTGATTACGGGTCTATGTGAACAGGCAGATGAACGTCGCTGGCTGCCCTTGGGTTTGCCCGCGACGCCATGGCCCAACGTCCCGATGTCCATCAGAGGTTGTCTTCGCTCATGAAATTCCAAGTTCCACGGATAGTGCTGCTGGGCCTGTTCGCGTTCGCGGCAATGGGCTCGGCCTGCGCAACACCGGCGAAAGCACCCGCGCCGCGCCTTGCCACCGAAGCCACCCCTGTTCAGGCGTACAACGAGGCCGCCAACAACCCTTGGCCGAGCCTGGCGAGCGTGACGGCCGCCCAACCCGCTGCGCTACTGGCCCATGATGACCGTTACCGGCGCGACGGCCACTGGCACGACCGCAGAGACGACTGGCGTCGTGACCAATGGCGCCGCGACCAGTGGCGCCGTGAGCAGGCGCGCCGTGAAGCCGAACGCCGCCGCGAGTGGCAGCGCCGCCATGAGCGGGCCATGCACCACCGCTACGAAGCCGATCACCACTACTATCGCCGCTGATTTTCGTTGCTATCGAGGCCTCAGGGCTATTCGCGCTGCGTGGCCCCAGCACTACGCCCTGAGGTTTCTCAACAGCCCAAGCCCCCAGTTTTCAACGGTGGCCGGTTCGATGCCGGCACGCGCTGCCAACTCTGACAGGTATCAGGCCAGCGCCCACATTCCCCCCATCATCGAGTGCCTCTATCAAGCCATCCAGTCTATCGATTTGACTGCGTCAAATTGCCTCAGATAACGTGCCCCGCTCCACGAAGTCGATCGAGTTTGTCTGTGTTGCCCTTCTGCTGAATACCTCGCTGACTGCCCTGCGCCCTCTGTTAACCCCCGACCGCGAACATGCCTCATGGCGTGACCGCCGTCCCTGCGTTCGAGTTACTGAAATGTCCGTCAATACCCCCTCCCGCATCACTGAGCTGGTCATCGAAGCCGGCACCCGCAAAGCCCACATGCCCGCCCGTGCCACGCTCATCCTGGGTTTTCTGGCCGGGGCCTTCATCTCAATGGGCTTTCTGCTGGACATCCATGTCAGCGCCATGATCCCTGCGCCCTGGGCCTCGTTGGGCAACTTGCTGGGCGCCGCGGTATTCCCGATCGGGCTGATCCTGGTCATCCTGGCCGGCGGCGAGTTGCTCACCGGCAACATGATGAGCCTGCCCCTGGCGATGTTCGCCCGGCGCATCCGCCTGGTGGACGTCGCGCGCAACTGGGGCCTGGTGACCGTGGCAAACCTGCTGGGCGCGCTGTTCGTGGCCTACTGCTTTGGCCACTTGCTTGGGCTCACTGAAGGTGCCTACCTGAGCAAGACGCTGGCCGCGGCAACCAGCAAGGCCAGCGCCGATTTCCTCCATGCCTTCGTTTCCGGCATCGGCTGCAACTGGCTGGTGTGCCTGGCTGTGTGGCTGGCCTACGCCAGCCGTGAGATGAGCGGCAAGGTGCTTGGTATCTGGTTCCCGATCATGGCCTTCGTCGCCATCGGCTTCCAGCACGTGGTAGCCAACATGTTCCTGATCCCGGCAGCGATCTTCGCCGGTTACCTGAGCTGGGGGCAGCTGGTGCACAACCTGGCGGCAGTCTTCCTTGGCAACGCAGTGGGTGGCGCGATCTTCGTGGGGTTGGCGTACTACCTGTCCTTCGGCGCCTCGGCAGAAGAACAAGCCGTCGCCCGTTGAGCCCGTTTGCCATGGATGGCTTAGCCTGCCGGCACGGCGCATGACCGCGAGCCCCAAATAAAACCTGAACGTTTGGCAAAACCCTCCAGTCGCAGGGAATAGACGCACTTGATTGCGCGAATGCATTCCTGACCGTGAGGTTTTCCCATGAGCACCAACTCCCAACAGGGTGTCGATGGGCATCCCATCAGCCTGACACTCAATGGCAAACGCACGTCGCTGCACGTCCAACCCTGGACCACCCTGCTCGATCTGCTGCGTGAGCAACTCGACCTGATCGGCAGCAAGAAAGGCTGTGACCATGGCCAGTGCGGCGCCTGCACGGTGCTGCGCGACGGCAAGCGGGTCAATGCCTGCCTGACCTTTGCCGTGATGTGCGACGGCGCCGACCTGGTCACGGTCGAGGGGCTGGCCCAAGGCGAGCAACTGCACCCCATGCAGCGCGCCTTCATTACCCATGACGCCTTCCAGTGCGGCTATTGCACACCCGGTCAGATCTGTTCTGCCGTCGGGCTGGCCCACGAAGGCCGCGCCGTCACCCGTGAAGACATCCGCGAACACATGAGCGGCAATCTCTGCCGCTGCGGCGCCTACAGCAATATCATCGCAGCGGTCGAAGAGGCATTACCGCTGATGCAGGCTGCCGCCGAGCCGCAGGGAGGGCCGAAGCCATGACCCCTTTCAGCTACCACAAGCCATCTTCGGTCAGCGAAGCGGTGAGCCTGGCGGACGGCGCCAGCCGTTTCATTGCCGGCGGCACCAACCTGGTCGATCTGATGAAGGAAAACGTGGTCCGCCCGGCGCGCCTGATCGACATCACTGCCCTGGACTTGAAAGGTATCGAGCCCACTGCGAACGGCGGGGTGCTGATCGGCGCATTGGTCAGCAACGCCGACCTGGCCTGGAATGCCTTGATCGAGCAGCACTACCCGTTGCTGTCCCAGGCGATCCTTGCCGGCGCATCGCCGCAGTTGCGCAACATGGCGACCACCGGGGGCAACTTGCTGCAGCGCACCCGCTGCTATTACTTCTATGACACCGGCACCCCCTGCAACAAACGTGAGCCGGGCAGCGGGTGCCCTGCACGGTCGGGCCTCAATCGCAGCCACGCTATCCTGGGCGCCAGCGATGCCTGCGTCGCCACCCACCCTTCGGACATGTGTGTGGCACTGGCAGCACTCGATGCGGTGGTCCACGTGCAAGGCCGGGCGGGCACGCGGCAGATACCCTTTGCCGACTTTCACCGTTTGCCGGGCGACACACCGCAACACGACAACCACCTCTCAGCCGATGAGCTGATCACCGCGATCGAGTTGCCGCCCCCTGAATTTGCGCAGCACGCCCGCTACCTGAAGATTCGTGACCGTGCCTCCTACGCATTTGCCCTGGTGTCCGTCGCTGCCGCACTGAAGCTTGATGGCGAAGTGATCCAGGACGTCCGAGTGGCCCTGGGAGGCGTGGCACACAAGCCTTGGCGAGACCGGGCCGTGGAAATGACCCTGCAAGGGCAAAGGGTTTCCGAGGCGCTCTTCGACCGCGCGGCCCAAGCGTGGCTACAAGCGGCTCAACCGCTGAGCCACAACGCATTCAAAGTGGAACTCGCCAAGCGCGCGATCGTCCGTGCGCTCAATGAAGCCGCCGATGGCACCAGCATTCAGAGGACAACGCCATGACCCAGACGACCAACGTGGTGGGCAAACCCCTGGACCGAGTGGATGGCGTGGCCAAGGTGACTGGCACAGCGCGGTATGCCGGTGAGCACCCCGAGCCGGGGCTGCTCCACGCCAGTGTGGTATCGAGCACCATCGCCCGCGGCCGGGTGCGCGCCATCGACACGACCCAGGCAATGCAGTTACCCGGGGTGGTCGCCGTGCTGCACCACGCCAATCGCCCACGCATTTCCAGCTATGACGACGATTACAGTGATGCCGACTCGGCCGAAGGCTCCCCGTTCCGGCCGCTGTTCAACGACCGTGTGCTGTACAGCGGGCAACCGCTGGCACTGGTGGTCGCCGAGAGCCTTGAACTGGCCCGCCATGCCGGCGCCCTGGTGCGCATCGACTACAGCGAAGAGCCGCACCAGACCGACCTGGGCGCGGTGCTCGACCAGACGCACCCGGCACCCGCAGAGACGCCAGAGCCCCGCGGTGATTTCGCTGGGTATTACGCTCAAGCCGCAGTGCGTATCGATGCCACCTACGACACGCCCATCGAGCATCACAACCCGATGGAGCCCCACGCGTCGACCGTTTTCTACAAAGCGGGAGACACCCTGGAAATTCATGACAAGACCCAGGGCACGCAGAACTGTCAGGACTACCTGCACAAGGTGTTCGGCCTGCCCAAACAGAACATCAGGGTGCTCGCCGCTTTTGTCGGCGGTGCCTTCGGCTCCGGGCTGCGGCCGCAATACCAGTTGCCGCTGGCCGTGATGGCAGCCCTGCACCTGAAACGTTCGGTGCGCCTTACCCTCACACGCCAACAGATGTTCACTTTCGGCTACCGCCCCCGTACCCAGCAACGGCTGCGCCTGGGCGCGGCGGCCGATGGCAAGCTGCTGGCGGTTGCCCACGACGCGCTCGGCCAGACCTCGCGCTTCGAAGACTTCACCGAACATCTGGTGGAATGGAGCGGCATGCTCTACCACTGCGACAACGTTGCGCTCAGTTATCGCCTTGCGCCGCTGGACGTCTACACCCCGCTGGACATGCGTGCGCCGGGTGCCGCGTCCGGCGTGCTGGCGTTGGAGTGCGCGATGGATGAGTTGGCACGTGCCGCGAACCTTGACCCCCTCGAACTGCGTCGCCGCAACTTCGCCAGCCACAATGGCAACGACGGCAAACCCTATTCCAGCAAAGAGCTGTTGGCCTGTTATGACCAGGGCGCCGCGCGCTTCGGCTGGGGCAAACGCACTTCAAAGCCACGCAGCATGCGCCGGGGCCAGCAGTTGATCGGCTGGGGCGTGGCGGGTGGGGTCTGGGAAGCGTTGCAGATGAAGGCCAGCGCCAGGGCGTGCTTCGACAGCCGCGGGCATTTGACCGTCAGTAGCGCTACCACCGACATAGGCACCGGCACCTATACCGTGATGACCCAGATTGCTGCGGACGCTGCCGGGGTCTTGCCACAGGATGTGACTTTCCTGCTGGGCGACTCCTCACTGCCAACCGCGCCGTTGCAGGGTGGTTCGTTCACGGTGTCTTCAGTGGGTTCGGCGGTGCAGCAGGCCTGCCAGACCCTGCGCACCAAGGTGTTGGAACTCGCACGGCAGAATTTCCCCGAAATAGCTGCAATACCGGTAGAGAATGTGGCCTTCGCGCAAGGCTACCTGCAAGCGGGGGAACACCGTATCGCCATCGCCAGCATCGCCGCAACGGCCAGGGACGGCGAGCTGCAGGTGCAGATCGACGCCGAGCCTGGTGCCGGACGCACGCCGTTCTCGACCGCTACCCATTCGGCCGTCTTCGTAGAGGTACAGGTGGACGAGGCCCTGGGTACGATCAAAGTCACCCGGGTGGTCAGCGCAGTGGCCGCCGGGCGGGTGGTCAACCCGAAAACCGCCCGTAGCCAGATCCTCGGGGGCGTGGTCTGGGGCTTGGGCATGGCGTTGCAGGAAGCGACCCAAACCGATCATCAGCTCGGGCGCATCCTCAACCACAACCTGGCCGAATACCACATCCCGGTGCACGCCGATATCGCTGATATCGAGGTGATGTTCGTTGACGAGGATGACGACATCGTCAATGAGCTTGGCTCCAAGGGGGTGGGCGAGATCGGTATCGTGGGGGTCGCGGCGGCGGTTGCCAATGCCGTTTACCATGCCACCGGCAAGCGCGTCAGAGCGTTTCCGATAACGCTGGACAAAGTGCTGTAGCAGCGGGCGGGGCTCAGGGGATCGGGCGCCGCCCAGGCGGCGCTCGATTCACGGGTATCAGTGCATTCCAGGCATAACGCCGGGCGCGCTTGGCCGTCAAAGTTTGAAGCGAACGTGGATGGTGCTTTTGCCTTTGTAGGCATCGATCGAGATCGCCGAGCTTCCATAGCCTGAGTAACTTCTGACAAGCCGCATTCCAAGGCCCGTCCCGCTCGGTTTGGGATAGGTAGCAGGAAAACCATCACCCTCGTCGGTCACCGTGATCAAGGCGTGGTCACCGGCATCGCGCACACTGACTTCGATGGTGCCTTTGCCGTATTTCAGGGCGTTGGTGATCAGTTCTGAAATGACCAGCCCCAGCGGTGCCATCCTTGCCGGCAGCAGGGTGAACGGGTCAGCGTCAAGGACGATCTTGCGGTCGGCCAGCGCCCTTCCCAGGTCACCGAGCAAGGCGCTGAGGTAGTCGCAGGCAAGTACCTCCTGGTCGGCCGTCTGATAGAGCCGTTCGTGCACGCTGGCAATGGTCAAGACCCGCCCCGCTGCCGTCTCCAGCTGCAGCTTTACCGCGGCATCCGGCGTCAGGTTCGCTTGCAACAGCAGCAGCGTATTGACTAGGTGCAGGCTGTTCTTGACGCGGTGATGGATTTCTTCGAGATGCAGGTCGGTCTTGTTGAGCCTGGAATTCTGAGAATCGATCAGCGACAGCAACTGAGCCTCGTAATAATGCCGTTCGGTGATGTCTCTGGATACGGCAATGATCTTTTCCAGCTGGCCATCGACGCCCAGGACCGGGGCGACCGTGACGTCCCACCATTTGAGCACTTGCTGGCCAGTAGGGCAGACCCCTTCGAAGCGGGTCGACTCGCCTCTGCCGACCTTTTCCAAAGCCTCCTGCACCGCCGGGCGCGAATCGTCAAGCCAAAGCTGCAACCATGGCTGGCCTTTGACCTGCGCCAGGTCGTCGATGTGCATCAACGCCAGCCCAGCCTCGTTCATGAACTCGATGTCACCGCTGCTGGACAGCACGTTCACACAGTCCGGGCTGGCGTTGAGCATGCTTTCCGAATAGGGGTCGACCAACTGAGCGTCAGCCCCTGCGGTCAGCCGCTCTACCGCCATGGAGATGACGTTGGAGATACCTTCAAGGAAGACCAGATCGCTTTCAATGAAGTCTTCACCATCGCTACTGTCCGCCTCAAGTACCCCAAAAGGCAGCAATGCGCCCCTGATAGGCACGTTGATGGCACGCTCGATACCGTACTTTTTCAGCAAATCCGGCGTTCTGAAGCGCTGTTCCTGGCCCAGATGATTGGAAATCACAGGCCGGTAGGTCTGGATGGCAAACCCGGCAGGGCTGGCCTCGTCGGCGCCCACGGTGGCGTGGCCGATATCGGCTTCATCCCACCCTACCCCATGCGTCAGCAGGAACCGGTCAGTATCGGGAATGGGCATGAGGATCTTGGCGAATCGGGTTTGCATGCCTTTTGCGACCAATGCGCAAGCCTGGTCCAGCAACTCATCCAGGTTGGTGGATTTAAGCGACATGACCGCGTACTCGACCACCAGCTCATGCTGCCTTTGCAGCCGGGCTTGGGATCTCCTGAGGGCGGCACGAATGGTCTCATCAGGGGGCAGCTGCTGCATCAATAGTCTTCCAGGGCGCTGAGAAATGCCGTTCTAAGGTTAGCCCCTGCAGAAGCGGCTGTAGGCTACATCGGATCTGGTGTACCACCGCTTATCGCTTTGGTGCAACTCCCAGCAGTGAATCTGATCATGCCAGCTGGATATAAATCGAGTAACTGCCCAGCAACAGCCAGAAACCGAGAAAGAGCCAAGGCGTACGCAGCGAAAAGAGCAGTGACTTACGGTGCCCTGCACGGGAGGTTTCCGCCTCGCAGAACAGCGGCGATTCATCGTAGGCCAAGCCCATCATGGGCTCACTGAGCAGCAGGTTGCTTTGCTTGACCTGCCAGTGATCGATGATGCGATACGCCGCGCGAATGCCTGGCCAGGCATTGAGCGTACTCATCACGCCCAGCAAAGCCAGAAAGGCAGGCACCAGGAGGGTGAACATCTCCCCCCAGCTCTGGTTGAGGTTGCCCATGGACGACACGAAAGCGATGACCAGGAATGACTGAGCGGCCAGATAGGCATCGGTGCGGTTGGCCAGGATGGTGGTTTCGTACTGGATTTCCCTGCGGTAGAAGTCCAGCCGCTCCTTCGGCGAACCAAACATCCTCGCATTGTGTGCATCGATCTCGTGTTCAGGGGTGGTAGGGGTGATGATTCGCGGCACGTGGCGACTCCTGGCACTGGCTGAGCCATACCCCGGATGGCGGTAGGCGCTTGAGCGGTAGAACCGGGTGGGCAATGAAAATTCAGTCACGATGCCGACCCAACCGCTCGTCGGTCTAATGCGCGATCGCGCTCAACAAACCCTTGGGGCATCTTTCGAACAGGTATGCGCTTTCCAACTGCAGGAGCTTGCACCATGCGTGACTACCCCACCCCTCCGTTTCCCTCACAACCGCAAAGCGTTCCGGGTTCACAGCGCAAGATGGAGCCCACCCCGGACTGCGGAGAGCACACCTACACCGGCAGCGGTCGGCTCACCGGCAAGATAGCGCTGATCACCGGCGCCGACAGCGGGATCGGCCGTGCAGTCGCCATCGCCTACGCCCGCGAAGGCGCGGACATTGCCCTCGCTTATCTCGATGAGCACGACGATGCGCAGGAAACCGCCCAATGGGTCCAGGCTGCTGGCCGGCGCTGCCTCCTGCTGCCTGGGGACCTGGCCCATAAACAGCACTGCTACGACATCGTTGACAAGACTGTGGAGCAGTTCGGTCGTATCGACATCCTGGTCAATAACGCCGCGTTTCAGATGGCGCACGAATGCCTCGATGAAATCGACGATGACGAATGGGTCATGACGTTCGACGTGAACATCACGGCCATATTCCGCATTTGCCAGCGGGCGCTCCCGTCGATGCCCAAAGGCAGCTCGATCATCAACACCAGTTCGGTCAATTCCGATGACCCGTCACCCCAGTTGCTGGCCTATGCCACTACCAAAGGTGCCATCGCCAACTTCACCGCCGGGCTGGCCCAGTTGCTGGGAGACAAAGGGGTGCGGGTCAACAGTGTGGCACCAGGCCCGATCTGGACCCCACTGATCCCTGCCACCATGCCCGATGAGGCGGTGAAGAACTTTGGGTCAGCCTATCCGATGGGCCGGCCGGGCCAACCGGTCGAGGTGGCCCCGGTTTACGTCCTGCTGGGCTCCGATGAGGCCAGCTACATCTCCGGCGCGCGCTATGCCGTGACTGGCGGCAAACCCATTCTTTGATCCCAAGGCCTTGATTCCCAAACCGCGATGAGGTGCAACATGAACGCTATCGATCTGCTGATCCAGGACCACAAGCTGGTTAAGAAGCTGCTGGACGAACTGTCTTCTACCACCGAACGCGCCGTGAAAAAGCGTGCCGAACTCCTGCACCGGATCGAACAGGAGTTGCAGATCCATACCGCACTGGAAGAAGAGATCCTTTACCCAGCCATCAAACAGGCCGGAGGCAAGGAAGAAGCGAAAATGTATTACGAGGCGAAAGAGGAACACCGCACCGTCGACGCGCTGGTGTTGCCCGACCTGCTGCACACCGAAACCGGCACGCTCGAATTCGCTGGCCGGGTCAAAGTGATGAAAGAGTTGCTCGAACACCATATCGAAGAAGAGGAAGACGAGTTGTTTCCCACTGCGAAAAAGCTGTTGAGCAAAGACCTGCTGGAGGAAATGGGCCAAGCCATGCAAGCGCATAAAAAGATGCTCAAGGGTGAGCAGCGCGCCGCGTGAAGCAAAAGCTGCAAAGCAGAAGGCCTGAAATGCGCTGGCAGATGCTGCGGGGCCTGTGGGCAGGGCTTTGAAACCCTACGCCTGCCCTCCCCTCAGCGTTTGCCGAGCATTTTTGCCAGCACGAACGTTGCCACCACGGCCAGCACGACTGCACCCGTAATGGACGGTACCGTACCCAACGGCTCGATCGAGCTTTTCACCGCCAGGTAGAAGCCCAGCACCCCTACAGCGCCGATGGCATTGCCACGCACGATCGCCCCCAGTTCCTGATGGCCGCCCTGAACATGGGCGAACACCGCCAGCGGCCAGGCGATCACCGGGATGGGTGCCAGCAGGCCGCTGGCTACCGGCCCCAGCCATTGGGCACTGGCAGTGATCGCCAGCAACAGCAGGGTTGCCGTGAGCATGCGCATGGGAATCACCCAGCGCGGCAATGGCACAACCTTGGCGACGCCGGTCTGCGTGTTGTTCGAGCTGAGGATGATGATCAGCGTAAGCAGGACCAACGTCACGCCGACGGACAATGCCACCCCACCCAAGCGGCTCATCACAAAGGCGGTGCAAGCGTAAACCGCCAGGGCCGTGATGCAACCGGTGAAGGCGGACACACGCCGTGTCACCAGGAAGTAGAACAGATAGGTTGCTTGTACCGCAGCCACCCCTGCCAATGCGCCAGGCACCGCCTGCAAGGCAAAACCCGGGCCCTGTTCAAGGCTGAGGAACAACATGACCAATGCCGAGGTGACTGGCAACCCGGAGAGCAGCCCGCCGATCTGCGTGCCCCAGCGCCTGGCCGCCAGCGAGATGGCCAGCATGAGGGTCGGGGTGATCAGGAACTTGAGGTAGAAGGCAGTCATTGAGGGCAGCGTCGGTTTCAAAAGACAAGGGTGGGCTCATCGTGCCTGCAAGGCAGCAGACAAGCGCCCAATGCTAATGGAACCGCAGCAGCTTTACTCCGATTTTTAGCGTCCGCTGAAGAAGTAGAACGTCGCAAGGCCTGCTGCAGTCATCAACAAAGAACCCGTGACATGCACAGCGATGGAGCCCAGGGCCCATGAAATACGCCCCTCCTGAATAAGCGACACGACCTCTGCGGAAAAGGTCGAGAACGTGGTCAAGCCGCCACAAAACCCAGTGATCAGCAGCAGGCGCCATTCGGGGCTGAGCGACGGCGATGCAGAGAAGAAGGCGATGGACAAGCCAATGATGTAGCCACCAATGAGGTTGGCCAGCAGCGTACCGGGCGGTACGGCGGGGAAAAGTGCATTGAGCTTGACGCCCAGCCCCCAGCGTAACCAGGCACCGACCATGGCACCGACGCCAATGGCCAATAGCGACTTCAACATACGGCATCACGCTCCGGGCAAAGAGTTGGCGGGCACTCGGTAGCGGCTTCAGCTGCCAGCTTCAACCGATCGGCCTTGCAAATGTATTTAGGCTTGCTGCGCGGTGCCAGTTTGGCGGCGGCTTTTTTCTGGTGTGCTTGCAGCAACTGTTTGATTTTCTTGCGACGGTTCATGGTGCCACTCGGTACAAAGGGTTGATCAGGCAGGCAACATCTTAAGGGATGTATCCAGGCCCTGGGCGCTCGGGTGAATCACTCGTTGCCCTGGCGCTTGGCGTTTTTCTTGACGATGGCCTTCATCCGCGTCGCAGCGCGCTGCACGGTGGCCATCTTCTCCGGGCGTTTCATGCCCCGCCACTTGCGGATTTCATCACGTGTTCGGCCACAGCTTACGCACAGTTCGCTGTTGAGCTGGCAAAGCGAGACGCAAGGGTTATCGATGTCTTTGGCCATGGGCTGCTCCGGTCATGGCCGCGGATGATAACGTAAGGCGGCCAGATGCGGTGAAACCGGAGCGTCCCAGTGGCCCTCAAGCCGCCGCGGCCGGGCTGGTGTCGCTGCTGACCTCGAACTGCCCGACCAGCTTCTGCAGCTTGCTGGCATTGGCCTTCACCGTCTCGGCGCTGCTTTGCAGGACCACCGCCGTCTGGCGCATTTCGCTGGAAGACTGGTTGACCTGCTCAATGGTCTTGCCATAAGCCAGGCTGCGCTGGTTGAGCTGCTGGATGATCAGGAACATGCTCTCTACCGCCTGGTGCAGCTGGACGTTCTCCGATGAAGCGTCCTCGGCCAGGCGCAGGCTGTCATCGACGTTCTGTACGCCCTGCTCCATGAAGCTGACGGCTTGCCCGGTTTCGCTCTGCAGCCCGGTGACCATGTGCCGGATGTCGTCGGCCGCGCGCGCCGTGCGCGCCGCCAGGCTGCGCACTTCATCGGCCACCACCGCGAAACCTCGGCCATGCTCGCCCGCGCGGGCGGCCTCGATGGCGGCATTGAGGGCCAGCAGGTTGGTCTGGTTGGTGATGTCGCTGATCAGCCCGCTGATGTTGCTGATCTGCGCCATCCGGCTGTCGAGCAGTTGCACACTGGAAGACGAGCGCGCTACCACATCCCGAATCGACTGGGTGCCCGCCTGCACCGCCAGGTACTGCTCGCGGGCACGGCTGACCACCTCGTCCATGGCCTGCTTCATCTGCTCTGCGCTGACCGAGGCCTGCTGCAGCTCGCCCAGTTGCTCCTCCATGATGATCATCATCTGGTGCACCGCCTCGGCCACCTCGGTGGAGGTGACGCTCGCTTCGTGGCTGCGGCCCAGCATCATCTGGTTGGTGGCGCCCACCGTGCGGCTGGCCTTGACCACCTGGCCTACCACCGAGTCCAAGCGGTCGATGAAACTGTTGATCCAGCGCGCCATGTCGCCACTTTCGTCATTGGCCATGGTCGTGGTGTCCAGCCGTTGGCGCAGGTTGCCCTCACCCTCGGCGATGGTACGCAGCACATCGGTCATGCCATTGAACCTGGCAGCCAGCCGCCTTGGCCCCACTGCACTGAACAGCAGCGTGGCAGCCAGCATGGCCAGCGCCAGCAACGCATCGGCGATGCCTCGCCCGAAGCCCGCGTAGTGTTGCACCAGAAAGTTGCAACCAAACACGCCCGCCATGATGGCGATGTAGGGCTTCATCAACCCGTAGCTGAGCGAGCGGCGCCGATAGACTTCCTCCAGATCGGCTTCGCACATCATGCCCCACCGGTCCGGCGACCCCGGCAACTGGAATGTGACGCCTTTGCCCACCACGGGCACATGGCGATAGTCCGAATAGCCAGGGTAAGTCACGAACAGGTTGGCGCCCTGGCGGATGGTTTCCCGAACACCGGGATGAAGCTCGCCGGTGGCAGGGTCGGTAAACCGCAGTTCGAGCTCGGTGTGGCGCTGGACCTGAACGGTGCTCCACCGCGTATGCACGCCACTCTTGAGGTTTTCCCCGTGGGTGAAGGTGCCATCCTCGAAACGTGAGCGCGACAGGGCGGTGCCCGGTGCGATAGCAGGGTCGAAATGCGATTGCGCCATGAACAGGTAATTGTCACCGGACTCGGCATAGATATGCCCGGCTTCGCGCTGGATCAGGTCGCCCACCACATCGTTGGGCACCCGGCCGCAGAGGCAACCGTAAACCTTCCCTTGGGCTTTGAGCGGTTGGTAGAACATCAACGTGACTTCATCGTGAAACCGCGATGAAGAAGGGCCGATCTGCAAGGTCAGCGGATCGACATACGGGCCGTGCAGGAACGGCGCTTTCAGCCCTTGGGCCAACGCGCCACGCTGTGCGATGGGTTGGCCATTGCTTCGTTGCGCCCAACTCGACAGCACAACCCTGCCATCGGTATCGACGACGAAGAGTTCCGAGAAGTCGTTCGCCTGGGCGAGCTTGTCCAGCAAAGCAGTGCGGTCGGCGTGAGCCACTGACGAGGCAAGGTTCTCAGCGAGTTCGGCCAGGTGCTCCCACTGTTCTCGCGCCCAGCTTTGCAGCAATTGCATGCGCGTCTGGGCCATGGCTTCGAAAGTCTGTTCGATGACCGGATACATCGCTCGGTTGAGCCCGCATGACCAGCCCATGCTGAGCTTGCCGGTTTTTCCGAACCACGGCAGCCAACGCTGCTCACCCGATGACAACTGCATGGAACCACTTGAAAGCGACATTATCTTCACCATACGCGACACCACAATGGCAAAGTGACAGCAAGCACTGCGCCAACTCGTATGCAAGCTAATGATTAGGTAGGTAGCCATGCCCTCTGTACGCCAATTTTGCACCAATGCCGGGCAAAAATCGGCACATGCGCCAATAGGGGTCGGTGTTTACTGCCACCTTTTCCGCGAGAGCACCGAATGTGATTCAACGCCAGTATTGGGTGTCATCGACAATCTGTTCATGCCCCGCAAACAGCGCCGGCAGCTGCTCCTTGAGATAGTCGATCCAGGTCCGCACCTTGGCATCCAGGTAGTGCCGCGAAGGGTACATGGCATACAGCGCACACTCGCGCAGACGGTAAGGCGCCAGCAGCCGCCGCAAGCGCCCCTGCTCGATCGCCTGGCTGGCGGTGTAGAACGGCAATAGCCCGATGCCCATGCCCAGTTCACTGGCCACCAGCATCGCGTCGGCGACGTTGGTCATGAAGCCGTCGCGCGGCGATATCATGCAATGGTCCAACCCCTCCGGGAATACCCAGTCGCCTTCATACATCGGGTACGCCATACGCAGGCACCGGTGCTCATGCAGGTCTTCGGGCCGCTCGGGAACGCCATGGGCATCCAGGTAACTGGGCGCGGCGCAGGGGATACTGAACACGGTGCCCAGCGGCACAGCGATCAGCTGCGAGTCGGGCAGCGCCTCGTTCAGGGTGATCACCACATCGTGGCCTTCGACCAGCGGGTCGGGGTTGCGCTGGGACAGGGTCAGCTCCACCACCACCTCCGGGCATAGGGCGTTGTAACCGGCCACCAGCGGCATCAGCAACAGGCCAAGGCCGTGCGGGCAATGCAGGCGCAGCCTGCCACGGGGGGTCAGGTGCGCGCCACGCGCTTCGCCCACCGCCTCCTCGGTCAACAGCATGATCTGCCGCGAGCGTTCCAGAAACCGCTCGCCGGCCTCACTCATGCGCAGGCGCCGGGTGGTGCGGTGCAGCAGGCGGGTCTGCAGCTGGTTTTCCAGCTCCGCGACGATCCGCGACACCTGGGCGGCAGAAATGTCCAGGGCGTTGGCCGCGGCGGCGAAGCTGCCGCACTCCACTACCCGGGTGAAGGTACGCATGGCGTGCAGCATGTCCATGGGGCTGGTCTCCTTGGTTCGTGCTTATTCGTACACTAAAGGCAGGAATCTATCACGATTTAGCCCATTTATTGTGCACAGCAAAACAATACATCATTGGTTAAACATTGATGAAGGAGCTTTCCATGAACATCAAACGCTCGATCGCGTTGCTTGCCTTCTCTGCCGCCTTTGCCTCGTTCGGTGCCTTGGCCGCCCCGGCCGCCGCCCAACCGGTCGCCAGCGACAGCGCCAACTACGAATACGGCATGCCGCTGGATGTCGCCAAAGTCGTCTCGATCTCCCCGGCCAGCAACATTGCCGATTGCCAGGTGGGCACCGCGCACATGGTCTACGTCGACCATCAGGGCCAGACCCACGAGGTCAACTACCGGGAAATGGGTAACTGCTCGCAGCAATGAATCAGGCCAGCACCTGGGTGATCCAGCCAACCTGCCTGGCAAAGTCCTGCAGCTTGTGTTGCGCGATCGCATCCCGGGCGCGTTCGAAGTTGGCCAGGGTCTGCTGCTTCTGACGCAGCATGCGTTGCCACTTGGTGACGAACGCTGGGCTTTTCTCACGCATCAGCACCGGCCCGAAATACAACTCTTCGGCACTGTAGACCACCGCTGCTCCCGGCTCGGCAACGATGATCTCGTAATCGAAGCGGTTTTCACGCAACACCTCTTCGCAGACGATCCGATACCCGTTGGCCATCAGCCAGGCCCGTAGCTCGCGCTCACCGCCGTTGGGCTGCAGGATCAAACGCTCGCCGCCGCTCAGGCGTGCCTTGCCCCGCTCCAGGATTTCGCACAGGGTGTCGCCACCCATGCCGCAGATACTGACCACCGAGATGCGGTCCTGCGCCTGGATCGCCTCCAGGCCATCGGCCAGGCGAATGGTGATGCGTTGCTCAAGGCCGTTGCGGCGCACATTGCGCTGGGCCGACGCATAAGGCGTTTGCGCCACTTCCCCGGCCACGGCCGCTTCGATCGTGCCACGCAGCGCCAGGGCCACCGGCAGGTAGCCGTGGTCCGAGCCGATATCGGCCAGGCGCGCGCCTTTCGGCACATGCGCCGCCACGCGCTCCAGGCGCATGGACAATGTCTGTTCGTTCAACTCAAGCCCCTTGCTCAACAATCGGCGCGATTCTGACCGCCGTGGCGCGGTATTACAATGCGCGTGGGCCAAGCGGCGCCCTGTGGCTCGACCCCTGCGCCGTGCTCGCGTAGGCTTGCGGCTTTCCTTCCGTCGCAAGGCAAACACTTCATGACCGACATCATCTTCACCCCCGACTCCGATGCCGAATCCATTTCTTCCGACGTCGCCGAGTTCAACGGCGTGCTGGTCACCACCCAGATTCCTGCTGATCTGGACGGCGATATCGTGCAGCAGAGCGAAAGCACCCTGCAGGCCCTCAAAGAGGCCCTGGAAAAGGCCGGCAGCGGCATGGACCGGGTCATGCACCTGACCATCTACCTCACCGACATGGCCGACCGCGCCGCTTTCAACGAGGTGTACCAGCGGTTCTTCAGCAAGCCGTGGCCGGTGCGTGCTGCCGTGGGCGTGGCGGCGCTGGCGTACCCGCAAATGCGTGTGGAAGTGACCGCCATGGCCGCCAAGGGCTGACACAGCCGGTACCACCGCCAGGGGCTGCAAAGCGGCCCCAACCCAAGCAGCACGCAGTACCGGCCAAGCACCTCCGGGCAGGCAGAGCATGCCACTGGCCCATTTCCCCGCTACAATGCCGCCCTACCGTGACAGCCCGAACCTATAACGACATGTCCCTTCCAAAGAATCACCTGGAACTGCTCAGCCCTGCCCGTGACGTGGCCATCGCCCGTGAAGCGATCCTGCACGGCGCTGACGCCATCTACATCGGTGGCCCGAGCTTTGGCGCGCGCCACAACGCCTGCAACGAAGTCGGCGAAATCGCCGATCTGGTGGCGTTCGCCCGGCGTTACCACGCCCGCGTGTTCACCACCATCAATACCATCCTGCACGACAACGAGCTGGAACCGGCGCGCAAGCTTATCCATCAGCTGTACGATGCCGGCGTCGATGCACTGATCGTGCAGGACCTGGGGGTGATGGAACTGGACATCCCGCCGATCGAGCTGCATGCCAGCACCCAGACCGACATCCGCACCCTGGAGCGGGCCAAGTTCCTCGACCAGGCCGGCTTCTCCCAGCTGGTACTGGCCCGTGAACTGAACCTGCAGCAGATCCGCGCCATCGCCGCCGAGACCGATGCAGCCATCGAGTTCTTCATTCACGGCGCGCTGTGCGTGGCCTTCTCCGGCCAGTGCAACATTTCCCACGCCCAGACCGGCCGCAGCGCCAACCGTGGCGACTGCTCGCAGGCCTGCCGCCTGCCGTACACCCTCAAGGACGACCAGGGCCGCGTGGTGGCGTTCGAGAAGCACCTGCTGTCGATGAAGGACAACAACCAGACCGCCAACCTGCGCGACCTGGTCGATGCCGGGGTGCGCTCGTTCAAGATCGAGGGCCGCTACAAGGACATGGGCTATGTGAAGAACATCACCGCCCACTACCGCAAAGAGCTCGACGCCATTCTCGAAGATCGCCCGGACCTGGCCCGTGCCTCCAGCGGCCGCACCGAGCACTTCTTCGTCCCCGATCCTGACAAGACCTTCCATCGCGGCAGCACCGACTACTTCGTCACCGACCGCAAGGTGGATATCGGCGCTTTCGACTCACCCACTTTCACCGGCCTGCCGGTAGGTGTGGTGGAAAAAGTCGGCAAGCGCGACCTGCAGGTGGTCACCGAAGTACCGCTGACCAACGGCGATGGCCTCAACGTGCTGGTCAAGCGTGAAGTGGTGGGGTTCCGAGCCAACATCGCTGAGCCGCGTGGCGAGTTCGAAGAAGACGGCCACAAGCGCTACCGCTACCGGGTCGAACCCAACGAGATGCCTGAAGGCCTGCATAAGTTGCGGCCCAATCACCCGCTGTCGCGCAACCTGGACCACAACTGGCAGCAGGCCCTGCAGCGCACCTCGGCCGAGCGCCGTGTCGGTGTGGAGTGGCACGCCGTGCTCACCGAGCAGCGCCTGATGCTGGGTGTTTGCAGTGAGGAAGGCGTCAATGTGCAGGTCGCTCTGGATGGCCCGTTCGGCGTAGCCAACAAGCCCCAGCAGGCCCTGGACCAGTTGCACGACCTGCTCGGCCAGTTGGGTACCACGATGTACCACGCCAACGCCATCGTGCTGGACGCACCGCAGGCTTACTTCATCCCCAACTCGCAGCTCAAGGCCCTGCGCCGCGAAGCCATCGAGGCGCTGACCGAAGCGCGCATCAAGGCCCACCCGCGTGGCGGGCGCAAGGCCGAGACCACGCCGCCGCCGGTTTACCCGGAGTCGCACCTGTCGTTCCTGGCCAACGTGTACAACCAAAAGGCCCGCGACTTCTACCACCGCCACGGCGTGCAATTGATCGATGCGGCGTACGAAGCGCACGAGGAGCATGGTGAGGTGCCGGTGATGATCACCAAGCACTGCCTGCGTTTCTCGTTCAACCTGTGCCCCAAACAAGCCAAGGGTGTGACCGGCGTGCGCACCAAGGTGGCGCCGATGCAGCTGATCCAGGGTGATGAAGTGCTGACCCTGAAGTTCGACTGCAAGCCATGCGAAATGCATGTGGTTGGCAAGATGAAGAGCCACATCATCGACCTGCCGACACCCGGCAGTGCCGTGGCACAGGTCGTCGGGCACATCAGCCCGGAAGACCTGCTCAAGACCATCCCCCGGGCACCGCACTGAGGGTGGGCCTGTAAAGGCCCATCGCCGGCAAGCCGGCTCCCACCGCGACCGCGCAGTTCTTCAGGCCTGCGCTTCACCTGTGCAAGCAACGGTCTTGCCCAATTTCCAAAAGCCGGCGCAATTCAGGTGGGAGCCGGGCTTGCCGGCGATGGGCCGCACAGCGGACCCAGATGCTCGCGGGTCCCGTCGAGCGCGCTGGGGCTATTACTGCTCCGCTCGGGGGGGCTGCTGCGCAGCCCATCGCCGGCAAGCCGGCTCCCACCACGACCGCGCGGTTCTTCAGGCCTGCGCTTTACCGGTGCAAGCAACGGTCTTGCCCAATTTCCAAAAGCCGGCGCAATCCAGGTGGGAGCCGGCTTGCCGGCGATGGCTCGCAACGCGAGCCCTCCTCGGAACCTTACAAAATCCCCAGGCCCCGCGCCGTCCGGTCCACGGCAATGCGCGTCTTGTCCACCAGCTCATCGAGCTCGCCATGCGTGGCCACCAGCGCCGGCGCCATGATCATCCGCCCCAGCGTCGAACGAATGATCACACCTTCCTCGAACCCGTAGGTGCGGCACTGCCAGGCCAGGTCATTCTCATTGGCGTAACGCTTGCGGCTGCCCTTGTCCTCGGCGAACTGCAACGCCGCCACCAACCCCGCGCCCTGCACCTGGCCAATCAAGGGATGGTTGGCAAATACCTCACGCAGGATGCGCTGCAGGTATGGGCCAGTATCGTCCTTGACCTGGCGCACGATGCCTTCGTCGCGCAGCGCCTTGAGGTTGGCGATGGCCACTGCGGCCGCCACCGGGTGGCCGGAATACGTCAGGCCGTGGGCAAATACTCCGCCCCGCTCCACCAGCGCCTCGGCGATACGCTTGCTCAGCACCAGGCCACCCATGGGCACATAACCCGACGTCAGGCCTTTGGCGATGGACAACGTGTCAGGCTCGAAACCGAAGTACTCATGGGCGAACCATTCACCGGTACGGCCAAAGCCACCAATCACCTCGTCCGCGCACAGCAACACATCGTACTGGCGGCAGATACGCTGGATTTCCGGCCAGTAGCTTTCCGGCGGGAAGATCATCCCGCCCGCGCCCTGGAACGGCTCGGCGATGAAACCGGCAACGTTCTCTGCACCCAGTTCAAGGATCTTTTCCTCCAGTTGCAAAGCACAACGACGACCGAACTCGGCCGGGCTCAGCTCGCCGCCTTCGGCGTACCAGTACGGCTCATCGATGTGCGCCACATCCGGAATAAGCCCACCCATTTCATGCATGAACTTCATGCCACCCAACGCTGTGGCGGCCAGGGTCGAGCCGTGGTAGCCGTTCCAGCGGCCGATCATGACCTTCTTGTTCGGTTGCCCGACCACCTGCCAGTAACGGCGCACGGTGCGGATCAGCACCTCGTTGGCCTCGGAGCCGGAGTTGGTGTAGATCGCGTGGCTGTAGTGCCCGGGCAGCAGGCTGAACAACAGTTCGGACAGCTCGATCACCGCCGGGTGGGTGGTGTGGAAGAACATGTTGTAGTACGCCAGCTGGTCCATCTGCGCGGCGGCGGCGGCAACCAGGTCCTTGCGGCCGTAGCCCAGCTGCGTGCACCACAGGCCAGACATGCCGTCCAGGTAGCGCCTGCCGTCGTTGTCCCACAGGTACAGGCGTTCGCCGCGGGTGATCACCCGCGGGCCTTCGGCGTTGAGCGCCTTCTGGTCAAGGAAGGCGTGGATGTGGTGGGCCGCGTCACTGGCCTGGTAGTCGCGGGTGTCGCGTTGCGGCTGGAAGGGGGCGTTCATTGTTGTTCTCCGTGAGTGAGGGTCAGCGCAGCTGGAACCAGGTGGTCTTGAGCTGGGTGTACTTGTCGAAGGCGTGCAGCGACAGGTCGCGGCCAAAGCCCGACTGGCGGCCACCACCAAAGGGCACCGCCACATCGAGGGCATCGACCGTGTTGACCGAGACAGTGCCCGCCTTCAACTGCCGGGCCACGCGGTGGGCGCGGTTGAGGTCGTCGCTCCACAGCGAGGCGGCCAGGCCGTAAACGCTGTCGTTGGCCAGGCGTACGGCCTGCGCTTCGTCGTCAAAGGCGGTGATCGCCAGCACGGGGCCGAATACTTCTTCGCGGGCCAGGGCCGAATCCGGACGCACGTCGGCGAACACCGTCGGCGCGATGAAGTTGTTCGAGCCGTTGAAGCTCAGCCGCTGGCCACCGCACAACAGGCGGGCGCCGTCGCCCTGGGCCTGCTCGATGGCCGCCATGACGCGTGCGCTCTGCGCGTCGTCGACGATGGCGCCGGCACGGCTGGCCGGGTCCAGGGGATCACCGGGCAGCCACTGGCGGGCCTTGGCCAGCAGGCGCTCGACGAATTCGTCGTGGACCGAGCGCTGCACATAAAGGCGCGAATTGGCAGAGCACACCTCGCCCTGGTTGAAGAAGATGCCGAAGGCCGCTTTCTCCGCTGCCAGGTCCAGGTCCTGGCAGTCGTCGAACACCAGGTTCGGGCTCTTGCCACCACACTCCAGCCACACCTGCTTGAGGTTTGATTGCGCCGAGTACTGCATGAAGTACTTGCCCACCTGGGTGGACCCGGTGAACACCAGGCAATCCACATCCGGGTGCAGGCCAAGGGCACGGCCAGCGCTTTCACCCAGGCCCGGCACCACGTTCAGCACCCCTTCGGGCACCCCTGCCTCCAGCGCCAGCTCGGCCAGGCGCAGGGCAGAGAACGGCGACTGCTCGGCGGGCTTGAGCACCACACTGTTGCCGGCGGCCAGTGCCGGGGCGACCTTCCAGGCAGCCATGTCCAGCGGGAAATTCCATGGCACCACGGCGCCGACCACACCCAGCGCTTCACGCGTGACCGTGGCCAGGGCATTGCCAGCCGTTGGCGCGACCTGGTCGTAGACCTTGTCCAGCGCCTCACCGTACCAGGCGAATACGTTGGCCGCGCCTGGGACGTCGATGGTGTAGGCGTCCATCACGGGCTTGCCCATGTTCAGCGAGTCGAGCAGCGCCAGCTCCTCGCGGTGGGCCATCATCAGTTCAGCCAGGCGCAGCAACACGCCCTTGCGCGCCGCAGGTGCCATGCGCGCCCAGGGGCCTTGCTCGAAGGCGCGCCGCGCGGCACGCACTGCCTGGTCGATTTCGGCATCGCCGCACGCGGCGACCTGGGCCAGCAACTGCCGGTTGGCCGGGTTGATCGCATCGAAGGTCTCCCCGGGCTGCGGGGCCAGCGGGCGGCCGTCGATCAGCGCCGTGGTGATGAAGCTTTGCCGTGCAGCGCGCTGCTGCCAATCGCTTTTCGTATGCACGCAGGTCTCCCTTTCGGCCGCGCGTGCGGCCGGTTGCAGGTGTTGTAGAGGTGGGTGGACGTGGCGCCGTCAGCGCCTTCGCAGGTAGCTTTCCAGCGGGTCCTTGCTCAGGCCTTCCTGAGCCTGGGCCAGCGAATCGATGAACAGCGAAAACAGCTCGGACTGCTTGGCGATGTCCAGCTTGGTGTAGAGATTCTTGCGGTGGGTCTTGACCGTGTCTTCACTGATGCCCAGGCGCTCGGCCAGCGAGCGTGTCGAGTGGCCGCGCAGCAGGTACTGGGCGATACGGCACTCGCGCTCCGTGAGCAGTGAAGAGCCGAAGTTGTTCAGCGCGGCGTTGATCTGCCGGCCCAGGGCACTTTCGAAGCGCCCGCCCACGGCGTCGACATCCAGGTGGCTCCACTGGCGACGCACCACGGCCACCACCCAGGGCGCCACACACTTGAGGTCACTGACCTGCTGACGGTCCAAGCGGCGGGTACTGGCCAGGGCCACGGCGATGGTCAGGTGTTCATCCAGAGGGACGATGAAGTTCAGTTCGTCCTCAAGGTGTGCGTGCTGGTAGAACGACAGGTAGTACTCGCTGCGCTTGAAATGGTCCGGGGCAACGTCGCTGAGGCGAAAGCAGCCGGCCGCCACACCGTCCATGCAGGCACGGTAGAACGGGCACAGCAGGTAGTAGCCTTCCAGGTAGCGCTGCACGTTGCCTTCCGGCAGCCATGGGCCCTCCTCGTCCTTGACGAACAGCGCCGAGGGCAGGCCCTTGCGTGGGTAAAGAAACACTGTGATGGCCTGGCACGGCGCCAGCAACTTGAGCGCGGCGAACAACGCCTCGACGAAACCCGGCGTGCCTTGGGCGTCGATGACACGGCCCATCTGCGCATACCAGTCGGGCGATTTCAGCCGGTCTTTGCTCATTGTCGTTGTCCCATGCCGGGGTGGTCATGGTTGGGATTCTTGCATGGGATGCCGGGGCCGGCCATCACCCTTCGGGGTGAGGTTGTGGCATGCTCTGCAGCTCTTTCATTTCAGGGCCTGAACATGCTGATCGACGAAGAACTGACCCTGAAAAAGCTCGAGACCTTCCTCGCGTTCATGCGCAGCGGCAACCTCGGCCGCGCCGCCGCCGAGCTGTCCACCAGCGCGGTCAGCGTGCACCGGGCCATTCATTCGCTGGAAAGCGCCCTGCGCTGCCCGCTGTTCAAACACGAAGGTCGTCAGCTGATTCCGCTCGAAAGCGCCTATGTGCTGGAGAAGAAGGCCCGCCAGTTGATCCAGGACGCTGAGCAGATGGTGCGCCAGACCCGCGAGGCGGCCGGCTTCTACGCCGAACGCTTCCGCCTCGGGGCGCTGTACTCGCTGACCGTCAAGACCGTGCCCAAACTGGTGATGGGCCTGAAGCTGCGGCGCAGTGCGCTGAACATCGACCTGACCCTGGGCTCGAACGTCGACCTGCTGCAGCGGCTGAAAAATCATGAACTCGAAGCGGTGCTGGTGTCGCTGGATGAAAGCGTGGCCGACCCTGCCTGCGAGCAGTTGCCGCTGTTCTCCGACGATATCTACCTCGCCGTGCCCACCGATTCGCCGTTTGCCGAGCAGCAGGAAGTGGACCTGGCGGACCTGGCCGAGTCCACCTTCATCACCCTGACCCAAGGCTTTGCCACCCACCGTGATGGCGCACGGGTGTTCCAGCAGGCCGGGTTCGAGCCGAAGGTGGCGATGCAGGTGAACGACATCTTCACCCTCCTGAGCATGGTCAGTTCGGGGGTGGGCTTTGCGCTGTTGCCCGGGCGCATTGCCGCGGTGTACGAAAACCGTGTGAAGCTGATTGCGCTGCAGCCGCGTTACCGGCTGCAGCAGCATATCGGTGTGGTGTTCCTCAAGGCCCGGGAGCGCGAGCCCAACCTGCTGGCACTGCTGGCGGAGTGCCGAATGTACAGCCGGGAAAACTGAGCGCCGCGCACCGCGGCGGTTCGGCAGAACCACCACGGCAAGGCTCGGCTAGGCCATCAGGCCACGCATGCAGAAGTACAGCAGCGAAGGGCCCAGCAGGCAGCCCAGGGCGGTGTAGAACGCTGCGGTCAGGCAGCCATAGGGGACCAGCTTGGGGTCGGTCGCCGCCAGGCCGCCCGCCACGCCACTGGAGGTGCCCATCAAGCCACCGAAGATCACCGCAGTGCGCGGGTTGTTCAAACCGATCATCGGGGCCACGAAGGGCGTCACCACCATGACCAGAATGGCTTTGACCAGCCCCGCGGCAATCGACAGCGCCATCACCTCGGAGCTTGCACCAATCGCAGCGCCCGTCACCGGCCCGACGATATAGGTCACTGCCCCGGCGCCGATGGTGGTCAGGCTGACCGCATCGGTATAACCAAAGGCCATGGCCACCCCTACCCCTGCGACGAACGAGGTGCCGATACCGAAGAACAGTGCGATCACCCCGGACAGCCCGGCGCGCTTGAGTTCTTCGATGTTGACGCCAAAAGCCGTGGCGACGATGGCGAAGTCGCGCAACATGGCCCCACCCAGCAGGCCGATGCCAGACAGCAGCGGAATGTCCACCAAGCCTTTCTGCCCCCCGGTCATCACCCCACCGACGTAAGACAATGCCAGGCCGAGGAAAATCGCGATGGCAGAGCCATGCAAACGCCCGCGGGTCAGCTTCTCGGACATCCAGTAGGACAGCCACATGGTTACGCCGATCACTGCGAAACCACTGACCAGGCCATACCCGTTGATCACTTTCATCATCGATTCGTACATGGCGGTCACCGTTGCGCAGCAGTCAGGGGTTTGTCGGTGCCCGCCTCAGGCTTCTTTTGCCCGATGCGGTCCAGCAGCGGCACCATGGCGAAGCTTGCGATCACCGCCACGACGCCGGCCGTTATCGCCATCGGCCCGCCGGACAGCGCACCCAGTACGTTCTGCTGGGCGGCCATGGCGACCACGATGGGAATGTAGATGGCGCTCCAGAATTCCACGCCCTGTTCGGACTTGGCCTTGATCAGGCCACGCTTGTTGAGGTAACTGCCGATGAAGATCAGCAGCAGCATGGCGATGCCGACACCGCCGACGTTGGCCGGGACACCCAGGAGCTTGCCCAGGAGTTCGCCGATGAACAGGCCTACAAGGGTACACAGGGCCAGAAAGGCCACACCGTAAATGATCATTGTTGTTGTCCTCGCGTTGGGTCGAAGTTGCTTGTTGTTGTCCTTCGAAAAACACGGCATTTATGGGCGCTGGCTGACCTCCTGACGCAGCAGGGCGTCCACTGTATCGAATCGGGTTTGCTCCAGGGCAAGTACACGCCCCTGCTCGAACACCGGGCGGGCCAGGCCGGTCAGCACGCTGCCGGGCGGTAGCTCCAGGTGCAGGCGCACGCCGCGCTCATAGGCGTTGCGCAACGTAGCACGCCAATCGACGAGCCGGGCCATGTTGCCGGCCAGGTCGTCACGCAGGCGTTGCGGATCCAACAGCGGCCGCGCGCTGCTGCCACTGAGGTAGGTGATGTGCGGCCGGTTTATCTGCACACTGGCAAATGCCTGCGCCAGCTCGGCCGCCGGGCCGTCGAGCAAGCGGCAATGAGACGGCACGCTGACCGCCAGGCGCCGGGCCACGCCCTGGCCACGGCTGCGCGCCTTGGCGGCGACCGCGGCCATGGCCTTGTCGCTGCCGGCGATGACGATCTGGTTGTCGCTGTTGAGGTTGGCCAGGCACACCTCGCCGCCCACCTGCGCCAGCAAGCGCTCGACACTGGCCAGGTCCAGGCCACTGAGGGCGGTCATGCCGTAGCCTTGAGGGTAGGCCCGTTGCATCAGCTCACCGCGCAGGGCCACAAGGCGTACGGCATCGGCAAACGCCAGGGCGCCCGCCGTGACGGCGGCAGGGTAGGCGCCGATCGACAGCCCTGCCACATACTCAGGCGCCGGGCTGCGCTGCAACAACGTGCGCGCCCAGGCCACCCCGGCCAACAGCAGGCACAACTGCACGGCGCGGGTGGTTTGCAATGCCTGCGGGCTGTCCAGGGCCAGCACCTGTTCCCCGAGGGTGTCACTGGCCTCCTCCAACAACGCTGCCGAGCCCTCGGGAAGGCGATGAAGCATCCCCGCCTGCTGGGCGCCCTGCCCAGGGAACGCGAACAGGCTGCTCACGCTGCGCACTCCAGCAGGTTCCACGGGTCAGCCACCAGCCGGGCACCAAGCGCCGACTTGAGCAGCACACGCGGTGCCGCCCCGGCCCATTCACGCAGGGCGATGCCACCTGCGGGGGTTTGCAGTTGCACATCGATACGGCAAGGCCCGCAGTCGAGGCTATCGAGCAACTCACGCGCCGCGGCCCGGCTCATGGGCCGCGGTGTGCGTAGCAGCAGGTCAAGGTCGCTGGCCGCGTGCAGCACCTCGACCCCGGTAGCCAGTTGGTAACCCACCCCGCCTGTCGGCCCCCAGGCCAGCCCGCTGGCGTCGAGCAGCGGGGCCACGCTGGCCAGCGCCTGTAGCGCAGGCCAGGGGCTCGCGCCCTGCCCGCGCAAGGCTTCCGGGCGCAGATGCCGGCGAATGTCCGCCAGACGCATCTGCACACCCAGGCGCTGGGCGCGCCCCTCCCCGCGCAACCCCACCGCCACCCACCCTGCCGCGCAGAACGCTCGGCGCACCACCACCGGTTGCCCGGCTGCCAGTACCTGCGTGGCCCAGGCAGGGGCATCGGCAGGGAGCGCGGCCGGGGGCATCCCCCAGAGCAGGTCATGTGGCTGCGGCGCGCTCATCTCAGGCCTCCTGCCACTGGCTGCGCAAGCGTGCACGCACTTCGCGCGAAGCGCTGCGGTGCTCGCCGGCCAAACGTGACGTCAGGTCGGTGCTGTTGCCGATATCGCGCAGCGCTTCGGCCAGGCAGGCACGCACCTGGGCCAGATCGCTTGCGCTCGGGGTATCCACCTTATCCACGCGCAGGCGCCGCCACAAAAGGCCCAGCGAGGCATAGCTGGCCAGGTCGTAGGCCATCGGCGGAATCTCGGCGGCCAAGGCCTCCAGTTCGTCGACGCTGCGCAAGGTGATCCGCGCCGCCGCCGCCTTGCCCATGGCGTGCACCATCACCCCGCTGTCATCCAGTGCAATCAGCCGCTGGGCCTGGTAGCCGTGGGCCAGAAACGCGCCAGACATGGCCTTGCCCACCAGCAGGCCGATCACCGGGTGGCCGGCCAGGCGTGCCTGGGCATAGGCCTGCACCGCAGCGGCCAGCGCCTGGTGGATGCCCAAGGCTTCCTCGCGGCGGCCGTAGGCCTGGCTGGGCACATCGATGACCGCGACGATGGCGCGCTTCTCGCCATCGCGGTCCAGTTCGATCGCCTCGCTCACCGCCTTGGCCAGCGCCCAGCCTTCGAGCAGGCCGACTTCACCGTTGCGCGCCCGGGGGAACGGGTTGTGCGCATCCGGCACCACGGCGATGAAGCGCGCCGGGCGGTTGTCCAGTTCGCCATCGATGACCCGCAGCGAGGCGGGATAACCCGACAGTGCTTCGCCGCCGGCCAGGCCTGGCAGCCAGTTCAGGGCACGGTTCATGGGGCATCTCCTTGATAAAGGGCGCGTACGGCAGCGGCATCCAGTTGCGGCCAGGTGTTGCCCAGGCTTGCGAGCCGTTCGAGGTACCAGGCATGACGACCTGCACGGTCGGCACTGGGGGCGTCGAGCAATTGCAGCAGTTGCTGGCGAATGCTGTCGACGTCATCGGCCACATAACCATCCACCAAGCCGCTGGCGTAGCGCTGCTCGCCACCGGTCAGGCTCCAGATGAAGGGACGGTCCTTGGCGTCGTACTCGGCGATGCCGGCTTCCTGCTCGATCACCTGCGGGCCGTTGAGGCCCAGGCGCGCCTCTCGGGTCACCAGCAGGTGGCTACACAGCCCCGCAGCGATGGACATGCCGCCAAAACAGCCCACCGAGCCTGCGACCAGGCCCACCACCGGCTGATAGCGGCGCAGCTCGACGATGGCTGCCTGGATCTCGGCAATCGCCGCCAGGCCAAGGTTGGCCTCCTGCAGGCGCACCCCGCCGGTTTCCAGCAGCAGCACGGCGCAAGTCGGGATGCCGTTGCGGTTGTCTTCGATGGCCAGCTCCAGGGCACCGGCAATCTTGGCACCGCCCACTTCGCCCATGCTGCCCCCCTGGAAGGCGCCTTCGATGGCGGCGATGACACAGTTGCGGCCACCCAGCAAGCCCTTGGCGATGACCACGCCGTCGTCGGCCTGGGGCACGATGCCCTGGCGCGGCAACCACGGCGACATCAGCCGCTCGAACGGGCCGAGCAGCTCGCGAAAACTGCCCGGGTCGAGCAAGGTGCGGGCACGCTGGCGCGCCCCCAGTTCGACGAAGCTGCGGCTTTGCAGCAGGCGTTCGGTGTCAGTCATGGGCGATCTCCTCGAAACCTTGCTCAAGGCGCAGGCGTACCACCCCAGGCGTGGCGCCAAAGTCATGGATGTCGATGTTTACCGCCGGCCATGTGCGCCCTTGGAACAGGCGCTGGAACAGTTGCTCCCAGCGGGCGCCGCTGCCGTTGACCGAGGTCACCACCTGAATGTTCAGGCTGCCCGCGGTGCCAGGCTCCATCAGGACTTCCAGGTCGCCCGAGCTGACGCAACCCACCAGGGTGCGGCCACGGCCAGGCTCGGCGGCAGGGAATTGAAAGGTCAGGGTTTCCATGTCACAGGCTCCCGGCTTTGTCGAGAAACAGGCAGGCGGCCAGCAGGTCGGCGGCACCGCCCGGTGAGGCGTTCAGTTGCAGCAGTTGGGTGTCCAGCAGACGCAAGTGGCGGCGGCCGTCGAGGGTGGCACTGCCACCGGCTGCGAGCACACGGCGGGCGCCCTGCTGCAGCGTTTGCAGGCCCTGCGGGCCGGCGCGCCAGAGCACGCAGGTATCACTCAGCGCGGCCATGATCGCCAGCAAGGCATCGAGGCGTGCGTGGTTTTCGCTGGCACCGTTGGCGCGGCTGCGGCGCAGTTGCGGCAGGCCGTGGCCGATGACGGCAGGAAAGCCCTGTTGTGCCTGTTCGCGGGCACCGCCGGCGCCGTAACGGCGGCGTACCTGGGTGCCGTGGCTGTCCTGGGCGGAGGCGGCTGGGTCCTCGATCAGGGCGATGCGCCCGGCACGGGCTGCGACGGTACTCGCGTCGGCCTTGGCATCCAGGGCCTGGGCGGCCACCAGCAGGCCAAGGGCCCAGATCGCGCCGCGGTGGGTGTTGACGCCGCAGGTGGTGGCCAGCATCGCGGCCTCCCCTTCACGGCCGATACGGCCCAGCTCGATGCGCAGCGTCGGGCCAACCTCGCCATGGGCCTGGGCGGCGCTGGCCATTTGCCGCAAGCAAGGCCAAAGGGCAAGCGCCGAGGCATGCATCATGGCCAGCGTCATGTCGCTGTGCGCGCCGCTGCTGCGCCGGTCCACCAGGCCGGGCTTGGGTGACAGGTCGGCCTCGTCGATCAGCGCTTCGACCGCCAGGTCGGCCAGGTGGTCGGCAAGGGGAATTGCGGCTTCAGCTGCCGGCGTGATCACTGGCAAGCCGGCTGCCAAAGGGAACGGGCAGTTTTCAAGTGGGCGCGCGGCCCGGTGAAACGGAGCATACGGTTGCAGATCGAATAGTTGCATCACCAGCTCCTGAACCGTGCAGGTGGGTTGTACAGGCCACCGGACCACTCCACCAGGTCGGCGATGCTGCGTGCCGCGAGCAGTTCGCGGCTGGCATCGGTGCGGCGGATGCCGAGGTCTTCGGGCAAGGCGACCAGGCCTTGCTGGCGAAGAGGTAAGGTGTCCTTGGGGTCGTGGCGCAAGCCAATGGCGGTGACCCCGGCCACGGCGGCGATCATCTGCTGGCGCTCTTGCAGGCTGCGCGCCTTGTACAGGTAGGCGATCCCCTCTTCGGTCAGCAGGTGGGTGACGTCATCGCCGTAGATCATCACCGGTGCCAGCGGCATGCCGGCCTTCTTCGCCACGTCCACGGCGTCCAGGGTTTCGACGAAGGTCGGTTTGCCGCCTTCCTGGTAGGTTTCGACCATCTGCACCACCAGTTTGCGGCCGCGTTCGAGCAAGGTGTCGGGCACCGTCATGTCGAGCCAGGCCGCAGTGGCGTGGCGCCGGCCGCGGGGGTCGTGGCCCATGTTCGGCGCGCCGCCGAAGCCGGCCAGGCGGCCCCGGGTGACGGTCGAGGAATGGCCATCACCATCGACCTGCAAGGTGGCGCCGATGAACAGGTCGACCGCGTACTGCCCTGCCAGTTGGCACATCATGCGGTTGGAGCGCAGCGAGCCATCGCGGCCGGTGAAAAACACGTCCGGGCGTTGCGCGATGTAGTCCTCCATCCCCAGTTCAGTGCCAAAGCAATGCACGCTTTCGACCCAGCCGGTCTCGATGGCCGGGATCAGCGTGGGGTGCGGGTTGAGCGTCCAGTTGCGGCAGATCTTGCCTTTGAGGCCCAGCGACTCGCCGTAGGTCGGCAAGATCAGCTCGATGGCGGCCGTGTTGAAACCAATGCCGTGGTTGAGCGACTGCACCTTGTGCTTTTCGTAGATGCCACGGATGGCCATCATCGCCATCAGCACGTGCACCGGTTTTATGTGCCGCGGGTCGCGGGTGAACAGTGGCTCGATGTAGAACGGCTGGTCGGCGACCACCACGAAGTCTACCCAGGAGGCCGGAATGTCCACCCGTGGCAGGTCGTCGACGCGCTCGACCAGCTGGTTGACCTGGGCGATCACCAGGCCATCGCTGAAGGCTGCCGGCTCCACCAGGGCCGGGGTGTCCTCGGTACTGGGGCCGGTGTACAGGTTGCCGTCACGGTCGGCCATGAACCCGGCGACCAGCGTGACATTGGGGATCAGGTCGACCAGCAGGCGCGAATACAACTCGATGTAGGTATGAATGGCGCCGACTTCGAGCAGGCCGTCTTCGAGCAGTTGGCCGATGCGCAGGCTCTGGGGCCCTGCGAACGAAAAGTCGAGCTTGCGGGCGATGCCCCGTTCGAACAGGTCCAGGTGCTCGGCACGGCTGACGCTGGGCATGATCATGTGCAGGTCGTGCAGCTGCTCGGGGTTGGCCTTGGCCAGCGAACGGGAGAGGAAGTCGGCCTGCTTCTGGTTGTTGCCTTCGAGCACCACCCGGTCACCTGGGGCGATCAACAGCTCCAGTGCCTCGACGATGCGCTCGGTCGGCAGCACCACACCGTCGGCCAGGTGACGGACCCGCTCCAGGCGGCGCTGCTTCTCGGCGCGCCGCCTGGACCACTGCGGCGGTGGATTCTTCGTTATGGTCATGGGTGACTCCACGGTTCGCTGTCGTAGAGGCACACTAGGACTGGGCGGTTGAGTGATCAATCAAGCTGGCGGCGTGATCGTTACGCTCAGGGTAATGATTGCACTTGGCTTGCCTGCGGTGCACTAGCCTGAAAGACTCAACGCCGGAGCCCTGGCAAAAACGCACGCCTCACCTGCAGATATATCCATTGTGCAGGGCAATTTTGCATGACAGGATCCATCGATCCTCCAGCGCACTCCAGACTTCACTTGGAAAATCAATAACAAAGCAGGGAGAACGCGATGACCGCGCACGCTCATACCTCGGCAACGGCCCATGTTCTGGCCGAGGTCCGCAACCAGATTGGCCACCTCACCCTCAACCGCCCCAGTGGCCTCAATGCCCTGACCCTCGACATGGTGCGCAGCCTGCGCCAGCACTTGGACCGCTGGGCCGATGACCCGCACGTGCAAGCCGTGGTGCTGCGCGGCGAAGGCCCCAAAGGCTTTTGCGCCGGCGGCGACATCCGCTCGCTGCATGACAGCTACAAGGCCGGCGACACGCTGCACGAAGACTTCTTCGTCGAGGAATACGCCCTGGACCTGGTGATCCACCGCTACCGCAAACCGGTGCTGGTGCTGATGGACGGCTTCACCCTCGGTGGCGGCATGGGCCTGGCACAGGGCTGCGACCTGCGTATCGTCACCGAGCGCAGCCGGCTGGGCATGCCCGAGGTCGGCATCGGCTATTTCCCGGACGTTGGCGGCAGCTACTTCCTCTCACGCATCCCGGGCGAGCTGGGCACCTATCTGGGCGTCAGTGGCGCGCAGATCCAGGCGGCGGACGCGCTGTATTGCGGGCTGGCCGACTGGTACCTGCCAAGCGAAAAACTTGCTGAACTCGATGAAGGCCTCGACCGCCTGGACCTCGGCGCCCATCCGCTCAAGGCCCTGCAGGGGCTGCTGGCCAGGCTGGGCAAGCAGGTGCTGGACGACGCACCACTGGAAAGCCTGCGCCCGGTCATCGACCACTACTTCGCTCAGCCTGATGTGGCAGCGATCATCGAGCAATTGCGGGCAGTCAGCATCGGCGACAGCCACCAATGGGCACTGGCCACTGCCGACCAGCTGGAAAGCCGCTCGCCACTGGCCATGGCGGTTACCCTGGAGATGCTGCGCCGCGGCCGTCACCTGCCGCTGGAAGCCTGCTTCGCCATGGAGCTGCACCTGGACCGCCAATGGTTCCGCCACGGCGACATCATCGAAGGCGTGCGCGCCCTGATCATCGACAAGGACAAACAGCCACGCTGGAACCCGCCTACCCTGGCGGGGCTGCAACGCCAGCGCGTCGACCAATTCTTCGAAGGCCTGTGAGCCGGGGAGTACTCAGATGCAAGACGTAGAACTGAGCGAAGAGCAGATCATGATCCGCGACATGGCCCGGGACTTCGCCCGCGGCGAAATCGCCCCGCATGCCCAGGCCTGGGAAAAGGCCGGCTGGATCGATGACGGCGTGGTGCGCAAGATGGGTGAACTGGGGCTCTTGGGCATGGTGGTGCCGGAAGACTTCGGGGGCAGCTACACCGACTACGTGGCCTATGCCCTGGCCGTGGAGGAAATTTCCGCAGGCTGCGGCGCCACCGGGGCGATGATGAGCATCCACAATTCGGTGGGCTGCGGCCCGCTGCTGGCCTACGGCACCCCCGAGCAGCAGCAAGCCTGGCTGCCGCGCCTGGCCAGCGGCGAAGTGATCGGCTGTTTCTGCCTGACCGAGCCGCAGGCCGGCTCTGAAGCGCACAACCTGCGCACCCGCGCCGAATTGGTCGACGGCCAATGGGTGATCAATGGCGCCAAGCAGTTCGTCAGCAACGCCCGCCGCGCGGGCCTGGCCATCGTCTTTGCCGTGACTGACCCAGCGCTTGGCAAGAAAGGCCTTTCGGCATTCCTGGTACCCACCGACAACCCGGGGTTCAAGGTCGACCGCAGCGAGCACAAGATGGGTATCCGCGCCTCCGACACCTGCGCCGTCACCTTCGACCATTGCCGCATCCCCGCCGCCAACCTGCTGGGTGAGCGTGGCAAGGGCCTGGCCATTGCCTTGTCCAACCTTGAAGGCGGGCGTATCGGCATCGCGGCCCAGGCCTTGGGTATCGCCCGCGCCGCGTTCGAGGCGGCGCTGGCCTATTCCCGCGACCGGGTGCAGTTCGGCAAGCCGATCAACGAGCACCAGAGCATCGCCAACCTGCTGGCCGACATGCAGGTGCAGGTCAATGCCGCACGCTTGCTGATCCTGCATGCCGCACGCCTGCGCAGCGCGGGCAAACCCTGCCTGTCGGAGGCGTCGCAGGCCAAGCTGTTCGCATCGGAGATGGCCGAGCGGGTGTGTTCGATGGCGATCCAGGTGCATGGCGGCTATGGCTACCTGGAAGACTACCCGGTCGAGCGCTATTACCGTGACGCGCGCATCACGCAGATCTATGAAGGGTCGAGCGAAATCCAGCGGATGTTGATTGCCAGGGAATTGAAGCACTATCCGTTGTGATGGTTCTCACCGGGCCCCAAGGTCAAGCCCTGCCCGCCAGGCTGGCAGGGCTTTATTCGAAGTGACTGGCTTGCCAGCGATTGCCCCCGTCAACTCAGCGCCGTTGCTTGAAGGTCTGCGACGGCAGCTGCCCAAAACGCTCACGGTAGGTGTCGGCAAACCGCCCCAGGTGCAGGAAGCCGTAATCCATCGCCAGTTCCGTCACACTGCGCACCGCGCAACTGCTATCGCTCAGGCACGCATGCACCCGCTCCAGCTTGCGTTGCCGTACGTACTGTTTGGGCGTGGTGCCCAGGTGGCGATCGAACAACGCATAAAGTGAGCGCACGCTCATGCAGGCCTGTTCGGCCAGGATCTCGGCTGCCAGCTCCAGTTTGAGGTTGCGCTCGATGTAGTCGAGGATCCGCTCCAGGCTGGCCCCCGGCGTGCCCAGGCTTTCCCGGCGGATGTTGGTGCTCATCAGCGTCAACAGCTTGCTGGCGACGATCTGGCTGTAGTGGCCCTGCACCCGCGGCAGCGCATCACTCACCTCGGCCTCATGGCAGACCATGGCCAGCAGGTTGACGAAACCGTCCAGCTCTTCGAGCCGGTAGTGGTTGCGCAAAAAACGCACCCCGCCCTCAGGCCGCTGCCAGCGCTGCTCCTCGCAGATCGAGTCGAGCATGTGCGTCGGTACCTTGAGGATGAACTTCTCGCAGTCTTCGGAATAGGTAAGGTCCACCGGGTCGTCGGGGTTGATCAGCAGCAGTTCGCCTGGCACCAGGTGATGTTCGCGCTGTGGCCCGCGCCACAGGCAGTTGCCATGGAGCAGCACCTGCAGGTGATAGATGGTTTCCAGGGCCGGTGACGTGACCCGCACGCTGCCCCCGTAGCTGATACGGCACAGGTCGAGTTCGGCGAACTTGCGGTGGCTGAGGCTGGCCTGCGGGTGGGTGCTGCGCGACAGGCCGATGCAGTGCTGGCCGACGTGGCGGTTGACGTAATCGGACACCGCATAGGGGTCGGCGTGATGGAACACGCTACTGCGCTCGCTCAGCAGGCGGCTTTCCATAGGCAAGGCACTCGGTATCGTTATTGTTCTGGGCGCCGCGTCCTACTGGCCCGGGGCCTGTGGTTGCGGTCAACGGTCATTCTACCGGGCCGGGGTCGGGTTTCAGGGGGCAGCTGACCGCCGGTGGTTTGCTGACACACTAAGCAAATGGGCGCAGCTGAGCAATGCGATGTTCGGATTGGGTGGGCGGCTATCGGATAGGCGAAAGCAGCGTTTGGGCGGTTATCGCACGAAATAGTTTGCAACCAACCTGCACGTCCACCCGGTAACTTTTCCGACATCCGAACCTGGGTATCTGTTACAAAACCGCATGCCCACTACCTTATTCACCCACCTGCGCCGTCGCTGGCTCACCTGGCTGTGCGCCACCTTCCTGGTTGTCGGCCTGCCAGCCGGCTGCGCCGTGCTGCAGCACAAGGAACGTGAACTGGTGTTCCGCATCGAGCCAGGCCAGGCAAGCTGGTTCCGTGGCCTGCCCAGTGGCGTGCAGGAACTGGACCTGCGCCCGCGCAGCTTCGCCGCCAACCAGAGCCTGCACGCCTGGTGGTGGCCGGCCCGCCGCGCCGATGCGCCGGCCATCCTCTACCTGCACGGCGTACGCTGGAACCTCACCGGCCAGCTGTTTCGCATCGAACAGCTGCATGCCATGGGGTATTCGGTGCTGGCCGTGGATTACCGAGGTTTCGGCCAAAGCCGCGGCGGCCTGCCCTCCGAGGCGACCGTCTATGAAGACGCACGCATTGCCTGGGAGCGTTTTGCCCAGCTGCAACCGGATGCGGGCAAACGCCTGATCTTTGGCCATTCGCTGGGCGGCGCGGTAGCGGTGGAGCTGGCTGCCGACCTGACGCGCCAGGCGCAGAAAGAAGGCGGGGCACTGCCCGCACGGGGGCTGATCCTGGAGTCGACCTTCACGTCACTGGGCGATGTCGCCGCTGCCGTGGCCGATACCACCCTGCCGGTGCGTTGGCTGCTGTCGCAGAAATTCGATTCGCTGGACAAGATCAAGGACGTTGGCCTGCCGCTGCTGCTGGTGCACGGCCTGGACGACCGTTTCGTGCCGCCGCGTTTCAGCCAGCAGTTGTTCGAGGCAGCGCAGCAGCCCAAGACCTTGTTGCTGGTACCGGGGGCCAGCCACAACAACAGCATGAGCCGCGCCGGCCAGCGCTATCGAAATGCGATTCAGGCGTTGCTGTGACGGCGTTCACTGCACCGGCAGGAAGTTCATCAGCAACAGGCTTTGCGCGTAGTTGAGCCCGATCCGCCGGTAGCGCTCGTCCAACATTTGCGCCAGCAAATCCAGGCGCGCCACGATCTTGCCGAACTCCACCGCGAAACTCAGGTTGCTGCCCTCCTCCGAGATCTCGTTGGAAAACAACAGCAATACCCCATTGGCATCCTGGCGCTGGCTGAGCATCCAGGTAGCCTTTTCGATGTTGCGAGCGGCGTTGTTGACGAACAAAGGGTCGATGGTATCCGTCATGAAGAACTCCGTTCGCCCGCCGTGCGCGGTAATCAGCATGCTGCCGATGGCGTAGATGAACGCCCCGACACGATCGCCGCGAAACTCCGGGCTAAGGGCGTAACTCAAGGCAGCCAGGTCACGACGGTTGCCCAACTGCGCCAAGGGTTGCCGCTGTTCGATGGCGATGCGGATCTGCCGTTCTGCAGTGGTGGCATCGAGATAACCGGACATTTTCCACTGGCTGGGGTTGCGCAGGTACAGCTTGTTCATCAGCAGGAACAGGCTTTGCAGGTTGTCGCGCATGGCCAGCGTCGCCATGCGGTCGACACTGGTCTGGAACAGCTCGCTGGGTTTGCCATTGCCGAACTGGCTGACGATGTCCTGGCCTTGCTGCTGGGTGCAGGCGCCCAGGCAGGCCAGCGCGCCTGCCAGCAGCAGGCGTGGGAAGATTACGGGTTTGCTTGCAACCATCGGCACCGGGTCGAAATCGGCGGCCGCGCCGGGGATCGGCGCGGCCTGGCCAAGCATAGAGCCCGCAAAGCGGAAAAAGTGCGATGGTGGGGTGACCGAACGTCAGTGCGCCTGCTCGCCCGTTTGCTCACGCCTGCGTGGCGGGTGGCCATGAACCCTTGCCAGCAAGGCTCACATGGCGTGGCGCAGCATCTGCACCATTTGGGCGTGCAGTACCGGGTCACCGCAGGCCACCACACAGCCGCCGTGCTGCGCCGAACTGCCATCCCAAGCGGTGATCACCCCGCCCGCCCCTTCGATGATCGGCATCAGCGCCTGCACGTCATACGGCTGCAGGCTCGCTTCGACGATCACATCGACAAACCCCGAGGCCAGCATGCAGTAGGCGTAGCAATCGCCGCCGTAGCGCATCAGCCGCGCCTGGTCAGCCACGGCTTGGAACGCAGCCTTGCGCGCCGGCGTGTCGAACATGTCTGGCGTTGTGCACATCAAGGTTGCCGCGGCAAGGTCTGTGCAGGTGCGGGTCTTCAATGGCGTGCCGCTACGCCACGCGCCATCAGCGGTGCCGACGAAACGCTCACCGGTGAAAGGTTGGTTCATCACCCCCAGCACCGGGCGGCTGCCATCGTTCAGGGCGATCAGCGTCCCCCACAGTGGCAGGCCGGTGATGAAGGCGCGGGTGCCATCGATGGGGTCGAGCACCCAGGTCAAGGGGCTGCTGCCGATTGCCACACCCTGCTCTTCGCCAAGGATGCCGTGTTCCGGGTAACGCGCCTGGATCAGCGCACGCATGGCATCTTCGGCCGCCTTGTCGGCCACCGTCACCGGGTCGTACAGGCGCCCGCCCTTGTCCTCGACGTCCAGGCTGGCACGGAAGTACGGCTGGATCGCGGCGGCAGCGGCATCGGCCAACTGCTCGGCGAAGGCGCGGAATTCGCCGGTCTGTTCAGCACTCAGGGACATGGCACGGGCCTCGTGAAAATGACGGGGTGGCATCATACCCGACAAACACTGTGCCGGTAGACGCTTGGGCATTCGCGGGCAAGCCCGCTCCCGCCTAGACTGAACAGACCAGATCGACAGGCATGAACCGGGGGGCTGCCCACACGTGGAGGTGTGCGATGAGCCAGTTCAAGCGTTTGTTAGTGATGCTCGGCCCGCAGATGCGTTATACACCCGCTCTGCAGCGCGCGGCGGCATTGGCTGAATCCAGTGATGCCCTGCTGGATATCAATGTCTTCGTCGACGATGTCGACACCTTTGGCCTGATGAGCGACGGCCGTGAACGCGAGCGACTGCTTGCCGACAACCGCCAATGGCTGGCCGACGCCACCGAGCAATTGCGCGATGCCGGCTTGGATGTGTCCACCGAGCTGCTGCTCACCCGCGACCCTTTGGGCAGCGTGATCGAGCGCATCGAGCAGTTGGGCTGTGACCTGCTGATCAAGGATGTACAGCACGAACCGGTGCTCAAGCGCCTGCTGGTCACACCGCTGGACTGGCAACTGCTCAAGGACAGCCCGGTGGCCGTGCACCTGGTCAGCGACATTCGCCTGCCGCTGCCCCGGCAAATCGCCGTCGCCGTCGACCTCAACAGCCACGGTGCCGGCGAACACCTGGACGAGCAGGTGATCCACTGTGCCCACGCCCTGGCGCTGCAGTGCAACGCCGAGATGCACCTGCTGCATGTGTGCGATGCGGCCAGAACCCACCTCGCCGACTTCGGCGCCGGCACGGTGACCATGCCTGGCTTCGAGGGCAACGTGCGCACAGCGCAACGGGCAGCGTTCAACCGCCTCGGCGACCATCACCAGATCCCGCTGGAATGCCGGCACTTTCTGGAAGGTGCGGCGGTTCGGGCGATTGCCCAGTTCGTCAGCCACAGCCGGGTCGATGTGATCGTGATGGGCAACCACCGGCATGACGCCCTGCAGGCGTTCCTGGGCGGGACCACGGCGCATGTGCTGGAGCATCCGCTGTGCAATGTGCTGGCGGTCAAAGGCCTGCGTTGACGCATCGGCTGAGATTTTTGCGGTGGTCAGATCGAGCGCGGGCTGGAAGTGATCCGCGGCCCGGCCACCAGCCTGTATGGCCGTGGCGATCCAGGCGGGACCTTCAACGTGGTCAGCAAGCAGCCACTGGCCGAACCCAAGGTGACCCTGGGCAGCCAGCTCGACGATCAAGGCATGCACCGGGCAACGCTCGATGCCACTGGGCCGCTCAACGAAGATGGCTCGCTCGCCTACCGCCTGAACGTGCTGGGCGAAGGGGGTGACAGCTTCCGCGATGATGTCGAAAGTGAACGCTACGACATTGCGCCCGTGCTCAGCTGGCAGGTCAACGACGCCACGAAGATCGTCTTCGAGGGCGACTTCATGCGCAACAATCACCCGCTCGACCGCGGCCTCACCCGCCTGCCCGGCCAGCGCGGCAGCGCCTCGCGTGACACCAATATCTGGGAAAAAGGCAGCGACAACCTGCTGCACAACGACAACAACATGGCGCAGTTGCGCTTCGAGCACGCGCTCAGCGATGACTGGACCTTGGGCGGCGGCATGCAGTGGCTGGATGGCTCACTCAAGGGCAACGCCGTGGAGGCCAATGCGTTGCAGGCCGATGGCCGCACCCTGGGGCGCAACTTCAACTACCGCAAGCTCGAATGGACCGACCGTGATTACCAGCTCAACCTGACCGGCCACTTCGACACGGGTGGTTTTGCCCACACCCTGCTGACCGGTATCGAATACGAAGATTACGACTACAGCTCGATCATTCAACGCTCGGCCGTCGGTGCCGACGCCTATCCGATCGATATCTTCGACCCGGTGCTGGGCCAACCCCGCCCTGCCCTGACCCGCACGACTACCCACGACAAGGAAAACCTCAAGACTTGGGCGGCCTTCATTCAGGACCAGGTCGCCCTGACCGAGCGCCTGAAAGCCCTCGCCGGGGTGCGTTTCGAGCGCTACGAGCATGATTACGACAACAAGCTGACCAACGCTGGCGACTTCAGCAAGGGTGAAAACGGCGTCACCCCCCGTTTCGGCCTGCTGTATGACCTCACCGACACGCTTGCCGTTTACGCCAACACCGCGCGCTCGTTCAAGCCCAACAGTGGCGCCAGCCTGCAAGGCAGTGGTTTCGACCCTGAGAAAGGCAAATCGTATGAGTTGGGTATGAAGTGGGAAGCGCCCGATCGCCCGCTAAGCATCGACGCGGCCGTCTACCACATCGTCAAGGAAAACGTGCTGACCCGCGACCCCAACGACCCGTCCGGCACCTACAGCATCGCCGCCGGTGAGGTGCGCAGCCGCGGGCTGGACATCAACATTGCCGGCAACCTCACTCCTGAGTGGCGTGTGATCGGTGGCTATGCCTACGTCGACGCCGAGGTGACCCAGGACAACACCGTACCCAGCGGTACGCGCCTGGCGAACATCCCGCGCAACAGCTTCAGCCTGCTGAACACCTACGAGTTTCAGGACGGCCTGGCCAAGGGCCTGGGGCTGGGGGTCGGGGTCAAGTACATCGATGAGCGTGCCGGGCAGACCGCCGCCACGACCTACACCATGGCGAGCTACAGCGTGGTGGACCTGCACAGCTTCTACAAGGTCAACGAGCATGTGCGGCTGAACCTGGATGTGAACAACGTGTTCAACAAAGGCTACGACGAGGGGGCGTTCAACACGTACGTGTACCCAGGTGCACCGCGTACGGTGCAAGCCGGGGTATCGTACACCTTCTGAAATGGCCGGGGCCGCTGGCGCGGCCCGCAGTCTCAGAACGCCTTGCTGTAGAACAGCGAGTAGGATTCGATGCCGTCGTTGGGCTGTTTGATACCGGCGTTGGAGTAGTGAATGGCACGGATGCCGACTTTCTGCTCGCCCGGCAGCTTCAGGCCGAAGCCGATGCGGTCCTCGAAGTTGACCGAGGAACCCAGGCGTTGATCACCGACATCAGTCTTGGAAAATGCTGCCAGGCCGATACCTGCCTCGACATACGGGGTGTAGGTGAAGCCACTGAATTCGTAGGTGAACACCGGGCTGAACGACAGCGAGTGGGCACCGCTGGCCTCACCACCTTCCCAGTAGGTGTAGGCCGCGTCCCAGTAACCGGACACGAAGCCGGTGCTGCTTTGCAGCCATTTCTTGTCCCAGTCGAAGGCCAGGCCGATACGGTAGGTCATGTCGCCCTGGCTGGTGGCGCCCACGGCGCCGGACACCTGCGCGGCCTGGGCCAGATTGGCCCCGGAAAAAGCCAATGCGGCGGCCGCCAGCATAGTGGCGAAACGGGTTTTCATCGATGACATCTCCTGATGGTCAACACGGGCAAGCGGGGGCTTCTCGCCCCTCGATTTTTACGGTGACCGGTGCATCCAACCGGTCACACGAGGTAATACTTTTCTGATTATCGTCCAAGTAATCAGGAAGTTGGAAGTAAATTGCCACTAATGGCTAATGTGCAGTGCCGCCTCAGCCAGCGCGCCGCTCCTCGAGCAGCTTGACGAACATGCTCAAGCTGCGCGAGACGGTACCCCGGCGCCACACCAGCCAGGTCTTGAGGTAGCGGAAATCCTCCGACATCGGCCAGGCGCAGACCGTGCTGCAACCCGGCATGTTGTCGAGCATGCTGCGCGGCAACATGGCCAGGCCGGCACCGGCGCTGACGCAGGCGAGCATGCCGTGGTAGGACTCCATCTCGTGGATCTTGCCCGGTACCGCCTGGTCCTGGACGAACCAGTTCTCGAAATGATGGCGGTACGAGCAGTTGGCACGGAAGGCATAGATACTCGCACCGTTGACATCCTGCGCTCGGGTTACCGGCGCGTGGTTGAGTGGCGAGATGATCACCATCTCTTCCTCGAATACCGGCATGCCTTCAAGCGTGGGGTGCAGCAACGGGCCATCGACGAATGCGGCCACCAGGCGCCCGGACAGCACGCCTTCAAGCATGGTCCCCGACGGCCCGGTGGAGAGGTCCAGATCGACTTTCGGGTAGCGCTGGTTATAGGCGGCCAGCAATGCCGGTATGCGCACCGCTGCGGTGCTCTCCAGCGAGCCCAGGGCGAAGGTGCCTTGCGGGTCTTCGCCCGCCACCGTCAACCGAGCCTCATGCACCAGGTCGAGGATGCGCCGGGTGTACTCGAGGAAGTTCCAGCCAGCCGGCGACAGGCGCAGCCGGCTTTTTTCCCGGATGAACAGCTCGACACCCAGGTCTACCTCCAACTGCTTGATACGCGTGGTCAGGTTGGAGGGCACCCGATGAATGTGCTGGGCGGCGGCGCTGATGCTGCCCTGCTCGGCCACGGCCTTGAAGATCTCCAGTTGCACCAGGTCCACAGTCATTCTCCAAACGTGAATGTTTCGCTCATTATTATTCAGTTTTCATTAAAGCCCTAGCCCACTAGTCTGGCTTCACCGATGAACAACAATGAGTGTCCAGCCATGAGCGAGATCAGCAGCCTGACCCACGCCATCTCCATCGACCCGCACAGCGGCGAGCAGATCGGCACCTACCCTTTCGACACCGACGCCGCACTGGAAGCGGCGCTGCAACGTGCCAAGGCTGGTTACCGCCAGTGGCGCCAGGTGTCGCTGGGTCAGCGCAGCGAGTACCTGCTTGCCCTGGCCGACACCCTTGAGGCCAAAGCCGAAACCTTCGCGCAGATGATCAGCCGCGAAATCGGCAAGCCGATCAGCCAGTCCCGAGGTGAAGTGAGCAAGTGCGTCGGCCTGTGCCGGTGGTATGCCGAGCACGGCCCGGCGATGCTTGCTGCTGAGCCGACCCAGGTGGAAAAAGCGCGTATCGAATACCGTCCGCTGGGCCCGATCCTGGCCGTGATGCCGTGGAACTTCCCGATCTGGCAGGTGCTGCGTGGCGCCGTACCGGCGATCCTGGCCGGCAACACCTATGTGCTCAAGCATGCGCCGAACGTCATGGGCAGTGCCTACCTGCTGGGCGAGTTGTTCAAAGATGCTGGCTTGCCCGAAGGCGTGTTCGAGGTGCTCAACGTGAGCCCGGCCGGTGTCACCCGCGCCATCAACGACCCGCGCATCGCTGCCGTGACGTTGACCGGCAGCGTGCGTGCCGGCATGGCCATCGGCGCCCAGGCCGGTGCTGCGCTGAAGAAGTGCGTGCTCGAGCTCGGTGGCTCGGACCCGTTCATTGTGCTGGCCGACGCTGACCTGGACGCTGCGGTTAAAGCCGCCGTGGTCGGCCGTTACCAGAACACCGGGCAGGTGTGCGCCGCAGCCAAGCGCCTGATCGTGGAAGAGCGCATCGTCGAGGCATTCACCCGCAAGTTCGTCGAGGCGACGCGCCAGTTGAAGGTCGGTAACCCGCTGGAAGATGACACCTACATCGGCCCGATGGCGCGCTACGACCTGCGCGACGAGCTCGATGAACAGGTCCAGGCGACCCTCGCCGAAGGCGCCACCCTGCTGTTGGGCGGCAACAAGCTCGAAGGGGTGGGCAACTTCTATGCTCCGACCGTGTTCGCCGACGTCACCCCGGCCATGACCGCGTTCAAGCAGGAGCTGTTCGGCCCGGTGGCCGCGATCATCACTGCCCGCGATGCCGAACATGCAGTGGAGCTGGCCAACGACAGCGAATTCGGCCTGGCATCGACCATCTACACCGCAGACTATGCCCTGGCCGAGCGCATGACGGCAGCGTTGGACACCGGTGGGGTGTTCATCAATGGTTATTGTGCTTCTGACCCCCGCGTGGCTTTCGGTGGGGTGAAGAAGAGTGGCTTCGGCCGTGAGCTGTCGCATTTCGGCGTGCGCGAGTTCACCAACGCCCAAACCGTGTGGCTGGACCGCAACTGATGTGCTGAACCGGGGCTGCTTTGCAGCCCAATCGCCGGAAAGCCGGCTCCCACTGGAGACCGCGTAGTTCTTCAGGCCTGCGCTTTACCTGTGGAAGCAACGGTCTTACCCATTTCTAAAACTCGGCGCAATCCAGGTGGGAGCCGGCTTGCCGGCGATTGGGCTGCGCAGCGGCCCCGGCCACTCAATCGCGGACCTGGTCCTTGACCCAGTCCAGCATCCCCCCCGGCACGATCAGCTCATGCCGCGCCCGCGAACACGCGGTGTACAGCCCCGCCAGCATGCGGGCCCGCTCGTTGCGATTACCGGCCGTTACCGGCGCAACCATCAGCTCCGGCGAGACCATCACCCGGGCGAACTCCATGTTCTTCACATCGCGCACGCGGCCAAGGAACAGCTTGGGCGCGTTGTCCCAGCGGTAGCGGCTCTTGGCCTTGGCGAAGTGCTCCGGGGTGTAACCCTTGCGCAGCATGTTGGCCACGGCAACGAACGCCTTGTCCTCACCCTTGTCTTGCTCGAGGGCCTGCCAGCTCGGGTAACGAAACAGCATCGGGTGACGCGGCCGCGTGCCGTAGCGGTACAACTCGATGCAATCCTCGACGAACAGCTCGAAATCCTTGCGTGCGCTTTGCAGCAGCACGAATGGCACGCCCTGGTGGGTAAGGCGCTGGAACCAACCGAACAACCCCCACTCGTCATCGACGATCAACGCCGTGGGCTGCGCCGGTACCGTCACCGTGTCGAAGAAACTGACCCGCGTGTAATGCTCGGCACTGCCGCTGAAGGCTGCCTGGATGGCCGCCGGGTGGGCCTGGATCAACGGGTTGAGCACGCTGTCCATGGCAGGCCCTGCGCGCAAGGAATGGTCGATGTAACGCTGGCGGATGAAGCCGCCATGGTGCGGGCTCAGGCCATTGAGGTTCTGCAGTTCATCGCCCAGGGCAATGACCGACTGCGGGCTGCGATCGAGCACGGCGACCATGGGTGCAGACAACTCGTGGGCTTCATCGACGATCACATGGCTATAGCGGCTGTCGATCTGTTCGGCCGTCAGCGACAACAGTTTGACCCGATGATAATCACGCACCGGCAATTGGATCTCGCGCGACGATGGGCGAATCAGTTCCTGCCAGTACAGCCTGGCCTTTTCCAGCAGCACTTCCTGATCCAGCGGCGAGGTTCCCGGGCCCGCCCAGGGCAGGTGATGCAGCTGCATCTGGCTATCACCGCTACGGCAAAAGCTGCGCACGGCCTTGATGCAAAGGGCGACCACGTCCCGGGCGGCCAAGGGGCCGATATCAGGAATGGCCAGCCATTTCACCACCTGCGCCTCCTGCGGGCGCCAGGACAACTTGGTCCGGTAAGGATCACGCAGGCGCCAACCGTTGCTGGTGAGGTCGCGGTTGAGAATCTCGTCGGCCAGTTGGCCAAAGGTCATCGCCGTGTACGCCTCAGCGTCCTTGACCCGTGCCCGCAGTGCCCTGAGCTGGCTTTCGGTGAGCGCCAGCAGCAACGTGCGTTGCGGGTCGAGCAGGCGCGCGAACTGGTGAATCAGGAAGGTTTTGCCAGTCCCGGCAAAGCCCTGCACCGCCACCGACTCGTCCACCCCGGACAAAAACTCGCGCAGCAGGCGGTTCTGCTGATCGCTGAGCATGAGGTCGCTGGCCAACGACGGCAGGTACACCGGGTGCAACGGCGTGACCCGTTGCCGGTAGCTGTCAGCGAACTGGAAGTTCCACTGGCCTTCGTCGTCCTGAAAATCGTCTGCAGCGTAGTCGACCTCGGGTGATACCAGCGCGACGCCGTTCTCACCCAGCATGCCAAGGCCCATGGCAAACGCTTCGCGGTCGAAAAGCTGCGCTACCTGCCCCTGAAAACGGCCCGGTGCTGCCGCTTCGACCTCATTGGCGATGCGCACGATTTCAGCGAAGCGGCGTTCCTGTGCGTCCGCTGAAAGGCTGGCAGGCTGGCGCGGCAGGTTCTGCACGAACAGCACGGCGGCCGCCTGCAGCAGGCTGGCGTCAGGGAAAAAGTCGGTGACAGGGGGCGCGCTGGCGAGGCGCTCGGCCTGATCGCTGGGCAAAGGCAGGTAGAACATCGGGACCTCGGGTGGAAACGGGCGGGCACGATAGCAACTTTGGCGAAGCAATGCTGGGTTTAACCGCGAACCGGCCGCCCCCGCTTGAGCGTCTCGCTGGGCAACTCCCGGAACAACTGCCGGTAGCTTTCGGAAAAGCGCCCCAAATGCCAGAACGACCAGCGCATGGCCACCTCGGCCACCGTCACCCCGCCCCCGCGCAACAGGTCACGCCGAGCCCCGTTGAGCCGGCGAAGCCGCAGCCAATGGGCCGGCGGCATACCGGTAAAGGCCTTGAATGCCTGCTGCAACTGGCGCAGGGAAACGCCGGCAACGTCCGCCAACTCCACCAGGTTGAGGGTTTCTTCCGGGCAGTCGGCCGCCCACTCGCTGACCCGCTGCATGATCGCCCGCTCCTCTCCCCGCCGCCCCAGCGCCCCGCCCTGCAGCCGCTGGCAGGCGTTATCCAGGATGAACAGGCAGTCTTCGAGCAACTGCTCGGCCAACGCTTGCCCCGCCAGCGGGCAATCCGCTTCCCCCAGCCGGGTCAGGGTAGCGCTGAGCCAACTGCCGAACAGCGCATTCTGGCCGCTGCCCAGCGGCACCATGAACAAGCCGTCAAGGCGCTGCGGGTCCAGGCCGTGGCTGGCCAGGAAGGCCTGGTCGAAGACCACCGCGACTTCCTGGTAGTTCTCCGGTGTGATCCAGATATTCCGGCTTTGTTCGTTGAGCAGGTACAGGCTGTTTTCGCTGCGGTCGAAGCAGAACGCCAACGCGCCGCTGGGGGCACGGAAAAACTGCTCGACCCGCGTGTTCAGGCGCTCTTCGTACACCTGCACGCCATCCAGGCCCAGGCAACGCAGCTGGCCGCTGAAGTTGCCGGGTGACATCTGCCGGTACTGCTGCTGCCAACCGGGGGTGGCGCGCACCTGCTCGGTGACATCGGTGGTGTGGAAAGCCTGGACCTGCAAGGCATTGGGCGTTGTCACGCTGCGTCCTAATTGCACTCTTTTGGTGCATTCATTGCCGAAGAAAGTGGATAGATTGCCCATGGGGGCTGCGCCCAAGATAGCCCTCAGCACGGCATGTGGGAAGGCTCCTGCACACCAGTGCCACAAAAACCCAACCAAGAGGTCTGTATGAACGCCCCCTTCGATCAGCTTTCCACCTGGCTGAAAGAACACCGGATCACCGAAGTCGAATGCGTGATCAGCGACCTGACCGGCATCGCCCGCGGCAAGATCGCGCCGACCGCCAAGTTTCTCCATGAGCGAGGCATGCGCCTGCCCGAGAGCGTGCTGCTGCAGACCGTCACCGGCGACTACGTAGACGATGACATCTACTACAGCCTGCTCGATGCCGCTGACATCGACATGGTCTGCCGCCCTGACCCGACTGCGGTGTACCAGATTCCCTGGGCCATCGAACCGACCGCCATCGTGATCCACGACACCTTCGACAAACAGGGCAACCCGATCGAACTGTCGCCGCGCAACGTGCTGAAGAAGGTGCTCAAGCTCTATGCCGACAAGGGCTGGCGGCCGATCGTCGCTCCGGAGATGGAGTTCTACCTGACCAAGCGTTGCGAAGACCCGGACTTGCCACTGCAAGTGCCACTGGGCCGCTCCGGCCGCGCCGAAAGCGGGCGCCAGTCGTTCTCCATCGACGCCGCCAACGAATTCGACCCACTGTTCGAAGACGTCTATGACTGGTGCGAACTGCAAGGCCTGGACCTGGACACGCTGATCCACGAAGACGGCCCGGCGCAGATGGAGATCAATTTCCGCCATGGCGATGCGCTGGACCTGGCCGACCAGATCACCGTGTTCAAACGCACCATGCGCGAGGCAGCGCTCAAGCACAACGTTACGGCCACCTTCATGGCCAAGCCGATCACCGATGAACCGGGCAGTGCCATGCACCTGCACCAGAGCGTGGTCGATATCGCCAGCGGCAAACCCGTGTTCGCCAATGACGATGGCAGCATGAGCGAGCTGTTCCTGCACCATATCGGCGGCCTGCAGAAGTACATCCCCAAGCTGCTGCCGATGTTTGCGCCGAACGTCAACTCGTTTCGCCGCTTCCTGCCGGACACCTCGGCGCCGGTCAACGTCGAATGGGGCGAGGAAAACCGCACCGCTGGCCTGCGCGTGCCGACCTCCAGCCCGGACGCCATGCGCGTGGAAAACCGCCTGCCGGGCGCCGACGCCAACCCCTACCTGGCGATCGCCGCGAGCCTGCTGTGCGGCTACCTGGGCATGGTCGAAAAGGTCGAGCCCAGTGCGCCAGTACAGGGCCGCGCCTACGAGCGGCGCAACCTGCGCCTGCCGATCACCATCGAGGACGCGCTGCAACACATGGAGGACTGCCAGACCGTACAGCGCTACCTGGGCAAGCAGTTCGTCCAGGGCTACGTGGCGGTCAAACGTGCCGAGCATGAAAACTTCAAACGTGTGATCAGTTCGTGGGAGCGTGAATTCCTGCTGCTCAGCGTCTGATCTTCGGGGCTGCTGTGCAGCCCCTACCACCCAACGCAAAGAACAAGACCAACGAGGTGTCGACATGCGTCATCTGCAAGCCCTGATTCCCGCAGCATTCACCCTGCTGTTCGGTGCAGCCGCCCAGGCTGAGCCCACGGTCAGCGTTTACAACTGGACCGACTACATTGGTGATACCACCCTGGCCGACTTCCAGGCCAAGACCGGGATCAAGGTGGTCTATGACGTATTCGACTCCAACGAAACCCTGGAGGGCAAACTGCTTGCCGGGCGCACCGGCTACGATGTGGTCGTGCCGTCCAACCACTTCCTCGCCCGCCAGGCACAGGCCGGCGCCTTCTTGCCACTGGACCGCAGCAAGCTGCCGAACTGGAAGCACCTGGACCCCAAACTGCTCAAGCAACTCGAACAGAACGACCCCGGCAACCAGTACGCGGTGCCCTACCTGTGGGGCACCAACGGCATCGGCTACAACGTCGAAAAGGTCAAAGCTGCACTGGGGATCGAGCGTATCGATTCCTGGGCGGTGCTGTTCGAGCCCGAGAACCTCAAGAAACTCAAACAGTGCGGGGTGGCCTTCATGGACTCGCCCGACGAACTGTTCCCAGCCATGCTCAACTACCTGGGCATGGACCCGCGCAGCGAAAAGCCGGCTGACTACGCCAAGGCCGAAGCGCACCTGCTTGCACTGCGCCCTTACATCACCTACTTCCACTCGTCCAAATATGTCTCGGACCTGGCCAACGGCGACATCTGTATCGCGTTCGGCTATTCCGGCGACGTGTTCCAGGCGGCCCACCGCGCAGTCGAGGCGAAAAACGGCGTGAACATCGCCTACAGCATCCCCAAGGAAGGCAGCAACCTGTGGTTCGACCTGCTGGCCATTCCCAAGGACGCCAGCAACCCCGAGCAGGCGCTGGCCTTCATCAACTACCTGCTCGAACCGCAGGTGATCGCCAAGGTCAGCGCCACGGTCGGCTATGCCAATGCCAACCCCGACGCCAAGGCCTACATGGATGAATCGCTGGTCAACAACCCCGAGATCTACCCGCCCCAGGAGGTGCTGGACAAACTGTACATTTCCAGCACGCCGAGCCCGAAGATCATGCGTGTCATGACCCGTTCCTGGAGCAAGATCAAGTCCAACCGCTGAGCCGAGAGCGCGCCATGCCATTCGATACCCAACACACTGCGTCTTACTACGCCGCCACCGCGCGCGATACCGCGCCCTACCCTAGCCTGGACGGCGAACTGACCGCGGATGTGTGCGTGGTCGGCGGTGGGCTGACCGGGGTCAATACCGCGCTGGAGCTGGCCGAGCGTGGCCTGTCGGTGATCCTGCTCGAAGGCCGGCGCGTCGGCTGGGGCGCCAGCGGGCGCAACGGTGGCCAGCTGATCCGCGGCATCGGCCATGACGTCAGCGGTTTTGCCCGCTACGTCGGCCAGGATGGCGTGCGCTACCTGAAACAGGCTGGCATCGACTCGGTGGCCCTGGTGGCCAGGCGCATCGAGCAGTACGGCATTGCCTGCGACCTGCGCTGGGGCTTCTGCGAGCTGGCCAATACACCTGCCCAGTTCGCGGCGTTCAAGGACGAGCAACGCGACCTGGCGGAACTTGGCTATAGCCATGAAACGCGCCTGGTCGAGCGTGAGCGGCTGCACGAAATCGTTGCCAGCGACCAGTACGCCGGCGGGCTGGTGGACATGGGGTCGGGCCATCTGCACCCGCTCGACCTGGTCCAGGGTGAAGCGCGCGCGGCGCACAGCCTGGGGGTACGCATTTTCGAGCAGAGCCCGGTGCTGCGCATCGAGCACGGCGCCACGGTCACCCTGCACACCGCTCGGGGCAAGGTCAGGGCACACAGCCTGGTGCTCGGTTGCAACGCACACCTCGACGAACTGGAGCCACGCCTGAGCGGTAAAGTGCTGCCTGCCGGCAGCTACGTGGTGGCCACCGAGCCACTGCCCGAGGCCGTGGCCAAGGCGCTGATACCGCAGAACATGGCGATGTGCGACCAGAAGGTCGGCCTGGATTACTACCGCCTCACCGCAGACCGTCGGCTGCTGTTCGGCGGGGCCTGTCATTATTCAGGGCGCGACCCGAAGGACATCGCCGCTTACATGCGGCCCAAAGTGCTCAAGGTGTTCCCGCAACTGGCCGAGGTACGCATCGATTACCAGTGGGGCGGGATGATCGGCATCACCGCCAACCGCTTCCCACAGGTCGGGCGGCTGAGCCAGTACCCGAATGTCTACTACGCCCAGGGCTACTCCGGGCATGGCCTGAACGTGACGCACTGGACGGCCAGGCTGCTGGCTGAAGGGATCGCGGTGGGGCACAGCCAGGGGCTGGATGTCTTCAGCGCCGTGCCCCACCTCACCTTCCCGGGCGGCAAGGCGTTGCGCTCGCCGCTGCTGGCATTGGGGATGCTGTGGTATCGGGTGCGCGAGGTGCTGGGCTGACTCAGCACTCGACGAACGCCACCGCCAGGCCACCGCGCGAGGTTTCCTTGTAGTTGGCATGCATGTCGGCGCCGGTATCACGCATTGTGCGAATCACCCGATCCAGCGAGATGAAGTGCTCGCCATCACCGCGCAAGGCCATCTGCACAGCATTGATCGCCTTGACCGCGGCGATCGCATTGCGCTCGATGCACGGCACCTGGACCAGCCCGCCGACCGGGTCACAGGTCAAGCCCAGGTTGTGTTCCAGGGCGATCTCGGCGGCGTTTTCCAATTGCCCGGGTGTAGCGCCCAGCACTTGGGCAAGGCCGGCGGCGGCCATCGAGCATGCCGAACCCACCTCGCCCTGGCAGCCCACTTCGGCACCGGAGATCGATGCATTCTTCTTGCACAGGATGCCGACAGCGGCAGCGGCCAGCAGGAACGCCACCACATCGTCGTCGCTGGCGGCGGGATTGAAATTCATGTAGTAGTGCAGCACCGCAGGGATGATACCCGCCGCGCCGTTGGTTGGCGCGGTGACCATGCGCCCGCCGGCGGCGTTCTCTTCATTGACCGCCAGGGCGAACAGGTTGACCCACTCCATCGCGCTCAGGGTCGAGCCGATCACATTGGGTTTGCCCAGTTCCTGCAGGCTGCGATGCAAGCGTGCAGCGCGGCGCTTGACGCCAAGCCCGCCAGGCAGAATGCCCTCGTTGCGCAGGCCGTTGTCGACGCACTCACGCATTGCGGCCCATATCCGCAGCAGCCCTTCGCGCACCTCGGCTTCGCTGCGCCACGCGCATTCATTGGCCAGCATCAACTGGGCAACGCTCAGCTGATGGGCCTTGCACAGCGCCAGCAACTGGGCCGCACTGGAGAATTCGTAGGGCAGCGTCACAGCAGCCGCTTGGTTGTGCGGCGCGTCGATTTCACCCTGCTCGACAATGAAGCCGCCGCCAACGGAATAGTAGGTTTGGCTGAGCAGGCTGCCCTGCTCGCCCATGGCCTCCAGGGTCATGGCATTGGGGTGATAGGGCAGGTTCTCGTCCAACAGCAGCATGTCGCGTGCATACATGAAGGTCAGCGGGTGGCTGGCGTCGAGCATCAGGCATTGCTCCTGCATCACCTGAGCGATACGTGAGTCGATCGTGGCCGGGTCGATGCGGTCCGGCCACTGCCCCATCAGGCCGAGCAGGCAGGCGCGGTCTGTGGCATGGCCCACGCCCGTAGCGGAAAGCGAACCGTACAGGCGCACTTCGATACGCCGCACCTGGCCCAGCAAGCCATGGGTGCGCAGTGCCTGGGCAAAGGTGGCGGCTGCCCGCATGGGGCCGACGGTGTGAGAGCTGGACGGGCCGATGCCGATTTTGAAAAGATCGAAAACACTGATAGCCATGCTAATGCCTGACCGCGCCGGGCTGAAACACCGTTACGCGGCTGTCTGGATAAATTGAACGCTACTGCGAAGTTGGGCGATACTGCCGCGCTCACCTGTTGATGACCAACGAAACTTTCTAAGCAAGCCTTTAGCAGAGCTAAACGATGCGACGACAAATGAACGGCCAGATGTTCGTCTGGCTGCATGTTTTTTCCTGTGCAGCCCGGCACCTCTCCTTCACCCGGTGCGCCGAGGAATTGCACATCACCCCCGGCGCGGTCAGCCAGCAGATGCGCCAACTGGAAGAGCGCCTTGGTTACCGCCTGTTCCTGCGGCGTGCACGCGGGGTTGAGCTGAGCGCCGAGGGGCAGCGCCTGGCGCAGACCGTGGCCGAGGCCTACGGCAGCATCGAAGCCGAACTGCTGCGCCTGGATGCCGGCGAAATCCGCGGCACCTTGCGCGTACGCTCGATTCCCTCGTTCCTGGCCAAGTGGCTGACACCGCGCCTGCCGCGCTTTCAGCAGCGGTATCCGGATATCGAGTTGCGTCTGGTGGCCGAAGACAGCGCGCAGGCGCTGAACCCAGGCGACTTCGACCTGGCCATTGACCTGAATGATGGCAGCTACCCGGGCATGCTCTCGACGCCGCTGCTGGATGAACAGGTCTTCCCCGTCTGCTCGCCAGCCCTGCTGCGCGGCCGCCCGCCCTTGCACGGGCCTGCAGACCTTGCCCACTATCCCCTGCTGCACGACATCACCGCCTGGCGCGGCAGTTCGGATTTTGCCGAATGGGAGTTCTACCTGGAGGGCATCGGTGCGCCAGGGCTGGACGTGCGACGCGGGCATACCTTCAACCGCAATCACTTGACGATCGAAGCGGCGATCGCCGGGATCGGCGTGGCCATAGCCCGCCGCACCTTACTCAATGATGAGCTTGAACGGGGCGCATTGATCGTGCCGTTCGGTGTGCCGATCGCCAACCACAAGCGCTATGTGGTGCATTACCCGCCAGGCGGGCTGAACCAGCCGGGCGCTCGTGCGGTGCACGACTGGCTGGTGGAAGAGGCCAACAGCTTTCGCATGCAGCACCCTGTTCAAGCACGTGACGTGACCACCGGCACACCCGCGTGATCATTCCACTGCAACGCGCTTCACATCGAAATCAAACGAGGGCACGTACTCACCGGCCAGCACATGTGGGCATTTGGACGGGACGAAGTTGTCGCTCAACAGGTCTTGGGCGCTGTCATAACCCGGCATGGAAATGCCCGTGATGTTCAACAACGTATGGGCAAGGGAGGAAATGCTGACGGTTTGCCCTTCCCGCTGTTTGAGCTTGTGCAGCACGTGCGCCTGCCGCTGCAGCAGGCTGCCGGAAGCCCAGATGAACGCGGCCACCGAAAGGTCATACTCATTGCCCATGCCATGGCCCAACAGACCGCGGCTGTCATCCAGCAAATTCTCGCCATGGTCAGACGAATAGACCAACAACGCCTTGCGCTGGCTGCTTTTCAGTTGATCGATGATCCGGCCCAACAGCCAGTCGGTGTACAGGATCGAGTTATCGTAATCTGCGGTGATCCGGTCCTTCGCGCTGTCGCTCGCCGGCTTGAACTTGCCGAACTCGCGTGGGTAGCGGCGGGCATAATCGAAATGGCTGCCCTTGATATGAATGAAGATTGCCTGTTTCTGCCTGCCGCCCTGCTGGATGATGTCTTCGTAGGCTTGCATCAAGGCGCCGTCGTAGCTGCGCTCAAAGTATTGGCGGGTCTGCGCCTCAGCAGCAATCTGCGGAATGATCCCGCCAAAACTGTCGACTTCCTGGGAAGACAGCCAGTACGTTTTGTAGCCGGCGGCGCGGTAGATGCCAACCAGGGATTTGGTCGAGGCGATCAGGTCCCAGTGCTTGATCGGCGCCAGGCTGAGCAATGAGGGCACGGCGACCGATGTATACGGCGCCGTGGTGCACATGCTGTCGAACTTGAACACCCCCGCCGCTTTGTCGAGGTTCGGCGTGGTGGGTTGGTGGTAACCATACAGCGACCAGTTGTGTGGCCGTGAGGACTCGCCGATGACGAACACGAGGGTCTCGACATCAGCGGCGTCCGACACTGCAGTTATCTTCACCTCGGACTCCAGGCGCTGTTTGATATAGCGCTTGGACTCGGCATACAACGTGACCGTCAAGCCGATTTGCGACAAATAACCTACCGGGGTACTTTGATCCTTGGCTGCCAGGTCCAGGACTGCACTCTTGCCCAGCGAATTGAGTTTGACGGTTTTGTAGAAATAGGCGCCATACCCGACCAACAAGGCACTTATCGTCAAGCCAAAAATCGCCTTGTTCTTGTAAAACGTGCGCCGGTACAAGCCAGCCAAGCCAACGCCATAACACAGCACGAATACCAGCAGTACCGCACTGATCGAATGCCAGTAGGTACTGAGAAAATCAGTCGCCTCTTTATAATTGGTCAGCCCGATAAAAAGATAGGCTGCCGTCAAGCGCGAACCAAAGTTCAGAACCAGGAACAGGTCGACACTGGCCGCCAGATAGAATGGCAACAACAGAAGATGAACCTTGAATTGATTGGCTGAAACGAACCGCGTGGCCAGCAGCCATAACACTGAAATGGCCAGTGTGTAGATGACCAACAAATCCATTTTCGAGCAATTGCACTCGACCAACAGCTTGACGAACAACGGCGACAGCAGAAACGCCCATAACAGAAAAATCGGCCACTCGGCCTTCGCTACCCTCGACACAACCCCGCCCAGCCAAGACAACCTGTTCATGGATCCCTGCCCCTTTGGATGGCACGTGGTCGAGTAGCGGCTTCAGTAGGCCTGCTTGCCGGTAAAGGCATTGAGCGTTCGAACCAGAATCACGAAGTCGAGCCAGAGCGACCAGTTGTTGATGTACTCGATGTCCGAATTCACCCGCTGGATCATCTGTTCGATGTCCTTGGTTTCCCCCCGGTAGCCACGCACCTGTGCCAGGCCTGTCATGCCGGGCTTGATATTGTGGCGGGCGAAGTAGTCGACGATGTCCTGGGAGTACAACGTATCGTGTTGCAGCGCATGCGGGCGTGGACCCACCAGCGACATCTCGCCCGTCAATACATTGAACAGCTGCGGCAACTCATCCAGGCTGGTGCGCCGGATGAAGGCGCCGACCCGGGTGAGCCTTGGGTCATTCTTCTGCGCCTGCTGGACCACGCCAGCGTCGGGTTGGTGGACGCGCATGCTGCGAAACTTCCAGATGCGAAACGACTCCCCCGTCCACCCGGTACGTTCCTGGCGGAAAAACACCGGCCCCGGGCTGTCGAACTTGATGATCGCGGCCACCACCAGCAGTACCGGCGAGGCACACAGCAGAATGAACGCAGCCAGCACGCGGTCTTCCAGGTTCTTCAGGAACAGGCTCATGCCGGTGAGCGGGGTTTCCGACAACGTCAATACCGGGATGCCGGCAATTTCACGGACGCTGTGGTTGATCAGGCGCAGCGAGAAGATATCGGGCACCCAGTTGACCGCAATGCACTTGTCCAAGAGTTTCAGGTAGACATCGTTGATCAGCTCAGAGCCGCCCAGCGGCGTCACCAGATAGACCGTGCGGATCGCGTGCTTGGCGATGAGCTCGTCCAGGTCGGTAATACGGCCCAATACAGGCAGGCGCAACTTTGCATCGGCCGTGTCCGGCCCATCGAGTTGCTCATCGATCAGCACACAACCGACCACCCGCTCACCGAACCAAGGGTTGTTGCTGATTTTCTGGTAGAGGAAGTTCGCCAGGTCGCCCCCGCCGATAATCAACGCGTTGTCCTGGCGAGCATGGGCAGTAAAGCGCTTTTGCAGTTCGCGCACCACAATATGCAGGAGCAACTGGGCAATGTAACCAAACACAAACAACTGCACCACCAACAGCCGCGAATAGGTTTCACTCTGTTTGGTGAGAAACGCGATAACCACTAAGAAACAAAACGTGGCAGACCACGCCTTGAACAACCGGAAGGCTTTGACGGACAGGCCAACGTTACTACGATAAATGGCATAGTGATCATAAATGACGGCCAGCGCACCTATCAGCAGCAACAGCATGATCACGTAGTCTGAAGTAATATATCCAAACTGGTCATAGATCAGATACCACGCAACACTGGTGACGGCGATGCCATCGAGGCCGGCCTGAATGGCGTTACTCACACTACTTCTTCGCTGCAGCAAAGAACGGCTGCTTCTAGGCTCGAATACCATTATGAGGCCTCTTTTTATGTGCGTGACCCACCTGTTGCCATTACACCCGTGCGATACAACCAACCTTAGATCCAACACCAGATCAGTCAAAAAAGCTGCCACGACCCCCTCGCCGCTTGATATCACTGTAGCAGTACCCAGCAGGGAGTGCGGGGATCAATCCGCCTCGCTCACGGCCCTGTCAGGCTCGCTTTGTTGAACAGCAACGCCCGCAGCAGGAACAGCGGATTGCCGACCACATAGCGTACGAACAGCCGCTTGGGCTCCCTGCTCAGCCTGTACACCCATTCGCCGCCCAAGCGGCGTAACCAGTCCGGCGCCCGGGTGACCTTGCCGCCCATGAAATCCAGGATCGCTCCGCCACAGACGATCAGGCAGGGCCTGCCCAATTCAGCCAGGCGCGCTGCGACGTTCTCCTGCTTGGGCATGCCCATGCCCAGCACGATCAGTTCCGGCTGCTGCTGCGCCAGGTCGATGTAGGTGTCGATACTGGCAAAGCCGTCATGCAGCGACACGACGTTTACCCCGTAAAGCGCTTCGGCCTGGTCGGCGGCCCGGCTCAGGTACGGCTCCTGGGTGCCCCAGAACGCTACCCGCCTGCCGTTGAACGCAGCGAGCAACTCGGGAATGAAATCGGTGCCGTTCATGTTCAGCCCGGGCGCCAGCCCCAGGCGCCGATACAGTATCGCGATGCCCGACCCGTCGCGCAGCAGCACGTCCGCTGCCGCCAGCGCGGTGCAGTAGTCGGCGTTGGCAGCCACCAGGTTCATGGCATGGGCATTGACGAAGCCCAACACCGTTGCCGTGCGCGGCGCGCTCAGTGCCTGCAGCACCTGCCGCTCATCAGCGGCGTCATCGACCACGCGCAGCTTGTCGATGATCGTCTTCCAGCGTCGCACCCAAGGCCATGCGTCCATTCAGCTGTCATCCCGTTTCGAGCGCACCCATTCAACCTGGCGCTTGAGCAGAAAACCGAGGTACAGGGGAACCTTCTTCGCCGCGTAGAACGGCGCATACAGCAATACGGAAAACGGGATCACCTCACGCGAGAAGCGCCACCAGGCCAACACCACCGCGGCCAGCAACAGCGCAAGGTTGATGGTGGCAAGCACTGCCGGCAGTACAATGCCGAAGACCGCAAATGCCAGCCATGCCACGCTGAACACCACCACCATGGCCAAGGCCAGCAGCGCCAAGGGCGGTACCAGCAGGTCCACGGCCATGGCCAGCAACGGCCAGTTACCCTGCGCCAGCGAGCGGCGGATCAACCCGGGGCCCTCCGTCAGCAGCAACCCCAAGTGGCCATGCTCCCAGCGGGTGCGTTGGCTGTTCAGGCCTTCCTGGCTGGTCGGGAACTGGCTGGTGACAGTGGCCGCCGGGCAGAACAGCGGGGGTTTGCCATCGCGGCACAGCTCCAGGCCCAGCTTGATGTCTTCGACCAGGTGGCCGGTCGCCAGGTTGGCCGCTGTCACGTCCTGCCAACTGAACGCCATGCCCGCCCCCATCAACTGGCACGGCAAGCCTGCCCGAGCCCATCCACGCGGGCGCACCAGATTTTTCACGCGCCAGGCGAATTCGGCGACCTGCACTTTCAGCCCGGCGCCTGCAGGTGCATGCATCAGGTACAAAGACTGCACCGGCCGGCCAGACTCGACGCAACTGTGCGCCAGGCGCTCGACGGCACCGGCGCTCACCTGGCAATCGGCGTCGATGATCAACACCACCTGCGGCGGGTTGTGCGCCAGATGCCGTACGCCGTAGTCCAGCGCATAGCCCTTGCCACGCAGGTGCGGGTCCTGACGCTCGATCACCTGCGCGCCGGCAGCCCGCGCCAATGCGGCGGTATCGTCGCTGCAGTTGTCCGCCACCACCAGCAACTGGTCGCCCTCGCGCAATTGCCCGGCGATGCTTGCCAGTGCAGACGCGATGACCAGCGCCTCGTTGTGCGCCGGTACCAGCACCGCCACCCGTGGCCGTGCGCCCTTGAGCTGTGGCACCGGCCGCGCCGGCAGGCAAGCCAACAGCACCTGGACCAACAGCACCAGCACCGGCAGCAGCACAAGCAATGCCACGATGCCTAACAGCCAACTCAATAAAGTAATCATGCAATTGCCTTGAAATAGCGAACCAGCCTGGCCGCTTCGGTATCGATATCGTGACGCTGGAGCACGCGCTCGTAGGCAGCCTGGCCCATCTGCTGCAGGGCTTGGGCAGGCTGCGCCAGGCAATCCGCCATGGCCTCGGCCAACGCTTGCACTTCGCCTGCCGGGAACAGCCAACCGTTTTCCCCTTGTCGAACCAGCTCGGGGATGCCCGCGACAAAGGTCGTCAATACCGGACGACGCAAGGCCATGGCCTCCATGAGGACCACAGGCAGCCCTTCGGCGAAACTCGGCAGCACCAGCGCGCGGGCAGCTAGGATTTCTTCCCGGACCTGGGCGCTGCTGATCCAGCCAGTGACGCGCACCTGGCCCTGCAAACCATGGCGGGCGATCAACGCGTCGATCTGCTCACGCATTTCACCATCGCCGGCCAGCACCAGTTCGAATGCCACCCCGTCGGCCAACAAGCGCCGGGCGGCTTCAAGCAGCAGCAGCTGGCCCTTCTGCTCGCACAGGCGCCCTACGCAAACCAGCCGCGGCGCTGCCGGGGGCGCGATGGCCGGGCCTTCATGGAAACTGCGCTCCAGGCCGCAATGCACCACCTTCACCTTGACCCAGTGCTCATGGGCCACCCAGCGAAACAACTGGCTGCGCCCGTACGAGCTCACCGCAGCGACGAATGCGGCGCGGCGTACCTTCTCTGCCATGTGCAGGAATTGCGGCTTGTCGAACTCCTCCGGCCCGTGCACGGTGAAGCTGTAGCGGGGGCCACCGAGCGTGTTGGCCAGCATGACCACCTCGGTGGAATTGGTACCGAAATGGGCGTGCACGTGCTCAGCAGCAGCGCTTTTCAGCCACTGCACGACACGGCACGCTTCAGCCAGATAGACCAGGTGATAAGGCCAGGCTCGATCGGCGCGCAACCCCATGCTCAACGCCAGGCGCAACGCGGAAAGGAAACGCCGCGGCTCGGCGCGCGCTACCTGCAGCATCGGTTTGAGCAGGCTTTTGAGGCCCCCTTGCAGCACGTAGCGGGTCTTGCCCCGCTCGGCGATATCTTCATCGTCCTGCAACTCGGCGTCCCAACCCCGCAGGGCGATGCGTTGAACCTCCATGCCTTGACGTTCGAGCGCCAGAATTTCGCGACGAATGAAGCTGTGACTGACCTTGGGATACTGATTGATGAAATAAGCAATGCGCATACGCCCCCAAATCGAAATCCGTTTACTGATAGGGTCGGGCCGCTTCGGCGACGCCCTGACCTTTACCTCATGCTGTGGCTCACTGACTACAGGCTAGCTGAGGATGCAACGGCAGCGCTGTTTGCGCGGTGGTGCCGGGCAGTGCTGCCTCTATCTTGGCGAAAACGTCGTCCAGTAGCGCGTTGCGTCGTCTGTACATGGCGCGCTTCTTCGGCGCGATGTCCTCCAGATTACGCTTGGCAGGCGCCAGGGGGAGCTCGAAGAAGTCCTCACGCAGCGACGCCTCGGCACCGCTCTCCTGCCATATCACATCATAGTTGGCTGCCAGGTCCTGAGCCTTATCAACCCCGAAATAGGGGTGGCGGTGGTGCCGGCACTGATCACCGACAGCATGGATGCGCGCGACCCCGACCGTTCTGGCCAGGCACTTGAGGGCTTCGAGCAGAAAGCTTCGGGGGCGCAACCCTTCGAAATCCTTGGTCAGGTCACGGTAGATGTTCAGGGAGGTTTCGCTGTCGATGCCTTTATGAATACCTTGCACGGCGCCAATGAACAGGCACAACTCGCCCTCTGTGCGGCACAGGGTGAACGCCAACGACGCCACGCGCAGATCAGCCTGGAACAGGTTGATCACCAATTCCCCCTCACGCTTGAACCAGATCGGCCGATCCAGCACCAGAGCGCAATCCTTGGAGTAGGCCGACAGGTCACAGACCACTCGGCGCTCCTCGCGCCCCAACAGCAACAGTGCCGGCAACTGGCTGACGACCACCTCATAGTGCGAGGCCACCACATCGAGCCGCTCACGGGCATCCCAGCATTTGCTGATGTATGGCCACTGCACCACCCCGATGCAGTCCACGCCTAGCCTGGCAAAGCGCTCGTTGCCCAGCGCAGCGGACATGCGCTGCATGAAGGTGCGCAAGTCCGGCCACTGCCTGATCATGGCTGCGCCCAGCTTGTACTTGTTGTTGAGCGCCCGCAGCGAGTAGCCCGGTTGCAAGGTGAGGACGCTTCTGGCTAACGATCCGAGCATCTTAGGCCTCTCATTTGTACTCGATCAACGCCGGGTTGCCGACCGTGTACCTGTTCAGCACAAACTTCATCTGGCCCATCATCTCCGGGAATTTGCCCAGCACCAGAAAGGCCGCCTGCACTGCGTTTTCACGCGCCGACCTGCCGCCACGGCGCGCCAGGCGCAGCATCTGCAAGGGGTAGACCAGCAGCAACCACAGTGTCCACGGGCCCGCCAAGACGCTTGCCAGTGCAACCAGCAGTGGAATGCCCAGGCCCCACAACCAGGCACGGCGTGACTCTCGCAGCCAATGCCGTTCCGGGGGCGCCCCATGCAGGCAGGCACCCTCGGCATAGGCGTAGCCTGCGCGTACGCTGCGCCGCCACCACTGGCCGAAGCGTGTCATGGCGGCATCGTGCAACGTCATTTCAGCAGCCAGGCGCCAGACCTTCCACCCCGCCGCCCTGAGCCGCACGCACAGCTCGGGCTCCTCCCCGGCGATCAGCGCCGAGCGATAGCCAGCGACGGCCACGAAGGCATCCACACGCATCAGCGCATCACCGCCACAGGCCTTGGTTTCACCCACCGGGGTGTCCCACTCCAGGTCACACAGCCAGTTGTAGACCGAGTGCTGGGGAAAGCGCTCGCGGCGCCGCCCACACACCACCGCCACCTGCGGGTGGGCGTCGAGAAAGGCTCGCGCCGTGGCGAGCCAGCCGGCATCCACTTCACAATCGCCGTCGACGAACTGCACAAGGCGCACGGCAGGCAGGGCCCTTTGCAGGCAGGCGAAGCCCTCGTTGCGTGCACGCGCGGCCGTGAAAGGTCTGCTCATGTCCAACGTCAGCACCTCGACACCCAGGGCCGATGCCCGTTGCACGGAACCATCCGTGGAACCTGAGTCGACGTACACCACCTTGTCCGCACGACCTGCCAACGACGCCAGGCAGCGCTCCAGACGAAGGCCTTCGTTACGGCCGATAACCACTACGCCAATGCCTGTCACCCTGGACCTCACTCGCAACGCTTGATGAAACCACCCCGTGTACGGTCAGCCATTGCCTGGTTCATGTGAACTCCATCGCTTCGCTGGGTTTTCTCGCCTTGATGGTCGCGGGTACGCCCACGGCCAGTGAGTTGTCCGGCACATCGATCAGCACCACAGCGTTGGAGCCGATCGCGACGTTGTTGCCGATGCGGATGTTGCCCAGCACCTTGGCCCCGGCGCCGATATCGACGTTGTTGCCAAAGATGGGTGCGATCGGTTCATTGACGTTCTTCAGGCCGACCACCACACCGTTGCGGATCCGGCAGTCATCGCCGAATCGCGCATAGCCGCTGATGACGATGCCGCCGAAATGATCGATGACGAAATTGCGGCCGATCACCACTTCACACGGCAATTCGACGCCGGTGATGATCTGCACGAATTTGAACAGCACCTTGTAGACAAACGACAGCAGCTTGCGCAGAAGCGCCGGCCGCACCCCGTAGCGCCAACGGCCAAAGCGATAGACCACCAGGACCCAGAAGCCCTGGGCACCCCAATCTCCACCGTGTGCACGTAAGTCCGCGCGTATGTTCTGGAACATGGCTTCACCTACCGTGTGGGTTGGCTGGCAAACTGGGTCCTGAGCAACAGCGACCAGGTGGCGCGCGTGTGCAGCCAACAGGCCTTTATCGCGCCCCAGCCTCGCCCCTTGAGCAGTGCCTTGAGCGCCAGCACCAGGTCACCCAGGCTCACCAGCACCATGTGCAGGATCAGGCCCGGCACGCCATGGTGCTTGCGAAAGTACAGCAGCTCGCTCTCGATCTGGTAGCTGGAGATCTGCCGGCTCGCAGCCTCCAGCTCGGCGACCGACTTGGAGCTCTCCCCGCCGATGTGCACGACGGTGGTATGCGGGTAGAACACCACCTTCCAACCGGCATCCTTGACCCGCTTGCAATGGTCGACTTCCTCGTAATAAAGGAAGTAGCGCGGGTCGAACAGGCCCACCTGATCGAGCACTTCACGACGCACCAGGTAGAAACAGCCCGGCAACCAGTCGCATTCACGCACCGAGGCATGGTCCCAGGTCATCTCGTCGACCATCTTCACCCCGGGGAAAAAGCGCCCCAGCCCGGTACGCGCGACAAATACATTCAAGGGCGTGGGGAAGTACCTGCAACTGGGCTGCAGATCACCGTCGCGCCCCACCAGGCGCACGCCCAGCACGCCGCAGTCCGGGTGCGCGTCCATGTAATCGATGGTTTTCTGCAGGCTGTCGGCAGCGACGAAAGCGTCGGTGTTGAGCAGCAGCGCGTACTTGCCCTGCAGGTGCGCCAGCAACTGGTTGTTGGCGCGGCCAAAACCGACATTGTGCGTATTGCTCAGCAGCACAGCTTCGGGGCAGACCTCGGCCAGGCGCTGCACCGAATCGTCGACGGATGCGTTGTCCACTACCAGATAGCTGGCCAACCGTTCACTGCCGGCTTGGCGCAGCGCATCGAACATCGGCTGCAACAACGATGCGGTATTGAAATTGACGACCATCACATCGACGGGTTTTCTATCCATTGCTGCCGTCTCCGAAGAAGTACTCGCTGCGTTGGCGCGCCAGTGCAGGTTCTACTGTCGGGTCGTAAGCGCCTTTGCGCTGCTTGACCGTTTCGATCCAGGGGTAGGCATTGCAGCGCGCTTCGACCCGGGTGATCAGCTCTTCAGTGGTGCAGATGACTTTGGCCGGGTTACCGCCGACCACCGTGCCAGGCGGTACATCCTTGGTGACGACTGCCCCGGCGGCAACCACCGAGTCAGGCCCGATGGTCACGCGCGGCATGACGATCGCGCCATGCCCGACGAAGCAGTTGTCCTTGATGTCAATGTAGCCGACCGAATCCAGGTGCTTGCCGTAACAGATCTCGATCAGCGCAACCACACCGTCGTGGCCGATCAAGGTACAGTCCGACAGGCCCACGTTGCTGCCGATACGCACCAGCGTGGGGTCGGTTACATTGCAGCCGCAGTTGATATAGACATTGCTGCCCACCGAGTGGAATTTGCCCCACCGTGCCAGGTAGGTGCCCCACTCCAAAGGAGTTGGGTTGCAGAATTTCTTGTAAGCCGAACCTCCCCGTCCTGTTGAGTAGACATACTGCGTCATGGCATTGCGAATCCATCCAATCATTCTGCTACCCTCGCACTTCAAGCGGTCCTGGACTGTCCCTGAGGCGAACCGGTCTCATTCTTGTTCATGCTGACCCTTTCGCACTCAACCCTTCCCCTCATTGCTCATCCGTTCAAGCCATCGCGCCACTGGCCGCCCTCATTTTCGCATCGAGGTGGTCGGCCAATCTGAGGGCGAATTGCAACAGCGGCATCGTCGGGTTCGAGGCGCCGCCCGTAGCAAAAATGCTGCTGCCCGCTACATAGAGGTTTTCACTGCCGAACACCTTGCAGTCGGCGTCGACCACGCCGAACTCGGGGGATGCCGCCATGCGTGTCGTGCCCATGTGATGGGCATGGGGCGACAGTTTCAAGGGCAGTTCGGTGTCATAGACGTAATCGTTGAGCTTGATAAAGCCGAGCCCCGCCTGGGCGAACTGCTTGGCCAGTTCAGCGCCGATGCACTTGATGGTATGCCTGTCGGTGGCACTGAGCACCCAATTGACATTGACCTTGGCAACGCCCAGCTCGTCTTTTTCGTCGAGCAGCGATAGGCGGCTTTGCGCATCCGGAAACTGCTCGATCATCGTGGTCAGCACGCCATCGCCGGGGCAGCTGAACTTGGCGACGAACTCGATCTTGCTGGCCAGCCCCATCTGACACGCCAGGTTTTCCAGAAAGTATTTGACCTCAGCCGTTCTACCGTAGGTCTGCACATCGGCCAGTACCGTAGCAGAGACATTGCCCTTGCCGGCCTGGTACTCAGCGACGAATGCATCGGTGGTGTAATACTGGCGTTGCTCGGTGCCCACGCCATCTTTGAGAATGAAGGTGCCCAGGTCGATGTTCAGGTGTTCCATCAGGCAACGTCCGGTCAGGCCTTCTTTTTTCACCACGCCCGCCTTCACAAGCGAAGCGCTGTTGAGCAATTGCCTGGCGTTCTCGATCGCCCCCATCGCCAAGACGAACTGATTGGCCACGACACGCTCGCGCTGTTTGTCGTAATCGCACACTACCGCTGCCTGCAACTGCCCTGAGGCCTGATCGAATTCGAGGTCGACACAGTTGCAGTTGATGAACACTTCCAGCCCAGGCGTTTCTGTGAGCGCCGACGCATACTTTTGCGCGAACCGTGTTGGCGGGCTCAGCAGAAAACAATCAGCGTCGAATTCGCCCCCGTTCAGGCCAGTGTTCTCGGGTTTGAAATCAGCCCCGTGCGGCAAGTCGACGATCGCCATGGCCGCCGGCAGGTAGCGCTCGATCTGCGCATAATCGATCGGCCAGCCCGGAAGGCCCACCGGCGGTGCCACGGCAAAATCCGAAGCCGTGAACGGGCGGCAACGGCCTGCCCAATGATTGGAGGTGCCGCCCAGGTAACGCAGGCGCGTCTGTTCGGCATAAAGCTCAAGGCCGGTCGAGCTGCAGGCGTAGAGGTTCTGCGAGCGTGGTTCATACTCATGCCCTCCCCCTTCGAGCAGCGCCACGCTCCACCCCGCCTGCGCCAGTTGCAGGGCCAGGGTGATGCCGGCCGGGCCGGCACCGATGATGCACACGTCGTAGGCCTTGCGCAGGGTCTTCTCAGCCTGGAAGTCCTTGATCATGCTCGACTGTCCTTGAAGTATTCGCTAGGCAAGACCCACCCGTTGATCACGACGAACCCGCCTTTTTGCGCAGGCTCGCGCGCTACCCGGGCGCCAATACCGAAAACGGCTACGCCGGCCCCCAGCAATACCCCACTGCGAAGAAAGCCGCGACGACCCAATTGCCGACCAAGAAACTGTAGCTTCCCCATGATCACAAGACCTATGCCGTTGGTTTTATCTAGCCCGGTTTCTTATTGAGCAGCCTGCCGGGAAGGCTTCAGAGCCATTCGAAAAAGCGCGTGATCAGCAACCCACACGCTGCACCGACCGCCAACATCGGTAGCACTACCAGTTCACGCTTGAAACTCCAGATATTCAGCTTGGCATTGACATAGACAATCAGTACCAGCGTCGGGAAGGTATGCAGAGCGGCACCCCAAATGGCGTACTTCACTCCGCCCATGAACAGCAACAACGGTATCAGTGTCCACAACGAGACGAGCCGGATGATGTTGTCCATGGCCTGGTACTTGGTATGGCCCAAGGCAATCCACAACTGATGTGCCAAGGTATAGCGCAAGGTGAAGAACGACAGCGACAGAATAGCCAGCATTGGGCCTGCGCCGGCATAGCGATCATCGTACATCCAGCCGATCAGCAGTGGGCTGGCGGTCAGGAAGCCGCCACACAGGAACAGCATGACCAGATCGACCAGCAGCCTGAAGTGGAAGTAGAGTTTTTTCAGCCGCGCATGGTCACCTTCCCTGGCCGCCTCGCTGAAGGCCGGAAGCGCCACTGACGCAACCAGTTTGAGCAAGCCGGTCTGGATCGACCCCAGAATCAGCACGGCAATGGAATACACCCCAAGCTGCGCCACCGTCATCGTGCCGCCGAACCAGATGCGGTCGCCATACATCGCCAGCACCCCGACCATCGAAGACAGCAGTATCCAGCGGCCGAACACGATCAGTTCGGTCAGCGCTGCACGGTCCCATTGCAGCCGGTTCTGCGGGCCTTGCAAGGCGAAGTGGCCCAGCAGCGTGCCAACCAGTGCCGAGGCCAGCCCGGCGATCACCAGAGACCAGATGGACCGGGTGAAATACCCGATGACCAGCATCGTGATCAACCCGACGACCTGCGAGGCGAGTTCTATCAGCACCACGCGCTTTTGCTGGAAGGCGCGTACCGCGACGTCTATCTTGGTGGACTGGAACCCCCAAATGATCGCTGAAATGCCGGTCACCGCCAGCACCAGCGGTAGCTCTGGGGCAGCGTAGGTGGAATGCGCCGGCCACAGATCGGCCACTTGCGCCCACCAGGCGCCGAGGGCCAACAGCAGCGTCAGCGTGAACAGCGTGAAGCCGCGCACGATCTGCACCGTCCAGGCGGTGTTGAGGAACAAGGGGTCGTCGCCGCGGTGGCTTTGAATGATGTTCTGCCGCAGGCCGACATCGGACAGCAGGTGCAACAGCACAGAAACGGTCGTGGCAATGACCATGACCCCGAACATTTCCGGCAGCAGTATCCGCGCCATGATCAGGTTGCCGCCCAGGCGCAGCACCTGCGAGGCCACCAGCGAGACCAGGTTCCATGCGCCTGCGCCCATGGCACGCTTGCGCAGACTGGCAGGTGCTTGCACATCAATCGACGGCATGAGTTGAATCTCTGACTGAATGGCTAGAAGTCACTATAGTTTCAATTAGCCATGATGCTAGTGCCCATCCACCCAGGGACAGGTGAACTCTCCCATGCCCGAACATTTACGTGCGCTGATCGTCATTTTGTTCCTGGCTTGCGTGGTGTTCTTTCTCGCGCGCAGCCCGGCGACGGACCTGATTGCCGAGGGCGATTTCAAGCGCCGCCGCAACCTGTGGTTCGCCTTGACACTGGTGGCCTTCTTCGCGCACAGCTACTGGATCTACACCGCCGTTGCCGCCGTCATCCTGCTCACGGCCAGGCGCCGGGAGCGCAACCCCATGGCGCTGTTCTTCCTGTTGCTGTTCGTCATCCCGCCCGCTTCGAAAGAAGTGCCCGGGTTTGGCGTGGTCAACTACCTGATCGAGCTGAACCATCAACGCATCCTGACCCTGTGCGTGTTGCTTCCCGCCGCACTGGTGCTGAGCAAGCAGAGCGGCACGCTGCGTTTCGGCCGCCTGTGGGCCGACAAGCTGCTGGCCGCCAGCCTGTTGCTGATGGGGCTGCTGTACCTGCGCGAGACCACGATTACCGATACCCTGCGCCAGGCGGTGTACCTGTATGTCGACGTGTTCCTGCCCTACTACGTCGCCAGCCGCGGGCTGAGAGAGCTCAGCGACTTCAAGGACGCGATGCTGGCCTTTGTCATTGCGGCAATGGTCCTGTCGCTGCTGGCGGTGGCTGAGTACGCCCGCCACTGGCTGCTGTACAACGCCCTGCTCGACGCCTTGGGTGTGGAATGGAGCATGAAGGGCTACCTGAGCCGGGGCGGTTCCTTGCGTGCCAGCGTCACCGCCGGCCAGGCCATTGCCCTGGGCTATGTGATTACGGTTGCGATTGGCCTGTTCCTGTTCGTGCAGGGCTTTGTGCGCAGCCAGTTGCAACGCAACCTTGGGGCCTTGCTGCTGGCCGCCGGCCTGTTTGCCCCCCTGTCTCGCGGCCCCTGGGTGGGCGCGGCAGTGATGATTGTCGTGTATATCGCCATGGGCAAGCGTGCGGTCACGCGCCTGTCCCTGCTCGCCCTGGCAGGGGTGCTGAGCATTCCAGTGCTGACCGTCGTGCCTGGCGGCGACAAGATCCTCGACCTGCTGCCGTTCATCGGCAGCGTGGACAATGAGAACATCACCTACCGCGAGCGTTTGCTCGACAATTCGTGGATCGTCATTCAGCGCTACCCGTTGTTTGGTTCGTTCGATTTCCGCAACACGCCGGAAATGCAATCGATGATCCAGGGCGAAGGCATCATCGACATCGTCAACACCTACATCGGCCTGGCACTGCGGATCGGCCTGGTTGGGCTGGGGCTGTTCGTAGGGTTCTTCGCCTGCGTGCTGATGGGCATCAACAAGAGCATGCGCACCTTCCCCGACAGGAATGATCCTTACCGTCAGCTCGGCCGGGTGCTGTTGGCGACATTGCTGGGCATTCTGGTAACCATTTTCACGGTCAGCAGCATCACGGTCATCCCGGTGGTGTACTGGTCGATTGCCGGACTCGGCATCGCCTACATCCAGATGGTACGCAGGCACGCTTTTGCCGATGCCGAACACCCAGCCAACGCCACCCTGCAACCGAGGTAGTTCAATGACCGGCACTTCATTCTGCCCCTTGGCCCGGGCAACGGCACTGGTTGGCCTGCTGATGCTGCCGCTGGCCGGCATGGCGTCGGACTGGGTTGTCAGTGTCGACGAACAGAACGGCCTGCCCACCCTGACGCGCGGCGGCGGCCCGGCCTTTGTCTCAAGCTTCGACTTCTGGGGCCCAGACTGGAGCTGGACGGGCTTCTACCCCACACTCAAGGTTCAGGGACCTTACCGCTACACCCTGACGGGGCGGAACAAGGACCTTGATTTCGACCTCAAGGCCGATATCCAGAAGGACCAGGAGCAAACCTTGACCTGGCACTTCGACCTGCAGGCACAGAGCAAGCAAGACGATGTCATGGGCGGTGGCATCGTCTGGCGCTTCGACCCCGCGCTGATCGCCGGGGACATGGGCGATCCGGTGCTGTTGCCCGGCAACCGTGGCTGGGCCTGGGGCAAGAACAGCGAAGGCCCGCACGTGGAAATGCGCTTCGATCCGCCGTTGGCCAAGGTCTATTTCGAGCGCGGCGACACCAGCCAGGTGCGAACCTTTTTCTACACCGACCCGATTCTGCCTGGCCGCCAACAGATCGAGGCGGCGCTGACCGTGACCGGGGACGTCGCCATCGGCCCCACGCCCAGCGAACGCTTCGGCCTGGCCGACCCCACGCAATGGCCGGACGACCAGCTGGACTGGCGCACGTCGCCGGTGGACCTTTCGTTTCTCAACGCAGGGGAAAAACCAGCCGGCAAGCGTGGTTTCGTCAAAGCTTCGGGTGAACGACTGGTGTTTGCCGACAACACTCCGGCGCGTTTCTGGGGCACCAACCTGTCGGCCTATGCGCTGTTCAAAACGCCGGACGATGAAATCAAGGCGCAGGCCAAGCGGCTGTCGGCACTGGGGTTCAACCTGGTACGGCTGCACCACCATGACTCGCCGTGGGTGAGCCCGAACATCTTCGGCGACCTCACGCAGATCAAGAACACCGAGCAACTGGACGCCGAATCGCTGAGGAAGATCGATTGGTGGATCAAATGCCTCAAGGACGAAGGCGTGTATGTCTGGCTCGACATGAACGTCTCGCGCATCCTGACCGCCAACGACAACATCTACGCCTTCGATGAGCTGCCCAAAGAGCAAGGCGTCGCTGGCGTGAAGGGCTATGCCTACGTCAACGTCACCATTGCCCAGGCCATGAAGCGCTTCGCCGAACGCTACATGACCCACGTCAACCGCTATACCGGGCTTGCCTACAAAGACGACCCGGCCATCGCGGCCATTTTGCTCACCAACGAAAACGACATCACCCAGCACTTTGGCAACGCACTGTTGCCGGACAAAGGCGTGCCCCGCCACAGCCGGCTGTACATGGACCAAGCCAAGGCGTTCGCCAGCCGCCAGGACCTGCCGGCGGACAAGACCTGGCGCGCCTGGGAGCACGGGCCCTCGAAGCTGTTCCTCAACGACCTGGAACACCGGGTCTTCGCCGACATGATCACTGACCTGCGCCACATCGGGGTCAAGGTCCCGATCTCCACCACCAGCACCTGGGGCGGCAACGGCTTGTCCTCGCTGCCGTCGCTGACCACCGGTGACGTGATCGATGCCCATGGCTATGGCGGCATCGGGCAGCTGGAGAAAAACCCGTTGACCAGCGATGGCTTGATCAACTGGCTCGGCGCCGCTCAGGTGGTGGGCCTGCCGATGACGGTCACTGAGTGGAACGCCGAACCCTTCCCGCTGCCTGATCGCCACTCGTTGCCGCTGTATGTGGCTGCCACGGCCAGCCACCAGGGCTGGGACGCCATCATGCAGTACGCCTACAGCCAGCAGGCCTTTTTCAGCCAGTGGCGCCGCGCTGACAACTGGAATGCCTACAACGACCCGGCGCTGATGGCTACCCTGCCTGCCGCCGCCCTGCTCTACCGCCGCGAGGACGTGCAGCTGGCGACAACCCGCTACGTCTTCGCACCCACTGCAGAGACCTTGTTCAACAGGGCGATCACCCCCACTACCTCGGTGCTGCTGCGCACCGCCATGGAAAAGGGCCAACTGCAGATCGCCATGCCCCAGACGGCGCAACTGCCGTGGCTGCAGGCCAGTACCATTCCCGCCGATGCGCAGGTACTGCACGACCCGGACCAGTCACTGCTCGATGCCAACGCCCGCGAGTCGGTCACCGACACCGGGCAACTGCGGCGCAACTGGCAACGGGGCGTGTACACCATCGACACGCCCTCGACCCAGGCCGCGACCGGCTGGCTGGGTGGCCAGGCCATGGACCTTGGCGACATCCAGCTGCAGCTGAAAACCGCGTATGCCAGCGTGGTGGTACAAAGCCTCGATACCAAGCCGTTGAATCAGTCGCGCAGCCTGCTGATTTCACTGGGTACCCGTGCCGTGCCCCGGCCCGACGACATGACCCCGTTTCACGTCGAGCCGCTCGAAGGCACCCTGAGCGTCAAGGCGCCAGCAGGCCTGAAACTCTACGGCCGCGCGCCCGACGGCCAGGAACAGGTGCTGGCGTCGAGCTACGAACAGGGGCGTTACATCATCCGTTTCAATGGCCGCAGCATGGCCAACTGGCTTTTCTTGAAATAGGGCATATCGCCATCTAGAGTCAATTCAGACCTGTATTCCAGGCATTCGACGCTGCTTCTGTTCCAGGAGGATTGGATGAAGTACTTGGTTGTCGGGGGTTCAGGCTACATCGGCTCACACATGGTCAAGCACCTGTTGGCCGCCGGGCATGAAGTGGTGGTAGCGGATACCGTGGCCACCGGCCCCGCTATCGAATGGGTCGAGCTGGATATCGCAGATACGCACGCGCTCGATGCCCTGTTCGACGACTGCCACTTCGATGCGGTTTTCCATTTTGCCTCGTTCATCCAGGTGGCCGAGTCGGTCAGCGACCCGTGCAAGTATTACCAGAACAACGTCGCTGCCACGCTGACCCTGCTCGATGCCATGGTGCGAGCGGGGATCGAGTACCTGGTGTTCTCCTCTACGGCAGCCGTTTACGGCGACCCACAGTACATCCCCATCGATGAGCAGCACCCCAAGGTGCCGATCAACCCCTACGGGCGCAGCAAGTGGATGGTGGAGCAGATCCTTCAGGACTTCGACCGCGCCTACGGATTGCGCTCGGTGTGCCTGCGTTACTTCAATGCGGCGGGCGCCGACCCGGAAGGTTTGCTGGGCGAATGCCACGAACCGGAAACCCACCTGATCCCGTTGATCCTGCAGGCGGCCTCTGGCCGGCGCGATGCGATCACGGTGTTCGGCCATGATTACGACACCCCCGACGGCAGCTGTATCCGTGATTACGTGCATGTGGCCGACCTGGCGTCGGCACACGCGCTGGCGGTGGATTACCTGTTGGCCGGTGGCGCAAGCACGGCGTTCAACCTGGGCAATGGGCTTGGGTTTTCCGTGCAGGAGGTGATCGACACCGCCCGGGTCGTGACCGGGCGGCAGATCAACGTGGTCGAGGCAGCCCGCCGCGATGGCGACCCGGCCAGGCTGGTGGCGGACGCTGCACGGGCCAGGGGGGTGCTGGGATGGCAACCACGCTTCGATTCACTGGAGCAGATCGTGCGGCACGCCTGGGAATGGGAGCTTCAATACCCCTGGCAATGAGGTGAGCGCAACAGCAAGCGCAAGCAAGGAGCAAGCCTCGTCAGCCAGCTCCTTGCTTCAGCAATCAAAGGCTCAGTAGTAAGGCCGCGGTTGCTCATCCGCCTTGTTCAATACCGCCCCGATCAGGTTCGCTGTCGCCAGATGATGCAGGCAATCTTCGATGTCCTTCTTGCTGTTCACCCCGTTGGCCACCACCAGCAGCACACAGTCGAACTTCGGCAAGACGGTCAATGCATCGTCGGAACTCAACAGCGGTGGCAGATCGAAAATGCAGATGCGCGAGTCGTAGCGGTCGCGCAGGTCGCTGATCAGGCTGTTGACCTTGGGCGATGACAACATCTCGGTGGACATCGGTATCGGTTCGCGCGTCGGCAACACCACGAACCGTGGCAAGGTCGGGTTGACCAGAACCTCTTCCAGCCAGGCCTCGCCTTTGAGGAGCTCGTTCAGCGCTTTGTCCATGGGCAGGCCAAGGCTACTGCCAACCCTGGGTCGGCGCAGGTCGAAGTCCACCAGCAATGCGGTCTTGGTGGTGTGGTGGGCGATACTCATGGCCAGGTTGACAGCCAGCACCGTCTTGCCCGCCTCGGGTGTCGGTGACGTGATCGCCAACGTCCGCCAGCCGTTTTCTTCCATGGCCTGCAACACTTGCGTGCGCAGCAGGTCGATGGCCCCGCTCATGTTCGAGTTCTTGTTGTAGGAGACGATCCGGTTGCGTTCCAGGTGCTCCGCCCGCAGCGGCACCACCTTGGTCTGCACGTAGTCGAATTGCCCCAAGGCTTCGGGCTGCTGCGGCACGAGCGGCGCCTTTGGCGTTTCAGCGGGAGAGGGAGAAACCTGATGAATGTTCTTTCCGATAGCCGGCGTAATTCTGTCCATCGCTGCGCTTCCCTATTCAAACCGAGCCATAGCTTTAAACAGCAAGAGGTCCAGTGGCATGTAGAACACATGGACGACCACCATCAGCATAGCAATCAGTAACAACCCGGCGATGGCCAGCAGCACCCGCCACTTGCGGCGCCTGGCTACATCGGCCTGGGTGGAGATGTACGGCACGGCCACCAGCACGCGCTTGCCCAGCACGCTTTCCAGGGCACCGACACCGCGGATACGCTGGTTGAGCATTTCCAACAGCATCACCAGCCCGCCACCCACTGCCGGCGCCAACACCAGGCCCAATGCGACAATTTTCTTGCGGTTGGGCTTGACCGGTTTTTCCGGCATCAATGGCGGCTCCAGCAGCACGAAGCGCTCGGCCTTGTTTTCCTGCTCCAGGCTCTCGGTGATCTTCGCGCCCATTTCCTTGTTGCGGATTTCCTCATACTTCTTGCGCGCGTTGTCATGGTCACGCATCAGCGTGACCAAGCCGCGCTCCACCTGCGGAGCCTCGAGAATATCGGCCTCATAGCCTTCCATCTTGGCCGTCAGCTGCCGTTTCTGTTCAGCAAGCGATGCGATGCGCGACTGAGTAGCCGCCATTTTGGTGCGTACCCTGGCAGCATCGAGATTCATGGCCGCCGCAGCGGCGATCCCCTTCTCGCCCGACGCCTTGAGCAGGTCGATCTTGCGTTTGACGGCCACCACATCGGGGTGCGCCGGGGTGTACCTGGTCAACAGCCGGGCATACTCGGCCTTGAGGCTGGCCAGGTCCTGGGGTTGGTCCGCCGCGGCAGGCCTGCCGCCAGCCGCCTGCGCGGGCACCCCCGCATTGGCAGCCGCCAGTTCCAGTTCCAGGTAACGCAGCTCTTCCTGGGCGGCCTTGTAGTCACGATCGACCTCGCGGAACTCCAGCTCCGAGCGCGACAACATGCTCATGCGCAACTGCTGGTTCTCAGGCAAGGCATTGGCGTGCGCCTGCTTGAAATCCGCCAGCTTGTTTTCGAGCGCAGCCAACTCGGCGCCCAGCTTGTTCGCCTCTTGGGTAAGGAATTCGGTGGTCTCGGTTGCCCGTTCGGTGCGCTGCTTCATGTTTTCGTTGAGAAACAGCGTCACCAGTTCGTCGGCCACTTCCTTGGCAACGTCAGGACGCTTGTCCTCGTACGAAACCGTGAACGCGACCGTCGCCTCGCCACGGCCTTTGACATAGGTACTGAGCGTGGCCACGGCGATGGCGCTGCGCATCTGCTCGATCTTGTCGGTTTCACTGAAGCGCCTGCCCTTGTCGGCGAACAGGTTGTACTTGTCGATGATCTTCAGCAGGTTTTCGCGGGTCATGACGCGCTGACGAATGACCTCGATACGCTCATCGGCAAAGCTGTTGTTGTTGGCCGAGACCAGCTCCGGGGAAATCTGCTGCGACTCCACCAGGATGGTGCCGGTCGACTGGTAAAGGGGCGGCACCGTGACGGCCACCCCGATGGTTGCCGCAATCACGACCACGATGCTCACCCCCAGCAACAAGGCGCGGTCCTTGATGATGGCGATGTAATCTTTAAGGGAAAGCTCGTAGTCCGATTTCATGGTGGCCACCCGTGCGAGAGTCAGATGTCGGGATATCTGTACGTCAACGTCAATCCGGCAATGGTCGCGTCAGCATCGGGCAAGCCGTCTTGCTGGCGCTGCTTGTACATCAACGAAAAACGCAGGTCCCAGGCCGGTGAGAATGCGCGGCTGGCCCACACGCCATAGGTTTGCAAGGTGTTTGGCGACACCCCTTTGCTGTCCTGCCAGGAGGCATCCACACCTACGCGGTCGACCTCGGTGACCAGGTAGCTCCAGCTGCCGCGCACCATGTCGAGCTCGGCAAAGCCGCCCTCGGCGTTGGCTACGGTGCTGCGCTCAGCGCTGAAGCTGGCGTCGGCACGTTCACCCCGGTAGAACAGCGACATGCCACCTTCACCACGGCGCCCGCCGCCAGACCCCGTGGTCTTGTTGACGCCGACATGCACCTCGCCTTCGAACCGTTCGGAAAAACGGTGCCTGACGCCGATGTTCGGGCTGTAGCTGTTGGAAGACACTGCGGTGGTATCGTCCTGCGGCTCATAACGCCTGGCGTCGAAACCGGTGATGATGTCGGTGCGCTCGTTCCAGGCGTAGGTCCACGTGGATGTGTTGTACAGCTCGTCGTAACCGGTCAGCGAACTGATGTCATAACGGGCATGCGAATAGGTAAGGACGTTGGCCAGCGTACTGCGCGCGGTGACCGCACTGCTCCAGTTGCCCTCGAGCGTGGACATCTTCTGCGTGCCGTCGGTGGTGACCACACCGGTGTCCTGCACCGCACCGGACAGCGTGGAGCTTTCCTCATAACGCGCCAGCAAACCGAAGCCTCCGGTCTGGGTTTCGCGCTGCCACCCCAGGCTCAACTTGGGGTCTTCTCGGTCATCGACGATCGACCGGTCGGATGAGCGCAGCACGTTGACACCCAGGCCCAGACGCAACTGGTCGCGGTCGAACTGACCGATCAGGCTGTAGTCGGGCGCAATGATGGTACGCGTCACACCTTCCTCCTCGGACGTCAGGAGCAATGGGTTGCTGTCGTACTCGACAGACGTGGGCACCACGACTGAAGACTGCCAAATGGCGGCGTGAACCACCCCAGACAACGGCAACATCATCATTGCCGTTGCAATATGCGTTGGTCTAAAAATAGGCACTAGAGGTTCTTATATATTGGAAGAGTCAAGGTACGACCAGCGTATCGCCAGCCTGAAGTTGGAAGTTGGTGGACATGTCGCGCCCAGAAACCAGATCCTTGTAGCGCACCGGCAATACCTTTTGTGAGGGGCCGCTGCCGCGGATGACCTTGATGGCACTTTCGTCGGCGAATTTGTCCATTCCACCCGACATGCTCAGCGCCTGAAGCACCGCCGTAGGGCCTGCCATGGGCACCGGCCCTGGCTTGATGACTTTGCCTTGCACATACACAAGATTGCCCGCCGTGCCAGTGACGACGACGCTTACGTTGGGATCGGCCAGGTAGGGTTTCAGGCCGGCGGTGACCTTGGCGGCAACCGCCGTGACGTCCAGGCCGGCCACATCGATGCGGCCAGCCAGCGGGAAGGTGATGCTGCCATCGGGCAGTACGACGGTTTCCTGGCGAAGGGTGTCCTCCTGCCAGACCGAAATCAGCACGCGGTCACCGGGGCTGAGCAGATACGCCGAATTGCCTTGATCAGCAACACTGCTGCCGGACCAAGCCACCAATACGCAGAAGATGGAAATCAGCAAACGCGCCATCAGGGATCCCTCCGGCCTTACGGCCCAGGTTCAAGAGCACTGAATGAGAACGACACAAAACCTCTCGCTCCACTTCGCAGCCGTTATCGCGCTGCGACGGCCTCAAGCATCCAGGAGGCCCTGTTACCGCAATGCCGCTTCGCCTGCCACTGCCAATTTGCGCCTGGGGCGTCAGCTACTGGAATATAGCAACAGCTGTAAAATTGACAAGCGACTGATTCCGTATTTGACCTAAACATCCGTTATCTAGCGTCAATTCACTGGCACCACGGATAAGTACTTCGTATTTGTAATAACAACGTCCTCAAATTTTCTTTCTGTTGGCAACTGCGACAAACCCGATTACTGCAAAGGCGAACACCCAGCCTGCCGTCGACAGGGGAACAATGTTTGTCTGGCTCATATAAGAGTCAGCCGCCCGTGCCGCCCCACTCAATAACACCAACAAAAAGATGGATTTGATGAACAGTGTTGAGCGCATGGTCCCCTCCTACGAAGAGGAAAATTTATTATGGTTTTTTGGCGGAGGAATGAATCGCTGTTGATTTGAGCTTATGGGCACGATGCCATTACGTCAACGTTCCGACACCATAATAAATCTCAATCGACCACCCCCTGATTAGTCAAATTTTCGACACGCAGAAGATGCAGGCTCTTTTCAGGGTGGCTAACCTGTAACAACTCATTGATATGGCGGAAAAAAGGGTTTTTCATCTGAGCCCCCAATGGCTCGCCTGCGGATAGACACACCCAGGCGCGACTTGAACGATGTGTTTCAAAGACGAGAAACAGTGCGAATCATTGCGCTTCGCGTCACGCTTATGACGGGAAAAGATCGAGGGTACGTTCGACCTCATCGATATCGATCGTGAAGCCATCACCCTGCGGCATACCGACCACAAAGCCGAAATGCTGATGGTCACGGTCCGTCAGGTACTTGTAGTAGCTGACGAAGCGGTTGGGGGGCTGCAGCGTCAGCAGCGAGCCGCCTGAGCGCAGTACGTTGACGCCGTGAACCAGCTGGCTGCCCTCCACGCCGATCACCGTCCTGGCCCCCGCGCACGCCGCAACGATGGTCGGCACATCGCATTTGAGTGGGTCGATGACTCGAAAGCCACGGTGCCTGCGCAGGTGTTCGGCGACCTCGAGTTCATTGCGCATGAACCGCAACTCCCCTTCACAGCCGCGCAGAATGAACACGCCGGGGTGCGTCACAGGGTCCACATGCGACAGCAACTTGTCGCCCATGGCGCGATAGCGCCGATGCCGGCTGCTGTTGTTGCTCACGTCATCGAACAGCACCAGTTCCTTGAAAAAGGCGCTACGCAAGCGCAAGGGTTGCATGTCCAGCCACGCCTCGTAACCGGGGGCCTGAGTGAACAGTGGAAACCTGGCCGACGGTGCCGTGGTAACAGGGATGCCCTCGTTGCGCGCCAGTGCGTAGGTCGGGCAATTTTCCATCAACCAGGTGCCGAACCACGTGTTGCCGTTTTGCGTGCAATACACGGCACCGCGCTCGATTTCGTAGTCCACCGTTACCCGCGGAAAGGTGCTGGGCTTCAACGACAGCCAGTGGGTGGCATCGTCTTTGTACAAAGCCCCGTCAATCAGCCATACATCCTTCAGCAGGTAGCCCCGCGTCGGGCCTTGCTGCGTACGAATACCGCCTTGCATGGTGCTGGCGGGGTGAACATGAGGGAAAAACCGCTTGGCCTCCCAGCCGGTCACACGCTCCAACTGGTTGGGCAGGAAAAAAGCCGGTGGGGAGACGGTGGTCTCACCGGGTGCAATGTCCCAGGTTTTAACCGCGCGAGTTTTTATGTCGATATCGGCTTTACGGGCAAGCCGCTTTCTCGCCATGTGTTTGTAGGCCGCCAGTGTCCAGGCAGTGTCGCTGGTGATCAGCGTCGAACTGAACTTAGAAATATCGCTACCCATGGAAAGCCCCTGTTATAAGAGCGCCAAAAAAGATCGAAAGTAACGTCCTTATCCAGGCCGGCCTTGACGCTGAGTTAGTTGGACAACACCCTTTCCATCGTGGGCGGTGATTTCAAGTTCGCATAGCGTTGACGCAAGTTCTCGAAGAACAATTCCCCCGAACTTTTAGCCCCATACAGGTATATCTTGTGCAAGCCGCCAAACACCATTTCGTGGTAGCGGCTGGCGAGCGCTTCATCACTGGACCCTTCCGGTAAACCGAGGTGCAGCGTCAACTTGTCGCCTTCGACCGCAAACAGCGGCGTGTCCCAAAGAAAACGCGCCACGCCCGTCTTGGGTAGCCGGATGAACATGTAAGCGTGGTTGCCCAGTGAGTCGATATCCCCCCCGCGCCGGCGTTTCCACTTCAATAATCCATCGTCCGGGCGCGCCAGACAAAGGCCGATGTCGTAGTAGTCGAAGCCATTGGCCAAGGCCCACTCCAATGCCATGTAGGTGGTGATGGAGTTGACCTCGCGCAGTTTCTTGGCATCGGAAAACACGGCTTCGCAGTAACCGAAACGTAACGTGCTCCAGTAGCGCTTGCCCGCCCGGGTTATCTCACAGCCAAGGTGGCAGGCAACCACCTCGCCGTTCAACGTGATCAAGTCCAGGCGGCCAACACCCTTGGCCAGGCGGAACACCTCCTCGGTGGGAAACTGCGCCGCATGAATGCCTTGCCGGGCGCTGGCATACGGCCGCAGCAGATCACGGTCGGCCATGGCAATTTCGTCATCAGCCAGCGTTTGCCTCATCTCGTATAGCGGTCGGTTCTTGCGGATACTGCGGCGCAATTCACTGTCATAGCGCGCGGTGATATCGTCCAGCGAGCGCCCCAGCGGTACAACGGCACTCAGGTAGTGCGGAACGGACAGCGCACCGAGGGTGGGTAACTCACTGACGACTACGCGGCTGGGCAAGCTGCCTGCCGAGCCCTCAGGTTGTGGTGCCTGCTGCTGCGCCTTGCCGCCTATCAACAGCTTGGCCATCTCACGCTGTTGCTTTCGGCCGATGTACAGAATCTCGTAGGGGCTTTCCTGCTGCAGCCTGAACCGGGCGACCTCCCAATGCCAGAAGCACGCCCGCCCCAGCAGGTCGCGTAACACGTTTGAGACGGTTCTGATCTCGTAACGCAGCGAAGGCGAGATAAGTTTTCGAGCTACGGCCATCATGTGCGCTTTCATTTCTTCTTCGACGTCCTTTGAATTCAAACGGCCTTATCGGAAGAGAAGCGGGTTATTGCTCAAGACAGTGACGTAAGCGACTGATATTCCGACAACATTGCCCCTTGCCGGCCTAACATTCAGTAACAATTTAAGATGCAAGCCCGCGCATTAGCAAGCGGCGTTTTGCAATCACCTGCCTTCATTTCATGACGTCAATTTTCTTTCCTGCACGGTTCTCGTCATTAATTACTGCAATGGGTAGTTAACTACCTCACCGCTGCGCTGCAAACGGTGCCTGCTACCGGCTCTTTCCCTCATGCAGGTACCGACGATGACTGATCTCGCCCCTCACAACCCTCATCAGCAACTGATTCAGGCACAGCTACCGGCATGGGCCAGAACCCTGCACCCTGAACACTGGCAGCGCTTGCGCGAGAGCATGCTGCCCGCACAAGGCCTGGATGAACAATTGCCATGGTTCGCCAATGCTGCACCTGATCTGCGCGAAGCAGTGCTTGCCAGCCAGCGCCGGCTGGACAACTCGCACTACCAGCTGGCGCGCGCCACGGCTGGGTTGCAGAACGTTGCCGAATTTGCCGAAGACTTGCTCGGACAACGACTCAAAACCGAGCACCAACTCTCGGTGCCGCTGCGCAGTACCCAGCTCATCCATATTCAACGCATCTTCACGTTCGGCACCTACGTCACTGGCCACACAGCCACCAGCCTGCTCGAAGCCGCCCTGCACAACTTTGAACAGCAGCTTACGTTCAGCCAGGACAGTGCCCTGGTACTGGCCGGTGATGCACAGTTCGAAGCAACCACGGTCGTCGGCCAGACCACCCTGGGCGACAGCGATACGTTGGTGGATATCGACCTGCCGTCCGAGTCATATCGCATCAAGCCGCTGCCGCTTTCCCCCAGCAGCTTCGCCAGCACTTGCCGGGACCTGGACATTGGGCAGCGGTATCAGGAACACCTGCAGACGATCTTCGAAACACCCTCGAGCCCAGTACGCGCAGCTTTCATGAACACCCTGCGCGATCGCCTGCTGCTTGCAGCCGACATGGCCTTGCTGCGCCACACCATCACCGGCAACGGCCGTGACGTCATCGAGGCGCTCCTGGGCGATGCACCTCTGCCCTGCTGGCAGCCATCGCTGTTCGGCATCGCGCTGCACGAAGTCCTGATCATCGACGCTGGCAAGGCGGGGTTGCTGTTGTACCTGCCGGGTGATGAGCAGCGCCTGCTGCAGTTCCCTGGCCTTGCAGGGGTGCATGCGCATCTGGCCACCCACTTGCTGCAAGCGGGGTACCGACGCGCGTTCCAGCGCTACGTGTCATCCGTGCAGTGCTACCGCTTCTTCGACCTGCTGCAGCAGAACCTCGACGCCACAGGTACCAGTGCCTTGGATCAACAGTGGTCGATGCGCGAGGGCGCCGACCTGCACCTGACCCTTGCCCCCATCGAGGCGCCCCTGCTGAGGTTTCTCTACGACGACCATGTGGCACGCCTCAAGGCCGAGGCCGCAGCCCTGGCAGTGCCTAGCGCAGCGCTCGACCGGCAGGCGCACCAGCGGCGCATGGCCCAGTGGCAAAGCATCGGCCTGAACGCCCTGATGATTGCAAGTTTCTTCATACCCGGGGTCGGCACCCTGATGACAGGGGTAGTCGCCTGCCAGTTGCTTGGCGAGGTGTTCGAGGGTTACCAGGCGTGGAGCATCGGCGACCGCCACCTGGCCTTGCAGCACATCGAGGCGGTCGGTTTGAACCTGGCTGTGATCGGCGGGTTGCATGCAGCAGGCAAGGTGCTGCCGAAGCTGTTCAACAGCGCGCTGATGGAAAGCCTCGAACCGGTGAAGCTGCAGGACGGCAGCAAGCGACTCTGGCGAGCGGACCTGACAGGCTACGCGCGTACCGAGCCGGTACCTGCAGAACCTGAAGCCGACCCGCAAGGGCTGCAAGCCTATCAGGGCAGGCAGTTCCTCCGCATGGAGGGGCAACAGTATGAAGTAGCCCAGCGTGGACCGACCCGCGCTGGAGGGTAGTCCACCCGACTGACCCCAAGGCCTACCAACCGTTGCTGGAAGACAACGGCGAGGGCGCCTGGCGGGGGGAGCACGAGGTGCCCCAGGGCTGGTCCGACAGCCAGTGCATACGGCGCCTGGGCTTGCCCGTGGATACCCTGGACGATGTGCAATTGCAGCAGGCCATGGTCATCAGTGGCGTGGACCGGGCACAGTTGCTGGCAGTCCACCTGGCCGGTGAGGCCACGCCTGCACTGCTCGCCGATAGTTTGGAGCGCCTTACGCTGGCCGAGCAGATGCCCGAGCTGGGCGGCGCGGCACTGACGCGCATTTACCAGCGTACGGCAAGCGCCGCCGAACAGCGGCTGTGCCAGGCCTATGCGCCGTTGACACCACCGCTGGCCAGGCGCCTGCTGGCGCGCCTCTCGCCAGAGGCATTGGCCGATTGGCACTCGCAGGGTACGCTCCCGGCCTGGCTGCAGCAGCAAGCCCAGCAGATCACCCGCGATCTACCCCTGGCCCGGGCCTTGGAGGGCCTGTACCAGCCACGCCTGGCCGACAGCGACAGCGAACGCTTGCTACTGGCCTGCATTGAACGGCATTCCGGCTGGCCAGACCCCGTGCGCCTGGAAATCCGCCAAACCCATCCCGATGGCCGCCTACTGGCGGCCATCGGCGCGCAACAGGCCAGCGAGCGTTGCGTGTTGCTCAGGTCTGACCTGGGGTACGAAGTGTTCAAGGGCGAGCGCCCGGTGGCCGGGCCCGTGTATCGCGACGCCTACCAAGCGCTGTACAGCGCAGCGCCAGCGAAACTGAAAGCGACCTGGGGCAGCGCACAAGCCTTGGCTGAGCATACGCAACACCTGGCCGCTGCCGAGCGGGAGAAATGGCCACTGCGCCTCTGGGGGCCCCAGGCCAAGCGCCCTGCCCTGCGTCACCGGTTGCGCGGTGGCGCACCGCTCTCCCCACAGGTACCCAGTTCACCGTTCTTCGATCGGAGCGTGCCGGCGCGCTTGCGCAGGCTTTACCCCAGCATCACCCAGGAGCAGGTCGAGCGCTTGCAGGCAGACTGGCGTAACACGATGCGCTCTGCGGAAACGGAACTGCAAATTCGCGAAGACGCCTTGAGGCAGGTACGCATCGACCTTGATCGATGGGCGGCGGCCGTTCCCAGGCGCCGGCCCGCCGTGCGCAAGATTCTCAACGCCTGGCAGCAGAATTCGATCCGTGTGCTGTCCACCGGCCAACGCATCCACGCCCTCGACCTGAAAAACTTCGAGCTTGAAAACAGCGACTTGGCGTCCCTCACGCTGCCAACGGGTTTGAGCCACATCGCCGACCTTGACCTCAGCGGTAACAACGCCCTGAGCGAGTTGCCCGCACACTGGCTGCAAAGCCTGCCCCAACTGCAGCGCCTGACCTTGAGCCGTTGCCGCTTCGACGCGGTTCCCGAGCTTCGGGTACCCGGCAACCTGCAATGGCTTGACCTTGAACATAACCGCATCAGCTGGGACGCCCGCGCACAGGCAGCGCTGGAGCGACTGACCGGATTGAGGGTGCTGGACCTGTCTCAGAACCCCTTGCTCCAGGCGCCGAACCTGCAGCACCTGCCGGGGCTTGGCTCGGTGTTCATGGTCAATTGCGGCCTGACCGAACTCCCCCAAGGCCTTGAGCGCCTGGAGTCGGCGTTGATCATCGACCTGTCCGAGAACCAGTTCCAGCGCCTGGCGCCGGGCTTCACCCTGCCCGTTGACACCGCCAATGCCCTGACCCTGGAGAGCCCGGCGCTTGGGCCGCACATTCGCGAGCAGATTGAAGAGTATTACCAGTTGCAGGGTGCGGACCTGCTGGTGTCGGATATCGACTACCAGCCACTGCTGGCCGACGCCAGTGCAAGGCGGCTGCAGCTGTGGACGCGGGTGCCATTGCACTACCGACGCGCGCTGCGCCAACTGATCGACGACGCGGCCGATTACGATGACACCCTGACGGGCCTGGAATCACTGTGGCGCCGCCTGGAGCGGATGGATACAGACCCCGCCTTCCGCGAGCTGGCGCTGGACTCGCCAGCCAGCCTGCTGTTGGAGCTCTGAGGCGGGTCAGGCGCTGCCCTGGCGGCCCCGCTCGGTACGGGTCGCCAGCCAGCGCGCGAGGTCCGCCGCCGGCATTGGCCGGGCCAGCAGATAGCCCTGCCCCTGGTCGCATCCGGCGTTGCGCAAGAAGTCATACTGCTCCTGGGTTTCAATGCCCTCAGCAGTGATCCGGAAGCCCAGCGCGTGGCCCAGGTCGATGATGGCCCGGGCCACGGCCACTGCATCGTCATCGTCCGGCAAGTCCTTGATGAACGCACGATCGATCTTCAGGTGATCGATCGGCAGCGCTCGCAAATACGCCAAGGAAGAATAGCCCGTGCCGAAGTCGTCCACGGCCGTGGTCACGCCCATGGCCTGCAATTGGGCGAGTACCTCACAGGCCTGTTGCTGGCTTTCCATCAGCAGACTTTCGGTGATTTCCACTTCCAGCAGGCTCGGCGCCAGGCCGTGACACTCCAGCGCCTGGGCCAGGCTGGAGACATAGTCGCTGCGCTCGATCTGCAGCGCCGCCACGTTGATCGCCATGGGCCCGGGTACGCGGTCTTCGTCACGCCAGGTGGCCATCTGAGCGCAGGCAAGGGCCAACACCCGCTCACCTAGCGGGATGATCAAGCCCGTACGCTCGGCCAACGGAATGAATTCGGCAGGTGACACCAGGCCATGGACCGGGTCGCGCCAGCGCAGCAATGCCTCGACACCCTGCACGCAGCCGCTGAACAGGTCGACCTTGGGTTGATACCACAGCTCGAACTCGTTCGCCTGCAAGGCACGGCGCAGGTTGCGCTCAAGCTCCAGGCGCTGCTGCAGGCGGGCTGTCATATCCGTGTGGTAAGGGCGCCAGGCGTTGCGCCCACTTTCTTTGGCTGCATACATCGCCGTATCGGCGTGACGCAGCAAGCTACCGACATCCTCGCCATGCTGCGGGCACCTGGCCAGCCCGATACTGCCGGTCACCAGGGCGGTGCTGCCGTTGAGGTCGAACGGCCGCTGCAGGCAACGCAGCAGATGGCCCACCTGATGGCTGACCTGGCCCTGGGTGCCGCGCAGCATGAAAACGAACTCGTCGCCGCCCAGGCGACATACCCGGTCAGCCGCGTCCAGCTCCTGCAAAAAGCGTGCGGTGGCTTGCTGCAGCAACAGGTCACCCATGGCATGACCGAGGCTGTCGTTCACCTGTTTGAAGCCATCGATGTCCAGCATCAGCACAGCCAGGCCATCGCCCTTGAGAATGGCATCGGCCAGCTGTTGCTGGAACAGCACGCGGTTGGGCAAGCCAGTGATGGTGTCGTAATGGGCCAGCCGCTCAAGCTGCGCCTGGGAGCTACGCAGTTCTCGGTTGCGTTGCTGCAGCTGGCGTTGCTTGCGGTTGATCAACGCCAGGAACAGGCTGGTCAAACCCGTACAGGCCAGGGCGAACCAGAGCAGCGGCGAGACCAGAGGGCTGGTCAACAGGCCGCCAGGCTGGCGTTGCACGTCCAGGTTGCCCAGCAGCACCGACAGGGCGATGCCGACCAGGGCAAAGCCTACCGGCATCAGGCTGCCAAGGGAGCGGCGCGGCAGGCCGGTGGGCGGCGGCTCATCAGGTAGTGGGGTATTGGACGGAGTCATAGGCCTTGGTATGCGCTCGATTAATTCTGTATCGGCGCACTGCGGGCAATATTGAGCCAGACTGGTATTTTTCTTTCGGCGGGTGCATCCTCGAAGCTGAAGCGATTCACCTACCCAGACTTGTGAGGTGCAGCACACATGGACCATCTGCTCGATTCGCTGTTTCCTGCTGCCGGGGATGTCCCTACCCCCTGGCAGCTGGATGCCCCCCTGGAGCAACGCGATTACCTGGTCAATGGCGAACTGAGGCGCTGGGACGGCCCGCTGGCCACCGTGCGCAGCCCGGTTTGGCTGAAGGAAGGCGGCGGCGAGCGCCAGGTGATCCTCGGCAGCGCCCCGCTGCTCGATGCCGATACGGCACTGACGGCACTGGACGCCGCGGTACAGGCCTATGACAAAGGCCGCGGCGCGTGGCCGAACATGCGTGTGGCCGAACGCATCCAGCATGTGGAAACCTTCCTGGCGCGCATGCGCGAACAGCGCCAGGCCGTGGTCAAGCTGCTGATGTGGGAGATCGGCAAAAACCTCAAGGACTCCGAGAAGGAGTTCGATCGCACCTGCGACTATATCGTCGACACCATCAACGCCCTGAAAGACCTCGACCGCCGGTCCAGCCGCTTCGAACTCGAACAGGGCACGCTCGGCCAGATCCGCCGCGCGCCACTGGGCGTGGCCTTGTGCATGGGGCCTTACAACTACCCGCTCAATGAAACCTTCACCACGTTGATTCCCGCGCTGATCATGGGCAACACGGTGGTGTTCAAACCGGCCAAATTCGGCGTGCTGCTGATTCGCCCGCTGCTCGAAGCGTTCCGTGACAGCTTTCCGCCGGGGGTGATCAACGTCATTTATGGCCGCGGGCGCGAAACGGTCAGTGCCTTGATGGCCAGCGGCAAGGTCGACGTGTTCGCCTTCATCGGCACGCACAAGGCCGCCAGCGACCTGAAAAAGCTCCACCCGCGCCCGCACCGCCTGCGCGCCGCCCTAGGGCTCGATGCCAAGAACCCCGGCATCGTGCTGCCCCAGGTAGACCTGGACAATGCAGTCGAAGAAGCGGTCACCGGCGCGTTGTCGTTCAATGGCCAGCGTTGCACCGCACTGAAAATCCTGTTCGTCCATGAGGACGTGGTCGAACCGTTTCTGGACAAATTCCAGCGCAAGCTCGCTGCGCTCAAGCCAGGCATGCCCTGGGAGCCAGGGGTGGCCCTGACGCCGCTGCCGGAGCCGGGCAAGGTCGATTACCTCGACGCCCTGGTGGCAGATGCCACGGCCAAAGGCGCGCGGGTGGTCAACGAGGGGGGTGGGCACAGCCGCGGGTCGTTCTTCTACCCTGCCCTGCTCTACCCGGTAACCTGCGACATGCGGGTGTACCACGAAGAGCAATTCGGGCCCGTGGTACCGGTGGTGCCCTATCGCGACCTGCAGACGGTGATCGACTACGTGCTCGATTCCGACTTCGGCCAGCAGTTGAGCCTGTTCGGCAACGACCCGAAGACCATCGGCAGCCTGGTCGATATCTTTGCCAACCAGGTCGGCCGTATCAACCTCAATGCCCAGTGCCAGCGCGGCCCGGACACCTACCCCTTCAATGGTCGCAAGAACAGCGCCGAGGGTACCTTGTCGGTGCATGACGCCTTGCGCGTGTTCTCCATCCGTACCTTGGTCGCGACCCGCTTCCAGGAAGCCAACAAGGAACTGATCAGCGAAATCATCCGCAACCGGCAATCGACCTTCCTCACCACCGATTACATCTTCTGACCCGGCCATGCTTATAGACAAACGATCTAGCGACCGTGTCGATCTTCAAGCGGCCTGACCGACTCTATGCAAAGGGGGCGCTACCTGCCCCTTTCGCATTCATTTCAGAGGAGTGTCGAACATGGCAGCCAGCCCGATTCCACAAGGCCAACACAGCATCACCCCGTACCTGGGCATCAAGGATGCCGCCAAGGCCATCGACTTCTACAAGCAAGCCTTCGGCGCGGTCGAAATGTTCCGTCTAGAGGGCCCGGACGGCCGTATAGGCCACGCCGAGCTGAAGATCGGCGATTCTTCGCTGATGCTCGCCGACCCATGCGACATGGCCGGAGGGCTGGCGCCCAGCCAGTCACTCAACGGTGTCGCCGTTGGCCTGCACCTGTACGTGGAGGACTGCGACAAGGTCTACGCCCAGGCCATCGCAGCAGGAGCAAGCCCCCTGCATGAGGTAAAGGACCAGTTCTACGGCGACCGCAGCGGCACGTTGAAAGACCCGTTCGGTAACATGTGGTTCGTCTCCACCCATAAAGAAGACCTCAGCCCCGACGAAATTCGCGCCCGCGCCGCAACATTGTTCGCCGGCAACTGAGCGATTGGTTGAAAGCGGCGCAACTTTGCCTGAAGCTTGTGGCTCGTAGCTTGGAGCTGCTTCATGCGAATCATCGACAAAACCGCCGCGCAGGTACGTAGCCTGACCCCGGCCGAAGAGGCACTGCTGCAGGCATTCGCCACCGGCACCCTCACAGGCCCCGGCCTGTTACAGGCCAACCAGTTGCTGATGAAGGTGCGCAGCGCCAACCAGTGGCTGGCATGCGATTGCCGCAAGGACGCCCTGCCGGTGCTCAATGTCACCCTCAATGGCAGCACCGGCACGCTGTTTCTCAAGAACAACCCCGGTACCGCCGAGCATGCACCCGGCTGCCCGTTCAGCAAAGACGAGCGTGAGGGCGCCGACCATGAGCAAGACCCTGCCCCGCCCGCCGCCTGGCTGGCGCCCGACACACCACTGCGCCTGCTCGGCGACTTCCGCAAGGCCAGCGACAGCACGGGCGGCGCCGGCGATGGCAATGAACGCCGCGATCAACAGCGCCTGCTCTCGCTGCTGCTGACCTGGATCGAAACCAGCGGCTTGAACCTCTACGCCACGCACCTGAAGAAAGACCTGACCAGCCAGTTCGCCGAACTGCGCAGCGTCGCCAGCCGTTACCCGCTGCTCGAACGCGTGCCCGCCAGCAACTACCTGGAAACCCGGCTGGACATGAAGCACATGATGATGCTCAAGGCCCGCCTGCGCGAAGCCACGGTGTTCGGCAGCCACCGCCGCCACGGTTTGCTGCTGGACTGCGTCGACCAGATCAAGGGCCGCAAGCTGTTCAACAACCGCAGCGAGGACGGTTTCGACTTCCAGGGGCACCATCTGTACTGGGGCGGCAGTCGGGCATCCGGGCCGCTGCTGGCGCTGACCCTGTACTCGCCCACCACCGCAGGCAGTCACTTCTATGAACTGATCCACGTGGCCAGCGTGCCGGTGCTGTCGCGCGCTCACCTGTTCCCGGTTTACCGCGACGAGGAACGTGAGCCGCTCAAGGCCCTGGTGTCGTTGATTGACTGGATGGCCAGCAAGGGGGTGAAGGTGCAGATGCGCAGGCCGGTGATCGGTGGCCAGGTGATGGATGAACTGGTGCTGACCTCCGACCAGGACCGCGTGCTGTCGGTGTCGCTGCTGGAGCAGCCGGTGGGGCCGGAACCGGACGCCGAGAACTTCAAGCGCTACGCCGACTTCAAGAGCCTGGAGACATTCCGCAAGTTCGTGGCCGGGTTCTTCATGCGCGAGCGCTGAGCCGGCCGTTGTCGCGTGCCGGCCTATGGGTTGAGTATTGCGGGGCTGTCGAGATCGCGCGCCCCGTGCGCGGCCGTCGATCTCAACAGCGCCCGATCATCCAAGAAACAGCTTGTAAGCCGGGTTGTCGGTTTCATCCCAATACCGATAGCCCATCTCATCCAGCGCCAGCGGCAGCCCTGCCTGCTCATCCTTTGGCACCTCCAGGGCGGCAAACACCCGCGCCTCGGCCGCGCCATGGTTGCGGTAATGGAACAGGCTGATGTTCCAGCGCTTGCCCAGCCGCTCCAGGAAGCCCAACAACGCGCCCGGCCGTTCCGGGAACTCGAAGCGCAGCACCCGCTCATCGGCCCCCGGCGCCGCATGGCCACCCACGGTATGGCGCACATGCAGCTTGGCCAACTCGTTGTCGGTCAGGTCGAGCACGCTGTAACCCTGCTCGGCCAGCTGTGCCAGCAGGTTCTCCCGCGGGTCGTGCAGCGGGTGCGTCTGCACACCGACAAAAAGCCGCGCTTGCTTGCCGGGGTAGTAGCGATAGTTGAACTCGGTGATCTGGCGCTTGCCCAGTGCCTGGCAAAAGGCGCGGAAACTGCCGGGCTGCTCGGGGATGGTCACGGCGATGATCGCCTCGCGCTGCTCACCCAGCTCGGCGCGTTCGGCCACGTGGCGCAAGCGGTCGAAGTTGACGTTGGCACCGGAATCGATCGCCACCAGCGTCTGCCCCTGCGCGCCTTCGCGGGCCACGTACTTCTTGATGCCTGCAACAGCCAGAGCGCCAGACGGCTCGGTGATGGAACGGGTGTCGTCGTAGATGTCCTTGATTGCCGCACACAGCTCATCACTGCTGACGGTCACCACCTCATCGACAAAATGCCGGCACAGTTCGAAGCAGTGCGCGCCGACCTGGGCGACCGCCACACCATCAGCGAAGGTGCCAACCTGCGGCAGGATCACCCGCTCCCCGGCAGCCATGGCGGCCTGCAGGCAATTGGAGTCCTCAGGCTCCACGCCGATCACCTTGACCTCAGGGCGCAAGTACTTCACGTACGCGGCGATGCCTGCCACCAGGCCCCCGCCACCGACCGGTACGAAGATGGCGTCCAGCGCGCCGGGCTGCTGGCGAAGGATTTCCATGCCCACCGTGCCCTGCCCGGCGATCACGTCCGGGTCATCGTATGGGGGGACGAAGGTGGCGCCTTCGCTGTCAGCCAGGGTCAGTGCATGGGCCAGCGCATGGGGGAAGCTTTCACCGTGCAGCACCACATGCCCACCCCGTGAACGCACACCCTCGACCTTCAGCGATGGCGTGGTGGTCGGCATCACGATGGTCGCCTTGATGCCCAGATGCGAGGCCGCCAGCGCTACACCCTGGGCGTGGTTGCCTGCCGATGCGGTGATCACACCGCGCTCGCGCTGGGCGGTGGTCAGACGTGCCAGCCGGGTGTAGGCACCACGGATCTTGAACGAGAACGTGGGCTGCAGGTCTTCGCGCTTGAGCAACACCTGGTTGCCCAGGCGTGCAGACAACGCCGGCGCCGCTTGCAGAGGGGTCTCGATGGCCAGGTCGTACACCGGCGCGGACAAAATGCGCCGCACCTGCTCCGACAGCAGCTGCTGAGGGCTAAGCGGGGTACGGGGGCTGACGTTGAGGCTGGTCATCGGGTGCAACTCCTTGGCTGTTTTCACGTTGCCCAGGAGTCGAAGAGTGGAAACCCGCCTCCAGGGCGGGTTCGGTGCACGTACGCGCTAGCCCGCCAAACTGATAATGGCGGTAATAATAATGGCGTTCACGTGCGGGAAAGTGTTCATGGGGTGGGAACTTATCCCGCTGTACGTCGGCGTGTCAACACTTGGCTTGCTGTGCCGAGAGCGGCACATCGAAGACCTTGTCGAACCCCCACTGGAACACGAAAGCATAAACGAAGAAGAACACGAACAACGCCATGTTGGTGAGCAACGCTGCCCATAGGCTGACATCCAGCCAGTACGCCACCAGCGGCAGCAGGATCACCACCAGCCCGCCTTCGAAGCCCAGTGCGTGCAGCACCCTGCGCAAGAACGTGCGCTCGCGTTTGGGCTGGCGTGCTTCCCAGCGCTCGAACACCCAGTTAAAGCCCATGTTCCAGCTCATGGCGATGCCCGACATCAGGATCGACAGCACGGTCGATTGCGCCATGCCGGCCCCGAATGCCAGCTCCAGCGCCGGCGCCACGCAGGCCACGGCAATGGCCTCGTAGAGAATGGCCTGGACGATCTTGCGTGCCTTGCCTTGCATGTTCAGATCCCTCTAGAAAAGGCCTCCCAAGTTACAAGAAGCCGCCAGCAAGAAAAAGTCAGAAATACTTTTTTGACTGACCATCCAGTCAAGAAAAACTAGCATGACCGTTTCCGCACCACCCCATCCCCCCTGGAACCCGGCCGCCTGGCGGCCTGAATCGACCTCGCCTTGATGCGCTCAACGCAGGCCGTTGGCTGCGAACGCGCGTGCATTGGACAACCCGGCACCTGCCTGCTTGTATCTACCCATTGCAGGCGGCGCAAGGTCGTACACCTTCGTCCAGGGAATCGTACGAGGAACAACACGATGGCCAACACCGTCATGATGGTATTCGGTACTCGCCCAGAAGCGATCAAGATGGCCCCACTGGCCAGGGCTTTGCGTGAGTGGCCCGACATCGATCTGCACATCTGCTCGACCGGCCAACACCGGGAGATGCTTGAACAAGTGCTGACCGCCTTTGGCCTGAGCGTCGATCAGGACCTGAAGGTGATGACCCAGAACCAGACCCTCAATGGCCTTGCCCGCGACCTGCTGGGCTCGATCGACACGGCCTATGAACAGGTCAAGCCAGCGATCGTGCTGGTCCACGGCGATACCACCACCAGCTTCATCGCCGGCCTTGCCGCTTTCCACCGGCATATCCCCATCGGCCACGTCGAGGCCGGGCTGCGTACCGGCAACCTGCAGCAACCCTGGCCCGAGGAAGCCAACCGGCGCCTGACCGGGGTGATTGCCGACCTGCACTTCGCGCCCACCACCAAGGCCCGCGACAACCTGCTGCGCGAAGGCGTACCGCTGGAACATATCGAAGTCACCGGCAACACCGTCATCGACGCCTTGCTGTGGATGCGTGAATACCTGAAGGAAACCGCATGGCACCCCGCCGCCGACTCGCCCTTGCACCACCTGCAGGCCGATCAGCGCATGGTGCTGATCACTGGCCATCGCCGGGAAAACTTCGGCGCCGGTTTCGAACGTATCTGCCTGGCACTGGCCGAACTGGCCCTGCGATACCCCGATGTGCAGTTCGTTTACCCCGTACACCTCAACCCGCAAGTGCAGAAAGCGGTCTACGGCCTGCTCTCGGGGCGTGACAACATCCACTTGATAGCGCCACAGGACTATCAGCACTTCGTATGGCTGATGAACCGCGCCCACATCATCCTCACCGACTCCGGTGGCATCCAGGAAGAAGCCCCGGCCCTGGGCAAGCCAGTGCTGGTGCTGCGCAAGGTCACCGAACGGCCATCAGTGCTCGAAGGCGGAACGGTGAAGCTGGTCGGCACGCAGACCGAGCGCATCGTCAAGGAAACCAGCCTATTGCTGGACGATGACCAGGCCTACGCGCGCATGGCGCGCGTATTCACCCCATTCGGTGACGGCCACGCCAGCGAAATCATCGCCGAGCGCCTGAGCCGCTGGTTCGAGGAAAGCCTGAGCAAACGGGATGACGCATGAGCCTGGCTTTCATCGATTTTCTCACCTACGTACTGTTTGGCCTCAAGATCCTGGCGATCATCCTCGCCGCACTGATGTTCCTGCTCGGGCTGGACGACCTGTTCATCGACCTGTGCTACTGGTGCCGCAAGCTGTTTCGCCATTTGCGTATCTATGACAAGTACGCCAGGGCCGACGAGAAGCGCCTGTTCGAGGTGCCGGAAAAGCCCCTGGCGATCATGGTCCCGGCCTGGAACGAAGTGGGCGTGGTGGGTGAAATGGCGCGCCTGGCGGCCTCGACCATCGACTACGAGAACTACCAGATCTTTGTCGGCACCTACCCCAACGACCCACAAACCCAGGCCGACGTCGATGCCGTGTGCCTGCACTACCCCAACGTCCACAAGGTGGTCTGCGCCCGCCCCGGCCCCACCAGCAAGGCTGACTGCCTGAACAACATCATCGATGCCATCCTGCGTTTCCAGAACGACGCGCGTATCGAGTTCGCAGGCTTCATCCTGCATGACGCCGAGGACGTGATCTCGCCCATGGAGCTGCGGCTGTTCAACTACCTGCTGCCCGCCAAGGACATGATCCAGATCCCGGTGTACCCGTACGCGCCGCAATGGCGCGGCTTCACCGCCGGGCATTACGTGGACGAGTTCGCCGAAAACCACGGCAAGGACGTGATCGTCCGCGAGGCACTTACCGGTCAGGTGCCCAGTGCCGGGGTGGGTACCTGCTTCAGCCGCCGTGCCATCAGCGCCCTGCTCGAGGACGGTGACGGCATCGCCTTCGACGTGCAGAGCCTGACCGAGGATTACGACATCGGCTTTCGCCTGAAGCAAAAAGGCATGAAGTGCATCTTTGCCCGCTACTCGGTCACCGACCCAGCACTGGCCCTCAAGCAGCAATGGCGCCCCGGCATGAGCCGCGAGTTCGCCCAGGTGATCTGCGTGCGCGAGCACTTCCCGCGCGATTGGCAGCATGCCATCCGGCAAAAATCCCGCTGGATCGTCGGCATCGTGTTTCAGGGCACCAGCAACCTGGGCTGGAGCCGAACAGGCGCGCTCAACTACTTCCTCTGGCGCGACCGCCGAGGCTTGTTCGCCTACCTGCTGAGCTTCTTGGTCAACCTGTTGCTGCTGGTGCTGCTGGCGATGTGGCTGGTGACGGTGATTGCTCCGCAATCCTGGCGCTTCATGTCGATCCTCAGCGACAGCCAACTGCTGACCACGCTGCTCTGGCTCAACGGCCTGCTGCTGATCAACCGCCTGTTCCAGCGTGGCTGGTTCGTCACCCGCTATTACGGCATCGGTGAGGGGCTGCTGTCGGCCCCACGGATGATGTGGAGCAACTTCGTCAACTTCTTCGCCAACCTGCGCGCCCTGCGGCAAGTGATGGAGATGGGCGATTCGCGCCGGGTGGCCTGGGACAAGACCACCCACGAATTCCCTGCCATCGCCTCACCGGCCCGTACTCCGCTGGGGCATCGCCTGGTCGCCAAGGGCTATATCAGCGAAGCACAGCTCGAACAGGCCATCACCAGCCCGGTACGGCGGCGTCTGGGCCGCGAACTGCTGCTGCGTGGCTGGTTGACCAGTGAACAGCTGGTGCAGACCCTCTCCGAACAACTCGACCTGCCCTGGGCCCCCCTGAACCCGTTCAAGCTCGATCGGCAACTGATCGCGCTACTGCCACGCCGCCTGGCGACGCACTATGGCGTACTGCCGGTAGCCGAAGAGGGCGACACCCTGGTGCTGGCCAGCGAAAGCCCGGTCAGCCAGGTCTCGCTGGGAGTCATCAGCCGCCAGCTCAAGCGCCCGGTCAACTACCGGCTGGCGCCACAGGGACGGGTAACGCTGGGCCTGCGCTATCACTACCCCAGCCCCTGGCAGCATGCTGAGACCCAGCAGATGCTGGAAGTGCTGGAAAAGCACCAGGACAACGCCGAACTGATCGAGCAGGTCAGCACTCACCAGGTCATGCTCGGTGCCTTGCTGCAGGTGCGCGGCATGGTGCCGGTGACGCTGTTCAACCAGGCGCTGATCGATTTCGACCCCGAGCAGCAAAGCCTCGGCGAGCACTTGATCGCACGCGGCATCATCACCGAGACCGTGCTGGAGCAGGCGCTCGCCGAACAGGCCAGCGAGCAGCAAGCTGCCTTCGACCTGATCAGGGAGGTGGCATGAAGCCGCGTTTGACCCTCACGTTCACCAGCCTGCTGCTGTGCTCCTGCGCCCTGCCTGCCTTGGCGGCGCCGATGACCGATTTTCAGCGCTTTACCAGCTACCCGTTCATGGAGCGCAGTTACCGCGAAGCGAAGAAGGACAACTGGGCCGAAGTCGAGCGCCTGACCCGCCATGTACTGGGCCGGGTGCCGAACAATGACGAGGCCCGCGCGTTGCTGGTCGAGGCACTGGCTCACCAGCGCCGCTACAAGGACGCCCAAGCCCTGGCCGAGCAACTCGGTGGCAGCCCCGAATACGCCAATGCCCTGCTGGAACTGCGCCTGACCTGGATCGAACAGGACCCACCGCCCGCCAGCCAGGTGGAAAGCTGGCTAGCCACGGCCGACAGCATGCAGCGGGTCCGCCTGTGGCAGGCCTACAGCCTGAGCCTGGCCAAGTTCGGAGGCGCCGGCCGGGCCCTGGACTGGCTCAACCAGCTGCCGCCGCGCGACGACGGCCAGGTGCTGCGCCTTGCCCGGGCCAACTTCGCCGAGCAACTGCGCAACTGGAAGCAGACCATCGAACAGCTGCAACCCTTGGCCGACCACGGCCAGTTGCCGGCAGAGGACTGGCAGCGGCTGGCCAATGCGTACGTTCAACAACTCGATGAAAAGGGCCAGGGCAAGCTCCTGCAAAGCGCTCCCTCGCCCGAGATCGCCGACCGCACCCGGCTGGCGATGGCCAACCGGGCCATCGCCGTGGGCCATAACGAACAGGCCCAGCGCTGGTTGCAAAGCCTGCCCGCCGAGCAATTGCAGGACCCGGCACTGCGCCAGCAGCTTTGGGAGTTGGCCCGTGAAGGCGACGATGCGCCCTTGGTCCGGCGCTTGAGCAACGAACTGCAGCGCCCGTGCCTGGACACCGTCGATTGGCTGTCACGCCACGACCCGGATGTCGCCCGCGCGCAGTTCAAGGGCTGCCAGATCAGCGCGGATCCCCGCGCCTATGCGGTGCTCAAGCAGCGCCTCTATGGCGACCCTGCGCCAGCGCCGCAACCACGTACTGCAGCCGAATGGGAACAGCGTTACCGTCAAAGCGGTGACCTGGCGGCACTCGAACAGGCCACGTTCCTGCTGTTGCAGCAAGGCCATGGCGACCGTGCCCGAGGCCTGCTGGAGCAGGCCTACGACCGCCGGCAAGGCCGTCTGACGCCTTCGCTGCTGCAGCGCCTGGGCAATCTGTATGCACGCAACGACGGCCCGCTGGGCAACCGGCGCATGCTCAGCCTGGTGCCCAGGGTGGATGCCAGCACCCGCGCCCAGTTGCTCGGCCGCCTGGCCGAGGCCGGCCAGTGCGACACCGTGCGCCAGGCCATTGCGGCCCCCCCCACCGAAGCTGGGCAGTACCGCGCCTTGGGTCGCTGCGCGATGCCTGAGCAACCCGGTGAAGCAGTGGTCTATTACCAGGCTGCCGAACGCTTGGGCGACAGGGGTAGTCGCCTACCGCTGGCCTACGCCCTGGAAGCTGCTGGCGACTCCGAAGCCGCCCTGCCCATCTGGCGCAGCCTGCCGGACAGCGCCTGGACTGACAACGCCCGCCTGACCGCCGCCGCCGGGGCCTTGAACGCCGGCGACATCCAGGCTGCCCGCCGTTACTGGGATGGTGCTGCACACGACAGCGCCGACAGCTGGGCGCTCGGCGCCGCGATCGCCCAACGCCAGGGCGACCCACAGACGGCGTTGGGTTTCCAGCGCCAAGCGCTGGCGCAGAACCCACGCGCGGAGCACTTCTACGCGGCTGCCAGCACCGCGCAGCTGGCAGGCGACCCCGCCCAAAGCACCGCCTGGCTTGCCGAAGCGGTGCGCCTGGCCCCCGACCAGCCACGCTACCGCGCGGACTACGGCATGCGCCTGGCCAGTTCGCCCGACAAAACCCTGCGGCGCCAGTCGATCCCGTACCTGGAGCAGGCTACCCGCGACTACCCTGAGGATTACCGCATTGGCGAAACCCTCGCCCTGCGTTATGACGAAGCCCAAGACAGCGCCTCGGCCCGCCGCGAATTGCGCCGGATCCTCGATGTTGAGCAGCATCTGGTCGACGCCGACGATGAGTTCGGCAGCCTCGAAGCGCGCAAATACCGCCAGCGTCGCGCCCACGAAACCTTGTCGCGCCGTGACAGTGTCTCCCTGGCCAGCACCTGGTCGCCCGCCGGCACCTCGACCAACGACAAATTCCTCGAAAACGGCGAGCGCAGCGGCACTTCCCGCCGGGCGCAATCGCAGAATGTGCAAATGGCCATGTGGGACCACGCCCTGGGCGAAGAACCCAGCCGCGACGGCAGCACCTTGTCGGTGTACGGCCGGGTGCTGTTCGGTGGCCAAAGCCGCACCGATTACGCGCAAAGCATGGGCACCGGGGTTGGCCTGCGCTACAAACCGCTCGGCCAGGCCAACCTCAACCTGTATGCCGAGCTGTACCACCAGCGGCAGATCGACACCGAGCACTACAGCGGCCTGAGCCTGGGCGAGCTGCTAAGCCCGAGCAAGGTCGGCGGCAACTGGAGCGACTTGCGCAACCATGCCGAGTCGAGCAATGACCTGCTATTGCGCGCGACGGCGTCGTTCCTCGACCAGGGCACCTGGCGCAACGACTGGCGGGTCGACGAAGACGACTGGAACGAACGTTTCCTCTACCTGGACGCTGCCTGGTGGACCCGTGCCGGCGACCATGCCTGGCTATCGCGCTACCAACAGGGCCATGCCTGGAAGCTGCCTGGCAGCTCGCCGCAAACCTTGATGCCATACGGATTCGTCGAATTTTCCAGCCAGGACCCGAGCAACGACTGGCGCCAGGATGCCCGCGCCGGTGTCGGCCTGCGCTGGCAGTGGTGGTTCGACGACGATCGCTACAACGCTTACCGCGGCACGCTGAAAGTGCGTGCCGAATATCAGCAGTCGCTGGGAGGCAACCTCTACCAGCGGGCTGACGGTGTGCTGGTTGGCGCGGAGATGACCTTCTGATGCGTACCTTCCTGGCAATCTGCATGCTCGCCCTGTGCCTGCCGGCGCTGGCAGACCAACGCCTGTTCTATCAGCCGCTGAACCGCGATGCCGAGATCAGCCCGGCCCAGTGGCAGCGACTGTGGCAGGCCACGGCGGCGCAGGGTGGCAAGACCCTGATCGTGCAATGGAGCGCCTATGGCGACAGTGATTTTGGCGGCGCCCAGGGCTGGCTGGCCAACAGCCTGCGCCAAGCCCGCGCCCAAGGCCTGGAGCTGGTGCTCGGGCTTTACATGGACCCGGATTATTACAAGCGCATCGAGCAGTCCGACAGCGAGGGGCTGAGCAGCTACTGGAAGGCTCAGTTGGGACGCTCCTTGAGTCACTATCAGCAGCTACGCCAGGACTGGAACCTCGATGTGGTGGGGTGGTACCTGCCGATGGAACTGGACGACCTGCACTTTCATGACGCCCAGCGCCGTGAGGCGCTGTACAGCCAGCTGCAGGCATTCAACCGGCAGCTGGACAAACCGCTGCACCTCAGTGCCTTCAGTGCCGGCAGGCTGGCGCCGCGGGTCAACGCCGCATGGCTGGATCAACTGGCGCAGCTGGGCTTGACTGTGTGGTGGCAGGACGGCGCCGGCACCGGGCGGCTGCCGCCCCTGGTGCGCCAGGGGTACGAGCAGGCCTTGCCGTGCCGCGTGGGTGTGGTGCGTGAGGCGTTTCGCCAGGTGAGTGGCCCGGGGCAGGCTTTTCGGGCGCAGGCGGCTGAGCCTGTGCTGACCGGCGGATGCCATGCCGAAGCGGTATTTGCGCTGCGTTATCGGCCTTGGGCTCGCGGTGTTCTGTCATTAGAGTGAGTGGCCGTTTGAGCAGGAACTCAGGCATGTTCAAGACCATCGAGGACCACGTTCGCCAGCAGGTCGCGCCCGCTGCACTGCGCGCCGAGTTCCGCCAGCATGAATTCGACAACTCGCGGCGCTTCTGCCAGCTGATTTTCTGCGTCAGCATCGCCGTCTGGCTAGTCTTCGACCTGATTGTCAGCTACCTGGGCAACCAGGGCTTCACCTGGCGTTCCGGCCTGTTCATGGCATTGCTGTGCAGCCTCACGGTAGTCTTGGGCTTCACCCGCCGGAGCCACCATTTCGACGTACTCAACCTGCTGTTCATCACCGTCATCACCCTGGGCATGCGCCTGGTCATCGAAGGCCTGCCTATCGCCCTGCGCCCGGTCTGGCTGGTGCTGGGCACATCCACCGTGCTGTACAGCGTCTCGGTTCTGCCAGTCCGGCGCTGGTCTTTCTTCTGCGCCATGGTCATCACCTGGGCCATGCTCAACCCGTTCTACGGTACCAACATCGACCTCGACGAACTTGAAGCCGCCATGCTGCTCAGCTATGCCGTGTTCTTAAGCGGCCTGGTGATCTACAGCTACCTGCGCATCCGCCAGGCCAAGCTGCACAACTTCTACATGTCCAGGTTGCTGCTCGAACAGGCTTATGTAGATGTGCTCACCGAAATCCCCAACCGCCGCTCGTTCATGGTCAAGGCCGAGCGCCAATTGCACCAGGCGCCGCCGGGGCAATACCTGGCGATGATCGATATCGACAATTTCAAGAAGGTCAACGACCGCTTTGGTCATGACGTCGGCGATGAGGTGCTCAAGCGCGTGGCCGCGCACATCAAGACCACGATGCAGGGATATGAATTTGCCCGGCTGGGCGGTGAAGAGTTCGTCATTTTATTCGCCGGGCTCGACCAGCAAGACGCCGAGCGGCGCGTCGCGATGTTGTGCCAACGGGTGCGCAAGGACGTGGACGCACAACCGGTGACGATCAGCATTGGCCTGACCCGAATCGTCGCCGGGGACACCTTGAGCAAGGCGTTGATGCATGCCGACCAAGCCCTTTACCAAGCCAAGCATGCCGGTAAGGACCGCTACGTACTCTGGCAGCAGGAGGCCGACAGGCAAGCGCTCGACCCGCAAGGCAAGGGCTGATCAGCCCCTGCCTGTATCGCGTCAAACGAAGTAGCACACCAGGTAGGCCTTGCTGTTCTCACCCGGCACGTTCGCAGTGCCGCCCAGGATCAGGCGCTGATCGTCCGGGCTCAACGCACAGTGTGCAACGTCTGCGCCCGCTTCGATATTGGTGCGCTTCAGGCCGGTACCATTGCCAAAGCCCGGGTCCAGTTGCCCATCTGCCAACAGGCGACCTACCAGAAACTCGGTCTCGCGCTCGTTGTAAGGAATACCGGTCAAGCCAGCACAGACCGTGACTCGGCCGTCCCGCTGCAGGCTGCGGACCCAACGGGAGCCAAAGCTGCTGGCGGCGGTTACCAGCACATCACCGTTGTTGAAGGACGGATCCAACTGTCCCGTGGACGTGACTCGCCCGACCACTGCCAGATAAGGCCGGCTGTCGGTGGCACCGGCAACCACCAGGTCGCCGCCCTCACCCTCGACCACGTCATAGAACTCGATGCTCGCCCGCTGGGTACCACGCGGCGCGGTGAGACGCACGCAGCCGCCCTCGCCAAAGCCAGCGTCGGGCAGGTCATCCAGGCCCAGGCGCAGCAACAACCCCGCCGCATCGGTCGAGCCCCAGACCACTACCCGGCCATCCTGTTGCTGCAAGGCCCCCTCGAACCACAGGTTGGACGCATCGTTCAAGGCAAAGACAAACACGCCGTTGTCATGGAACGAGGCGTCAAGGCTGCCATCGGCCAGCAAACGCACCAGCAGGCCCACGCTGTTCGCCTCGTGGTCGAAGCGGGTGATGGCGACCAGCAGCCGCCCATCCGCCAGTTCGGTCAGGCCAAAGGGTTCATCGTTGGCTAGCAGCCCTGGCAGCTTGAGCGTTACCACCCCCGCCTCGCCGAAGCTGCGGTCCGGCTCGCCATTGGGCTTGTAGCGCCCCAGGATGGGGAAGCCAGCCGACTGCGAACGGTCTTCAGCCAGCACCACGAAGTCACCACCGGCACTGGCGATGACCTCGATCGGCTTGGCCGCATGGTCTTTACCGAACGGCGCCATGACAAAGCCCTGCTGGCCGAAGCTTGGGTCCACCTGGCCCTGCTCGGTCAAACCGGCAAAGGCGACCTGGCCCGCAAAGCCGTGGCTGACCCGGGCCACCACGAACAGGCGGCCGTTATTCAACGCCATACCGTGCACGCCGCTGGCGACGTTACCGGGGAAGACAATCTCAACTTTTCCGCTTTGACCGAAAGCCGCATCCGGGATACAGCTCTTGCAGGATAATTCAGACATCTATGGACCTCTCAATCCGTCATTAAGGAAGGCACATAAATCTCATCATCCATTGGAAAAAAATAACCCCGTGAATGATTCTAAAAGTTTCGGTCGAGCATTTACGGGGGGTGAGAAAAAGTTCGTTTATTACTTCAGAAAAGTTACCTTCGCTATTACATCCGCGAAGAAATTATTCGCTATTGAAAGTGTAAGTTTACCAAGCTGCTGGCAGACGAATCCTGAACTGCGCCCCACCCAGCGCCGACTGCGCCACGGTCAGTGTCCCACCCTGCCCCTCGATGGCCCGCCGGCTGATCGCCAGCCCCAGGCCGAAGCCGCCGGTATTTCGGTCCCGGCTGCGGTCCAGGCGGTAGAACGGCTGGAAGATCCGTTCGCGCTCTTCGGCCGGGATGCCGATACCGTCGTCCTCGACCGTCAACAGGCAAGCACCGTCCTCTTCCAGGCGCAGGCACAGCAGCAGGCTCTGATCGCAATAGCGCATGCCATTGCGCACCAGGTTCTGCACGGCCCGGGCCGTCAGACGCGGGTCAAGCACAAAACGGGGCAAACCATCATCGGCGCGCACTTCCCAGCGGATGCCCCGGCTATCGAGCTCTTCGGCAAAGCCGCCGAGCACACTGTCGACCAATTCCAGCAACGACACCTCGACCCGCTCACGGGCCTGGTCGGCGTTGTACAGCCGGCTGTAGGACAGCAGTTCGAGTACCAGCTCATCCAGCTCGCGTACGTGCCCGACCAACTCCAGCAGGCGCTTGCGACTGGTGGGCGGCACTTCGTCAAACAACAGCACCAGGCCGAAGTCCAGGCGGGTGAGCGGTGTGCGCAGCTCATGGGACACGGCGTTGAGCAGCTCACGCTGCTGATTGACGTGGCGCTCCAAATCGCTGGCCATGGTGTCGAACACACCGGCCAGCTCACCGATGTTCGAATGCGGGGAAATATGCGTGCGCTCGGCCATCTGCCCCTGGCCCAGGCGCCTGGCCGTTTCCTTGAGGCGCTCGAGGTCGCGCCAGTGAGGCCACAGCCACAGCAGCAGGCAACCGAGCAGTGCGGCGCCGATCAGCACGGTCACACCCCAGGACAGCACGTTGATGTCCAGTGGGTCCGGTGGCGAGTGCAGGCTTACCAGCCAGCCCTCCTCCAGCGGCGCCAGCACCGTTTGGTAGTAACCCCAGTCGCCGATGCGCACCGCATACAAGCCCTGGGCCAGACGCGCCTGCTCCGGCGCGCTCAAGCTGGCCTGATCGGTACGCAACAGGCTCACCTGCAGCGGCGCGAACGCCTCGGCCAGGTCCTGTTCGACCGCCGGCCATTGCTCGCGCGGGGCCTGGCGGAACTGGCGCACGATCAGTGACTGCACGCCTTTGGCCTGGTCCAGGTTGTAGGCCATGAACCGGTCATGGAACAGGCCGACGATGGCGTCTGGAATCAACAACAGAGCACCGGCATAGGCGACGATGATCACCAGGTACAGGCGCACCAGAATCTTCAGCATGCTGCTTCAGCACTCCCATTCGACGCGACTGAACAGGTAACCCTTGCCCCACACGGTCTTGATCTTGCGCGCTTCGCCGGCACTGTCGTCGAACTTGCGCCGCAACTTGGAAATGGCCACGTCCACCGAACGGTCAGTGCCGTTGAACTCGATGCCGCGCAGTTGCTGAAGGATTCGGTCGCGGCTGAGCACCTCCCCGGCATTGCGCGCCAGCACCACCAGCAGGTTGTATTCACCGCTGGACAGTTCCACCTCTTCGCCGCGCCAACTGACCAGGCGCTCGGCCAGGTCGATGCGCAAGCCACCGACCAGGATCTGCTCGCTGTCCAGCCGTGGCTCATGGACGCTGCTGCGCCGTAGCAAGGTGCGCACCCGTGCCAGCAGCACCCGCGGCTCACACGGTTTGGTCACGTAGTCGTCGGCGCCCATCTCCAGCCCCAAGACCTGGTCGTGGCTGTCGTCGCGGGCCGTCAGCATCAGGATCGGCAGGCTTTGCGATTCGTGGCGCAGCAGGCGGCACACCTGCAGGCCGTCGATACCCGGGAGCATCAGGTCAAGGATGACCAGGTCGGGTTTATCTTGCCGCAGCGCGTCCAGCACATGGTCGCCCCGGGCGATCACCCGCACATGGAAGTCGTTGCGTTGCAGGTAGCTGGCGATCAATTCAGACAGGGCGCTGTCGTCTTCGACCAGAAGAATGTTTGGCATAGGGCTTGGTACGGGCTGAAGGAGGCCAATGAGGCATGTGCGGCAAGAATATAGAATCCCCACGAGTGCAGGATTTTTCTTCACACTTTTTCACACACGTCCTACAGGTATTAACAGGCACCCGCGCCCCGCCTGCCATAGCATACAGCCGGTCATCATCGGAAGATCCGTATGCCTATCATTCTTGTCCATCGCCTGCGCCCCGTGGCGCTCGTGGCGCTTCTGGCCCTGCTCCTAGCCGGCTGCAACGATACCGAAGAGCAGGCTACCCAGCCCCCGGTACCCCAGGTGCGGGTGCAAACCCTGCAGCTTGAACCTTTGGCCATCAGCACGGAGCTCAGTGGGCGCATGCGTGCCCCGCGTACCGCCGAAGTGCGCGCACGCGTGGCGGGCGTGGTGCTCAAGCGGGTCTACCGCGAGGGCAGCGACGTCAAGCAGGGCGACGTGCTGTTTCTGATCGACCCGGCACCGTTCAAGGCCGACCACGATAGCGCCCGCGCCGCACTGGCCAGGGCCCAGGCCAACCTGTACCAGGCCCGCCTGCAGGAGCAGCGCTACCGCGAACTGGTCGACGACAAGGCCGTCAGCCGCCAGGAGTACGACAACGCCCGCGCGGCCTTCCTTCAGGCCGACGCCGAAGTGGCCGCAGCCAAGGCTGCGCTGGAACGGGCGCGCCTGAACCTGGGTTACGCCACGGTTACCGCACCGATCTCCGGGCGCATCGGCCGCGCCTTGGTCACCGAAGGCGCACTGGTGGGGCAGAACGAGGCCACGCCCCTGGCGACCATCCAGCAGTTGGACCCGATCCACGCCGACGTCACCCAGTCGACCCGCGAGCTCAACGCCCTGCGCCGTGCGCTGCGCGCAGGCGAGTTGCAGCAGGCAGGCAAGGGAGAAGCAAGCGCCACGTTGATCCAGGATGACGGTACTGCCTACCCGCTGCCCGGCAAGCTGCTGTTCTCGGACATCAGCGTCGACCCAAGCACCAACCAGATCACCCTGCGCAGCGAGTTCCCCAACCCAAATCTGGACCTGCTGCCCGGCAGCTACGTGCGCGTGCGCCTGGAGCAGGCCGTGCAGCCCAAAGGCATCAGCGTGCCGCAGCGCGCCATCCTGCGCGATAGCGCGGGTGTGCCGAAAGTGCTGGTGGTCGACGCGCAGGCGCGCATCAGTGAACGCCAAGTGGTACTGGGCAACGCCCAAGGCGACCGCTGGATCATCAATGAAGGCCTGGCCGCCGGCGAACGTGTGGTGGTCGAGGGCCTGCAACATGTCAAGGCCGGTGACCAGGTCCAGGTCGACACGGCCCAGGGCAGCCAACCCATCACCCAGCACAACGGCCAGTGAGGGCCTGACCCATGCCGCAATTTTTCATCGACCGCCCGGTATTTGCCTGGGTGGTCGCGTTGTTCATCCTGCTGGCTGGCGCCCTGGCCATCCCGCAACTGCCGGTGGCCCAATACCCCAACGTGGCCCCGCCGCAGGTGGAAATCTATGCCGTGTACCCGGGGGCGTCCGCCGCCACCCTGGACGAGAGCGTGGTCAGCCTGATCGAGCAGGAGCTCAACGGCGCCGACAACCTGTTGTACTTCGAGTCGCAGAGCAGCCTGGGCAGCGCCACCATTACCGCCACCTTCGAGCCTGGGACCAACCCTGACCTGGCCCAGGTCGACGTGCAAAACCGCCTCAAGGTCGTGGAGTCTCGCTTGCCGCGCCCGGTGACCCAGCAGGGCCTGCAGGTGGAGAAAGTGTCCACCGGCTTTCTGCTGCTCGGCACCCTGACCTCTGAAGACGGCAGCCTCGATGAAACCGCCCTGTCGGACATCCTTGCGCGCAACGTGATGAACGAAGTTCGCCGCCTCAAGGGCGTCGGCAAAGCCCAGCTGTACGGCTCCGAGCGTGCCATGCGGATCTGGATCGACCCGGGCAAGCTGATCGGTTTCAGCCTCACGCCCAACGATGTGGCCAACGCCATCGCCGCCCAGAACGCCCAGGTGGCGCCCGGCAGCATCGGTGACCTGCCTGCCCGCAGCACCCAGGAGATCACCGCCAATGTGGTGGTCAAGGGCCAGCTGAGCACGCCGGAGGAGTTTGCCGCCATTGTGCTACGCGCCAACCCCGACGGCTCGACGGTGACCATCGGCGATGTGGCGCGGGTCGAGATCGGCGCCCAGGAATACCAGTACGGCACACGCCTGAACGGCAAGCCGGCCAGCGCCTTCAGCGTGCAGCTGGCGCCGGGCGCCAACGCCATGCAAACCGCCACCCTGGTGCGGGCGAAGATGCAGGAGCTGTCGGTGTATTTCCCGGAGGGGGTCCGGTACGACATCCCGTATGACACATCGCCGTTCGTCAAAGTCTCCATCCAGCAGGTCATCAGCACCCTGTTCGAAGCCATGCTGCTGGTGTTCGCCGTGATGTTCCTGTTCCTGCAGAACCTGCGCTGCACGCTGATCCCGACCCTGGTGGTGCCGGTGGCGCTGATGGGGACCTTCGCCGTGATGCTGGCGCTGGGCTTCTCGGTCAACGTGCTGACGCTGTTCGGCATGGTCCTGGCCATTGGCATCCTGGTCGACGATGCCATCGTGGTGGTGGAGAACGTGGAACGGATCATGGCCGAGGAAGGCCTGCCGCCGAAGGCCGCGACGCGCAAGGCGATGGGCCAGATCAGCGGCGCCATCATCGGCATCACCCTGGTGCTGGTGGCGGTGTTCCTGCCCATGGCCTTCATGAAAGGCTCTGTCGGGGTGATCTACCAGCAGTTCTCGCTGTCGATGGCGGTGTCGATCCTGTTCTCGGCGTTTCTGGCCCTGAGCCTGACCCCTGCCCTGTGCGCCACACTGCTCAAACCGGTGGCCAAGGGCGGCCACCATCAACGCAAGGGCTTCTTCGGCTGGTTCAACCGCAGTTTCGACCGCGTGAGCGACCGCTACCAGCGCTGGGTGGTGCACGCCCTCAAGCGCAGCGGGGGCTACCTGTTGGTGTATGGCCTGCTGCTGGCGGTGCTCGGCTACGGCTTCAGCCAGTTGCCCACGGCGTTTTTGCCCACTGAAGACCAGGGCTACACCATCACCGACATCCAGCTGCCACCAGGCGCCAGCCGCATGCGTACCGAGCAGGTAGCCGCGCAGATCGAGGCGCACAACGCCCAGGAGCCGGGCGTGGGCAACACCACGGTGATTCTCGGTTTCAGCTTCTCCGGCAGCGGGCAGAACGCGGCGCTGACCTTCACCACCCTGAAGGACTGGGCAGAACGCGGCGCCGACGACAGTGCCCAGGCAATTGCCGAGCGCGCCAGCGCTGCATTTTCCCGGATCCGCGACGCGGTCGCTTTCTCCGTGCTGCCGCCGCCTATCGACGGGCTGGGTGAGTCCACCGGTTTCGAGTTCCGCCTGCAGGACCGTGGGGGCATGGGCCATGCCGCACTGATGGCGGCACGTGACGAACTGCTGGCCGGCGCCGCGAGCAGCAAGATACTGGTGAACGTACGCGAGGCTTCGCTGGCCGAAAGCCCGCAGGTACAGCTGGAAATCGACCGCCGCCAGGCCAATGCATTGGGCATATCGTTCGCCGACATTGGCGCGGTGCTGGACACCGCCGTGGGCTCCAACTACGTCAACGACTTCCCTAACCAGGGCCGCATGCAGCGGGTGGTGGTGCAGGCCGAAGGCGACCAGCGCAGCCAGGTCGAGGACCTGCTGAAGATCCACGTACGCAACAGCAGCGGCAAGATGGTGCCCTTAGGCGCCTTCGTCCTGGCCAAATGGGTCAGTGGCCCGGTGCAGCTGACCCGTTACAACGGCTACCCGGCGGTGTCGATTTCCGGTGAGCCGGCAGCCGGCTATAGCTCGGGCGAAGCCATGGCCGAAGTCGAGCGCCTGGTGGCGCAGTTGCCGGCCGGTGCCGGCCTGGAATGGACCGGCCTGTCCTTGCAGGAGCGCCTGTCCGGCAGCCAGGCACCGCTGCTGATGGCGCTGTCACTGCTGGTGGTGTTCCTGTGCCTGGCGGCGCTGTACGAAAGCTGGTCGATCCCTACCGCCGTACTGCTGGTGGTACCGCTCGGCGTGCTCGGCGCAGTCCTGGCGGTGACCCTGCGCGGCATGCCCAACGATGTGTTCTTCAAGGTCGGTTTGATCACCCTGATCGGCTTGTCGGCGAAGAATGCCATCCTCATCATCGAGTTCGCCAAAGGCCTGGTGGACCAAGGCGTGGAACCCTTTGACGCCGCTGTGCAGGCCGCGCGCCTGCGCCTGCGGCCGATCGTGATGACCTCGCTGGCGTTCATCCTCGGCGTGGTGCCACTGGCCATCGCCACTGGCGCCAGCTCGGCGAGCCAGCAGGCGATTGGCACCGGGGTGATCGGCGGGATGCTCAGCGCCACATTGGCCGTGGTGTTCGTGCCGGTGTTCTTCGTGGTGGTGATGCGCCTGGCTCGCACCCGTCATGAAACGCCCGGGGCTAAGGTGGCAAGTGGCGACAATACGTGAGACCAGTGGGGCTGCATCGCCAGCCCCCTTGGCCACCGCTGCACTGGGCGGCGCAAGCAGCTATTGACGGTTCGGATCCTGTTCCGCCACGGCGTCTTTCAACTTTTTACCAGCCTTGAATTTGACAACGGGGGCTGCCTTGATGTCGATCTCTTGCCCCGTCCTTGGGTCACGCCCCTTGCGCCCTGAACGTAGATCGCGTTTGAAAGTGCCAAACCCAATCAGCTTGATCTCCCCGTCTTTTTTCAATGACTTATTAAACGCTTCGATCATGGCGTGGACAACTTTGCCAGCTTGGGCCTTGGTAAGGTCAGTTTTATCTGCTACTTGGGCAATCAATACAGTTTTATTCATGTCCTTGCTCCTTGGCGTACGGAATGGGCCTGTGCATTTCCTGCCACTGATGACCATTGAATGAAGATCGCCCTGTCAGCACAACTGGCAAATATGCCAGGTGGCGCTTACCGGTCAGCCTGGACAATTGCACTGCAGCGTGGGAGGGTGCGCTGGCCTATCTTCAGGAACCAGACCAATGACCGAACCCCTGCCGCCCTTCACCACGTTGATCCTTGCCGGTGGCCGTGGCCAGCGCATGGGTGGCCGTGACAAGGGGCTGGTGCGTTGGCGTGGCGAGCCGCTGGTGGCGCATGTGCAGCGGGTGGTGCGCCCCCTTAGTGACGATGTGGTGATCTCCTGCAATCGCAACCACAACCTTTATCGCCCGTTCGCCGACCAGTTGGTGTGCGATGCACAAGCAGACTTCCCCGGCCCGTTGGCCGGGGTGATTGCCGGCCTGACGGCGGCCAGGCATGCGTGGGTGGTGGTGCTGGCGTGCGATGCACCGCTGATCGACCGCCGCCTGATCGAAGACCTGGTGCAGTTGGCAGTGGCCAATGACAGTGCGGCCATGGTGCGTCAGGGCGGGTATTGGCAACCGATGTTCAGCGTGCTGCCGCGCAGCGTGCTGCCGCTGCTGGAGCAGGCCTGGGCGGCGGGTGAACGGAGTTTGCAGAAGGCCCTGTTGCTGGCGCCGCTGCAGGCCCTGGAATGCCCCGAGGGCGACCCGCGCTTGAACAATTTCAACAGCCCTGACCTGTTGCAGGGGTGAGCCATTAGCCGACTGCACCAGCCCTGTCACCGGCAGCCGGCTAGTGCAGCATCGTTGATCCGGGCGTCGATTGCTTTGATGGCGCCGCCCTGCAAATGATCATCCCCAATCCCCCAACCCTGGGGAACACAACCCACCGAAAACACCTCAGCAAACCGCCACATCCAAGCTGGAAGCCAGAGAATACGTGGCCTTGAGCTTGTTTCAAACTTTTGGCACGGCTGTTGCCGATCTCCTGTCAGACGCCCCAAGTCCATGGGCCCGTTTGCAGGAGAAAATGACTCATGCACCGACCGATACCCACTCCGCTGGCAGTGGCGATTTTCGCCAGCATGCTCCAGCTCCCGGCTCAAGCAGCGCTGTACGCTGTCGACCCCGGGCCCTATGACCCCGCCAATGGCAATTTCGCCGCCTGGTATCAGGATACCCACGGGCGAACCCTTGACCTGTGCCTGACCAAGACCGTCAGCTCACGTGTCGCCGGCGCCCCTGGTGCACCGGCATACATGTGTACGCTGCTGCCGACCCCGGGTGTATTCGACGACACCCAGCCCATCGTGTTTCCCAGCAACTTCCCCGACGAAGCCTTCTGGTTCACCGCCGACGCCGCCATCGTCGATGCCGCCCGCGGCATCGACCTGAGCTACGGCACGGCAATCGAAGCGGCGTTCGCCGCCGAGGAGCCGGTCGAAGGCGACCAGGTCAGCTTCGCCCGGGTCCGTATCCGCGTCGATGTGCCGACCGCCGGCACCTACATCGTCACGCACCCCTACGGCGTGGACGTGTTCGACGTGCCCGCCGCCGGCGATCGGGCGATCAATATGACCCGCGACATCGGCATCGCCGGCGCTGGTGATTTCAGCGGCGCGCTCAAAGGTGACGTGGGGCCGTTCCTGCGCAGCGTCAACGGCCCCTACACCGAAGGCAGCGAGCGCTTCATCGGCGACCCGAACCTGGAGGAGCCCGTCACCGGCAGCCCGTACAACACCAACTACGTACGTATCGAGGGCCCCGGCGGCATCGACCTGCGCACCGAGCTGTTCTCGATCTCCGGCAAGCTCTCCGACGTTGCCCGGCCAACCCCGGTGATGCCACTGCGCAGCACCTACTCGCGGCATACCGAGGATGGCGACCTGCGTGCCCAGCAGGATGTGTTCGTCATGGCCCCGCCGCCACCGGCTACCGTCACCCTGACCAGCCAGACGCCAAACCTGAGCCTGACCGAAGCCAACAGTACCGGCGCCTGGTATGCCCAGTCCGTCCTCAACCCGCTGTTGCCGACTTCGCTGACTCTGACCGCTGACAACAGTGTGGCGATCCCCACCAGCAGCCTGGCCACCGTCAATCTGCCGCTGACCGATCTGGTGACCATCACCCGTGCCGAATTCAGCCTGGCCAGCGGCCAGTTGACCCTGGTGGCCAGCTCCAGTGACGAGACCAGCCCCCCAGTCCTCACCGCCCACACCGGTAACGGCGCGCTGATCGGCGACCTGGCGGGCAGTGGTGCAGTGAAAACGCTGAGCACCTCGCTCTCCCCCATCCCTCCGGCCACGGTGCAGGTCACCAGTGCCAACGGCGGTAGCGACAGCGAAGACGTGGTGCTGGTGCCATGAACAGACAAAGGCTCCGCCTTCAAGGAGGCAGCATGAACACTTGGCAACGCCGTGCGCTGTTGGCCGCCGGTTTCTCCCTCACTGTGACCAGCGCGGCGTGGGCCGCACTGTCGGAGGTAGACCCGGGCCCCTACACCTTTGCCACCGGTGGTTACCCGATGTGGTACAAGGACGCCGACAACCTGTCCCTGGAGCTGTGCCAGTCGCGCGCTACCAGCACGCGGGCCCCGGGTGCGCCGGGCGCACCCGCTTACATGTGTACCCTGTTGCCTGAACCGGGTGTCTACGACGACGCGTTGCCCCTGGTGTTCCCCGACAACTGGCCCCCAGAGATGTTCTGGTTCCTGGCTGAAACCTCGATCCCGCAGGTTGGCAACAGTGGCTATGAGCTGGAAGTCTACGTCGCAGGCCTGGAAGCCGCTTTCGCGGCGGAAAACCCGGTAGACGGTGACCAGCAAAGCTTTGCCCGTATCCGCATCCGCGCCTCGGTCCCGACTACCGGCACCTATGTCATCACCCACCCATACGGTGTAGAGACGGTCAACGTGACCGCCGCCGGTCGGCGGGCGATCAACATTACCCGCGACATCGGTATCGGCGCCCCGGGGGTCTTCAGCGGAGCGCTCAATGGCAACCTCGGGCCGTGGCTGCGCGGCGTCGGTGGCCCTTATACCGAAGTCAACCCGGACACCGGGGCCAGCGAAACCTTCATCGGCGACCCGAACCTCACCGAGGCCGTCACCGGTAGCCCGTTCAACACCAACTTCGTACGCATCCAAGGGCCGGCGGGGACCATCCAGACCAACGTGTTCACCGTATCGGGCAAGGTACTTGACCAGCGTGCGCAAACGCCGGTCACCCTGGAGCGCGCCACCTATTCGCGCAACGGTGCCGGCACCCGGATCGAAGTCTTCGCCAAGGCGCCGAACGACGCTGATGTGTGCATGCGCAACGGCCTGGCCTTGGTCGGAACGCCGCCCTCGCCCTGCCAGTTCAGCCTGCTTGCGGATAACAACGGGCTGTTCTTCACCCAGCAATTGAGCCAGATCGCGCCGCCGCCAGTGGTGGTGGTGACCGGCAGCACGGCTACCGGTGGCACACGCCCCACTTCGCTGTCGAGCAAGCTGACAGACGTGGTGAAAGTGGACACTGCGCGCTACGACTGGACCAACAAGCGCCTGGTGATCGAAGCGCGCTCCAGCGACGAGGTGGTAGTCCCGGATCTGGTTGCCCAAGGCTATGGCCGCCTGTCCAAATCCGGCACCCTGCAGAACCTGACCGTCAACGACCTCAGCCAGCCGCCAGCCACTGTCACCATCAAGTCCGCCCATGGCGGCAGCGATGTGGAACCGGTGATCGTGGTCGGCAATGCGCCCGTCGAAGCCGAAAACCAGGCACCGCTGGCCCAGGCCGATACCGGCAGTACCAGCGTCGGTGTGCCGCTGACCCTCAACCTGTTGCAGAACGACAGCGACCCGGACGGTGACGTGCCGCTGACCATCAGCGACCTGACCCAACCAGGTACCGGCCTTGGCGGTGTCGTGCTCAACGGCACCACGTCGGTCACCTACACCCCGCCGGCCGGCGCCACGCAACCCCTGGTCGCCACCTTCAGCTATCAGGCGATGGATGCCAAGGGCCTGAAGTCCACCCCGGCCACCGTGACCGTGAACGTGGCGCCGAACCAGCCGCCAACCGTGGCCGCCCAGACCGTCGCGACACTGGGCGTGCCCCTGAGCATCAACGTACTGGCAGGCGCCGCCGACCCGGAAGGCAACGCGCCACTGGTCGTGGACAACGTCACGCAACCCGCTGCCGGCCGCGGAACGGTCAGTACCGACGGCAGCACGGTGACCTACACGCCACCGGCGACGGTCACCGCGGCGTTCACCACCACCTTCACCTACCAGGTGCGTGACTCGCTCGGTGCGCTGTCCAACCCCGGCACCGTCACCGTCAACGTGTCGCCACGCCCGGCCGCTGAAACCTTCGCGGTCACCGCGGCAACGGTCACGGCGCGCTCCAATAACCGCTTCAACTGGGACATCAGCGGTACCTCGTCGGTGACCACCGGCAACACCGTCACCGTGCGCGTGAGCACCACCACGGGTGAGCAGGTCCTCGGCACCGTCACGGTACCGGTGACCGGACGCTGGCGCCTCGCAGTGGGCAACAGCACCACGGCGATCCCGACTGCCGCGCCTACGGCAACCGTAACCAGCAGCCAAGGCACCACACGCACAGTCAACGTCGTTGTGCGCTAAGGCCAGGAGAACGTCATGAAACGCGTGCACCCACTGCTGCTGTGCCTCGCCCTCGCCGGCCAGATTCAGGCCGATGATCTGATGGACAACGCCGACCTCGCTGCCGGCAGCGACCTCGGTGACCCGGTGATCATCCGCCTGTTACCGGCAGGTGCCGGGCAAATGGCAGTGATCGAGCAGCTGGGGTCGGGCAACCGCGCCGCCCTCGACCAGAACGGCCAGGCCCTGCTGGGCCGCATCGTTCAGGCCGGGGGCGCGCAGGAAGCCTACATCCTGCAAGAAGGTAGTGACCTGATGGCCAGCATCAGCCAACAGGGAAATGGCAACAGCGCGTCGATCCGCCAGAGCGGCACCAGCAACAACGCCAGCATCGAGCAGATCGGTAACGACAACAGCGCCAGCATCGTCCAAGCCGGCTCGGGGCTGAGCAGTTCCGTGACCCAGGCCGGCAATGGCCAGCATGTTCAGATCACTCAATACCGATAGACCTGGAGGCACCACCATGTTCAAGCTTGCTCCCCTAAGTGCCGCTATCCTCCTGGCCGTGGCCGGCCAGGTCATGGCGGATGACAGCACCTCGACCCAGTCGCAGACCGGCAACCAGAACATCGCCGAAGTCAGCCAGACCGTCGCGCCTTTCGCCGCAGCCACCCAGACCCAGACCGGCAAAGGCCACAACCACCTGGCGGTGCAGGACACCAGCACCAGCTACATCGACCAGACCGCCAGTGGCTCGTACAACGCCGCCTACGGCGAGCAATTGTTCGAAAATGGCAGCCAGATCACCCAGCAAGCCGAGGGCACCTACAACGACGCCTTCGCCAGCCAGTCGTTGGGTGAAAACAACCAGGCGCTGCAGATGCAACAAGGCGCCGAGAACCGCTCGACCGTGTGGCAGGACACCCAGTTGGGCAGCCAGGCAACCACCCAGCAAAGCGGCCAACGCAACGAAGCCTACGTCGAACAGCTGTTCGGCGGCAGCAACAACAAAAGCCTGGTGAACCAAAACGGCCAGGACAACTATGCCGCTGCCGAACACCTGACGCACAACGACGGCAATATCGAAATCTACCAGCAAGGCAAGCAGAACTGGGCCTATGGCGACCAGCGCGACGGCACTGGCGGCTTCATCGGCATCGACCAGAACGGCACGGGCAACTCGGTGGAAGTCTGGCAGGACACTCAAGTCGGCAGCCAGGCCACCGTCAACCAGAATGGCCAGCTCAACGAAGGCTATATCGACCAGAGCCTGGGCCAGGACAACACTGCCAGCCTCTATCAACAAGGCAAGTCCAACGCCAGCTGGTCCGATCAGTTCGAGACCACCAACTCGACCACCAGCATTTCCCAGTCCGGCACCAGCAACCTGCACTACACCTACCAGACCGGCGACAACCAGAGCCTGACCGTGACCACTCAAGGCACCGGCAACAAGGTCATGGCCAGCAACTGGAAAGGCGAGAAACTGGGTGGGCAGTTCGGCAGCGACCAGACCGCCGTGATCAACCAGAAAGGCACGGAAAACACCGTCAACCTGACCCAGAACGGTAGCCTGCAACTGGCCACCCTCGGCCAGAAAGGTACCAACAACTCGATGGAAACCAAGCAGGCCGACAGTAACAACGAGCTGTACTTCGAGCAGAACGGCACCGACAACATCCTGATCGCAGACCAGCGCGGTATGGACAACTATGCCACCGGCGACACCACCGGCACCGGCAACACCATCAACCTGGACCAGTCCGGCTACGCCAACCAGAGCTTCACCACCCAGCTCTACGGCAGCGGCAACAGCGCAACCATCAAGCAGGCCGACACCGCCAACGTCGCCTACGTGACACAGGGCGGCGCCGGCAACACGGCGTTGGTCGACCAAAGCGGCGCCAACCAGGCCGCCACCATCACCCAGATGGGCAACGGCAACATGGCCACCGCCACCCAGCGCTAAACAGCTCCCCCTTGAACCGCAGCGCTTCTCTCCCTGGCGTTGCGGTTCCTTTTTTTGTGCTGCACAACCCAGTCGGAGCGCCAGGCACTCGCGCGGCAGATAATTTTGGATGCCGATTAGCTGAACCTTTTATGCACTTTTCACTACCTGATCTAGACTTTTCGCAACAATTGAGCAAGTTCAAGCCTGCGACAATCAGACTCAGAACATAATGTACCAACTTGTTAATTAGCTTGCTAAGGGCTTAAACTGCGCACATTCCACCTGCTGAGATCCCTGGCATGAACGAAACACCGCGCGCCTCTGGCGTCACAAACATCATCCTGGTCGGCTTGGGCGTGATCATCGCCCTGCTCGGCCTCCTCCTGGCTGCCGGCGGCGTCAAGCTCGCGGGCCTTGGCGGCTCCTGGTACTTCCTGATCGGCGGCCTGGCCATGGCCATCGCCGGTGTACTCATTGCCCGGCGCAAGAAAGCCGGTGCCTGGCTGTACGCTGTCTTCCTGGTCGGCACCGCACTGTGGGCGCTGATCGATGCCGGCCTGGTGTTCTGGCCGCTGTTCTCGCGCCTGTTCATGTTCGGTGCGATCGGCCTGGTGGTGGCGCTCGTCTACCCACAGCTGGTACGTGCCAATGGCGGTAGCACCGGCCGTGGTGCCTACGGCATCGCCGGCGTGCTGGCCGTGGTGCTGGTGATCGCTGTGGGCAACATGTTCGTTGCCCATCCAAGCGTCGCACCCACCGGCAAAGGCCCGGGCATGACCCCGGTCGAAGCCGGCAAGGAGCAAAAGGACTGGGCCCACTATGGCAATACCGAAGGTGGCAGCCGCTTCGCTGCACTGGACCAGATCAACCGCGACAACGTCGACAAGCTCAAGGTCGCCTGGACCTACCGCACCGGTGACGTCGCCGTGAGCGACGGCAACGGTGCCGAAGACCAGCTGACCCCCTTGCAGGTTGGCAACAAGGTGTTCATCTGCACCCCGCACAACAACCTGATCGCCCTGGATGCCGACACCGGCAAAGAGCTGTGGAAGAACGAGATCAACGCCCAGTCCAAGGTCTGGCAACGTTGCCGTGGCCTGGCCTACTTCGACGCCACCGCGCCGCTCGCCCAGCCGACCCAGCCAAACAGCTCGCCGATCACCGTCGGTAGCGTCCCGGCTGGCGCCAACTGCCAGCGCCGCCTGCTGACCAACACCATCGACGGCCGACTGATCGCGGTCGACGCCGACACCGGTGAGTTCTGCCAAGGCTTCGGCAACAACGGCCAGGTCAACCTCATGGCTGGCCTGGGTGACGTGCCGGACTCCTACTACCAGCTGTCGTCCGCTCCGCTGATGGCCGGTACCACCGTGGTGGTAGGCGGCCGTGTCGCCGACAACGTCCAGACCGACATGCCAGGTGGCGTGATCCGTGGTTTCGACGTGTTCACCGGCGCCATGCGCTGGGCGTTCGACCCGGGCAACCCGCAAGACCGCAACGCGCCGGCTGACGGCAGCACCTATGTGCGCAGCACTCCGAACAGTTGGGCACCGATGTCCTACGACCCGGCGATGAACACCGTGTTCCTGCCGATGGGTTCGTCGTCCACCGACATCTACGGTGTCGAGCGCAGCAAGCTGGACCACACCTACGGCGCTTCGGTGCTGGCCCTGGACGCCACCACCGGTAACGAGAAGTGGGTGTTCCAGACCGTGCACAACGACCTGTGGGACTTCGACCTGCCGATGCAACCCAGCCTGATCGACTTCACCAAGGACGACGGCAAGTCGGTGCCGGCGGTGGTGATCGGCACCAAGGCCGGCCAGATCTACGTGCTCGACCGCGCCACCGGCAAGCCGCTGACCCAGGTTGATGAAGTTCCGGTCAAGCCGAGCAACATCCCGAACGAACCTTACTCCCCAACCCAGCCAAAATCGGTTGGCATGCCGCAGATCGGCGCGCAGACCCTGACCGAGTCGGACATGTGGGGCGCGACGCCTTATGACCAGCTGCTGTGCCGCATCGACTTCAAGAAGATGCGTTACGACGGCCTGTACACCGCGCCGGGCACCGACCTGTCGCTGAGCTTCCCCGGTTCGCTGGGTGGCATGAACTGGGGCAGCATTTCCACCGATCCGGTCCATGGTTTCATCTTCGTCAACGACATGCGCCTGGGCCTGTGGATCCAGATGATCCCGTCGCAGAACAAAGGCGCGGCCGCTGGCGGTGGTGAAGCGCTGAACACCGGCATGGGCGCCGTACCGCTCAAGGGCACCCCTTATGCGGTGAACAAGAACCGCTTCCTGTCGGTTGCCGGTATCCCTTGCCAGGCGCCACCGTTCGGCACCCTGACCGCCATCGACATGAAGACCCGCCAGGTGGCCTGGCAGGTACCGGTAGGCACCGTTGAAGATACCGGCCCGCTGGGTATCCGCATGCACCTGCCGATCAAGATCGGCCTGCCGACCCTGGGCGGCACCCTGTCGACCCAAGGCGGCCTGGTATTCATCGCCGGCACCCAGGACTTCTACCTGCGCGCCTACGACAGCAGCAACGGTAACGAGATCTGGAAGGCCCGCCTGCCAGTCGGCAGCCAGGGTGGCCCGATGACCTATGTCTCGCCCAAGACTGGCAAGCAGTACGTGGTGGTCACTGCCGGTGGCGCCCGTCAGTCGACTGACCGTGGCGACTACGTGATTTCCTACGCCCTGCCGTAATCCGCGTCGCCTTCATCGCCGGCAAGCCGGCTGCCCCAGGTTCGTCGCAAGCGCCTGGGGCAGCCGGCTTGCGGGTGATGAGCCCCTGAAAGATCAATTCGAGACCCAGCAATGCCATCCGCTATTCGCATCACCTCCCCCCTTCTGCTGGCCCTGGCCAGCACCGCCGCCCTGGCCGACGGCGACCTGCTGACCCGCAGCACCATGACCGGAGACTGGGGCGGCCTGCGCCACCAGCTTGAAGAAGGCGGCATCAAGGTCACTGGCGACTACAGCGGTGAGACCGCGTACAACGCCCACGGTGGCCTGCACCGCTCGGCGCGCTATTCGCAGAACCTCAAGTTCGGCGTGCAGTTCGACCTGTCGAAACTGTATGGCCTGGACAACGGCGGCAAGGTCCAGCTGACCATCAACGACCGTCGCGGCAACAGCGCCTCGGAAGACTTGGTGGGCAACCGTCTGCCGATCCAGGAAAACTACGGTGGCCTGTACACTCGCCTGACCGAGCTGAGCTACGAACGCACCCTGTTCACCCCGGCGCTCAACGTCAAGCTCGGCTACATGGCCATGGGCAACGACCTCGGCGGCCTGGACAGTGGCATCCTGTGCAACTTCATGAACGCCGGCTTCTGCGGCCACCCGCTGAACATGTCCGGTGGCAGCGGCTGGGCCAACTACCCCAACGCCCACCTGGGCGTGCGTGTGAAGTACGACCTGTCGCCGACGTGGCAGTTGCGCGTGGCGGCGTTCAACGTCGACCCCGAAAGCAATGGCAACTCCAGCCGCGCCTGGCACCTGGGGCCCAAGCACACCACAGGCACCGTGGTGCCGGTCGAGCTGATCTACAAGCTGCAGGGTGAACTGCCGGGTGAATACAAGCTGGGCTACTACTACGACAGCTCTGACGTCAAACGCATTGGCAGCGACGACGAGGTGTCCGGCCGTGGCGGCCATTATCTGCTGATCGACCAGGCAGTGTGGAACGATGCCGGTTTGCCGGGCCGCAGCCTGCATGCCTTCGGCCAGTACTCGGCGTCGAGCAAGGCAGCCTCGCCATTCACCAAGTGGTATGGCGCCGGTGTGGTGCTGTACAAGCCGTTCGAAGGCCGCCCGCGTGACACCGTGGCGCTGGGTTATGGCCGCGCCGTGCCGAACCCGCGCAGCCGTGACGTACTGGAAGATGCCGCCTTCGATGCCGGGCAACAGTTCCCCGACATCGACAGCGCCGAGCAGTTGATCGAACTGAGCTATGGCTACCAGGCGACGCCGTGGCTGAACCTGCGTCCGGATGTGCAATACATCATCGAACCGGGTGCTTTCTCCGGGCAGGACATCGACAACGCGCTGGTGGTGGGCCTGCAGGTCAAAGCGACCTTCTGACCGCCCGGGGGCCGCTGTACGGCCCCTTTTTCAATCCTGCCTGAGGTAATCCACCAGCCTCGACAGCATCGCATCACACCCCTGCAACTGTTCGACACTGACGAACTCGTCCGGTTTGTGCCCCTGTTCCATGCTCCCCGGGCCACACACCACGGTGGGGATGCCTGCCTGATCGAACAACCCGCCTTCGGTCCCGAACGCCACCGTGCCGAACTCATCCGAGCCACTGAGCAAGGCGACCAACCGCGCGGCCTCACTGTCGGCAGGCGTGGCCAGCCCCGGGTACGCACTCAACGGCTCCAGGCGAATGGCACTGGCGGCGCTCACGGTGCGCATGCGTGGCAACAGTTCGGCCTCGGCATAGGCCTGCAACTGATCGGCCACCGTCTGCGCTTCGAAGCCTGGCAAGGCGCGCACCTCGAAGTCGAAGGCACATTCCTCGGGCACGATATTCAGCGCCCTACCGCCCTTGATGGTGCCTGTCTGTACCGTCGAGAACGGCGGGTCAAAGCGCTTGTCGTGCTGTTCGGGCAGCGCCAGCGCGTCACCGATCTCGCCCAGTTTGCCGATCAACCTGGCGGCATACTCGATGGCATTCACCCCATAGGGTGCATAGGCCGAATGGCACGCCGCGCCGTGCACCTGGCAGCGCATGGCCAGCTTGCCTTTGTGGCCGAGCACCGGTTTGAGCTCGGTCGGCTCGCCAATCAGGCAAAGCCGCGGCTTGTCAGGCCGCTGTTCGAGCGCCGCGAGCATCGAGCGCACCCCCAGGCAACCCACTTCCTCGTCATAGGAAAACGCCAGGTGCACCGGCATGCGCAGCGGCTTTGCAACGAATGCGGGCACCGCCGCCAACACCGAGGCAATGAAACCCTTCATGTCCGCGGTACCACGGCCATACAGGCGCCCATCGCGTTCACTCAAGGCAAACGGTTCGACCGTCCAGGCCTGGCCATCCACCGGCACGACATCGGTATGCCCGGACAGCACCACGCCGCCAACAGCAGCCGGGCCGATGGTGGCGAACAGGTTGGCCTTGGTGCCTTCAGGGTTATGGAACAGTTCGCTGGCCACGCCCTGTTCGGCCAGGTAATCGCGGATGAAACCGATCAACTGCAGGTTGGAATCGCGGCTGACCGTGGCATAGCCGATCAGCCGGGCCAACAGCGCGCGGCTGCTGAACTCACTCATCACCCGGCACCCCATAGCTCGGTGCAGTGGTGGGGTTCAGCGCGCGGGTAACGTAGTCCTGCATCTGCGGGCGGTACGCCTGCCACAAACCCTCGAGCACGCCGATCGGGTCTTCATCGGCCCAGTCCACGCGCAGGTCCACCAGCGGCCAGGTCAGCTCGCCGGCGATCTTCAGCGCCGCCGAGTGCACCGGGCCTGCCTCGCCCCCTGCCGCCATTGCCGCATGCATGGCCGCCAGCAGGCGATCGGCCAAGTGCCCGCCGGCCTGTTCGAAGGCTTGCACCATGGCTTCGATCACTTGTACCGACGACAACAGGTTGCCAGCCGCCGCGCATTGCTCACCGGCCACCGCATTGTGCACACCCAACGCCTGCTTGCCGGTAAACAGCGCCACCTGGCCATTACTGTCGATCACCGTGACCTGGCGGTACTCGCTCCAGCCATTGGCGCTGAGCACCCGGTCCAGCGCTGCAGCAGGCGGCAGCTGGCCCTGCTCCAAGGCATCGAGGAGCTGCGGACCAAGCGCCGGCAAGGTGATGTTCTGGGTGGCAACGGCACCGACGCCTGCACGTACCCAAGGGCAACGCGCCCCTACGGCGATGCTCGACGAACTGATGGCGATACCGACCTGGCCGGTTTCCTGGCAGCGTCCGATGATGGAGAAGGTCATGTAGTGGCTCCTGTTGTTCTGGGCGATTGCAGGCATTCTGGGCAGAACCTTTTAGTGAGCGAAACCACCTTTTTCCTGTGCCTTGAGCAGGAAAAAACTAAGGCCGTGCACAGCCCTGCACACCCGCCTGAAAACCCTCGCCAACTCCGCTGTAGCCCTTGCGCATCAAGGCCTTCGCCGTTTTATCGGCAAGTACTCGTTAAATACTAATTTCGCGATTTTCCGTGCATCCCTAGTCTGGCCCCAGGTAACGGCGGTCCTCCAAACCGACCTGACAAAAACCGCCTGAACAAGGGCTCGGACATGACAATGAACACAATCGAAATCGACACCCTCGTCGTCGGCGCCGGCCAGGCCGGCGTGGCCATGAGCGAACATTTGAGCAAGCTCGGCGTGCCGCACCTGGTGCTGGAGCGCAAGCGTATCGCCGAGGCCTGGCGCACTGGCCGCTGGGATTCGCTGGTCGCCAATGGCCCGGTCTGGCACGACCGCTTCCCTGGCCTTGAATTCAACCTGGACCCCGACGCCTTCGCCGGCAAGGACCAGGTTGCCGACTACTTCGAGCAATACGTGCGCAAGTACAACCTGCCGGTGCGCACCGGCATCGAAGTGAAGAAGGTGGTGCGCAATGCCGACCGCCCAGGCTTCACCGTCGAGACCAATGAGGGGGTGATTCACGCCAACCGTGTGGTGGCTGCCACCGGCCCGTTCCAGCGCCCGGTCATCCCGGCCATCGCGCCCAAGGACGAGCACCTGCACCAGATCCACTCCGCCGCCTATTTCAACCCCGAGCAACTGCCTGAAGGCGCCGTGCTGGTGGTAGGTGCCGGCTCTTCCGGCGTGCAGATCGCCGAAGAGCTGATGCGCGCCGGGCGCCAGGTGTACCTGTCGGTCGGCGCCCACGATCGCCCGCCACGGGCGTATCGCAACCGTGACTTCTGCTGGTGGCTGGGCGTGCTGGGCGAATGGGATGCGGAAATCGCCAAGCCGGGCCGCGAGCACGTGACCATCGCCGTCAGCGGCGCCCGGGGCGGCCACACCGTAGACTTCCGCGCCCTCGCACATCAGGGCATGACCCTGGTCGGCCTGACCCAATCGTTCGACAACGGTGTGGCACGCTTCCAGGAAACCCTGGCCGACAACATCCGCCGAGGCGACGAAAACTACCTGGCCCTGCTGGACGCTGCCGATGCCTACATCGAACGCAACGGCCTGGACCTGCCGCCAGAGCCTGAAGCACGCAAGCGCCTGCCGGACCCGGATTGCATCAGCAACCCGCTGCTGGCGTTGGACCTGGCCAAAGCCAATGTCACCAGCATCATCTGGGCCACCGGCTACGGCGTGGACTTCAGCTGGCTGCAGGTCGACACCTTCGACGCCAACGGCAAGCCCCAGCACCAGCGCGGCGTGTCCCGTGAACCGGGCGTGTACTTCCTCGGCCTGCCGTGGCTGTCGCGCCGTGGTTCCTCGTTCATCTGGGGCGTCTGGCACGATGCCAAGCACGTCGCCGGGCACATCGCCACCCAGCGCACTTACCTGGCCTACCGCGACCGCGAACAGCGTGAAGCGGATGAGCAGCAACCTACCTCGATCAGCAACGTCAGCACCCTCGGAGCCCACTGATGCCTACCCATACCCGCATCCGCATGTTCAACACCAAGGCCACTTACCCTAACCAGACCCTGGACAACGACTTGTGCCAAGCCGTGCGCGCCGGCAACACCATCTATGTGCGCGGCCAGGTCGGTACCGATTTCGAGGGCCGCCTGGTAGGCCTGGGCGACCCTCGGGCGCAGGCTGAACAAGCGATGAAAAACGTCAAGCAACTGCTTGAAGAAGCAGGCTCCGACCTGTCGCACATCGTCAAGACCACCACCTACATCACCGACCCGCGCTTCCGTGAGCCGGTGTACAAAGAAGTGGGCAAGTGGCTCAAGGGCGTGTTCCCGATTTCCACCGGGCTGGTCGTGGCGGGCTTGGCGCAGCCTGAATGGCTGATGGAAATCGATGTGATCGCGGTAGTGCCGGATCAGGCTTGACCGAGTGAGGTGGCTGGGGCGCGCCGCGCCCCGGTCAGCTACATCCTGCCCAGTTCCTCGCGGCAAAACTCCACGAACAATTGCGCCGGTTTGGTCAGCTGCACCCGCTTCAACCGCGCCGCTGCCAGCCCCGACAGCGCCACCGGCTCGACGATGTCCACCGTCACCAGCTTCTGCCCGTCATAGGTGCATTCAGAATGCGGCCGGGTCACCAGCAGCGAAAACCCGAACCCCTGCCCCACCATTCCCCGCACCATCTCGATCGACGGCGAACTGAAGACAATGTTCGGCGTCAGGCCCATCTCGTTGAACAGGCTGACGAAGTAGGTTCGGCTCGGTGCCACATCCAGCAGGATCATCGGCTCCGGGCACAAGTCACGCAGTGACACCTGCGACTGGCCGGCAAAGCGGTGTTTTTCCGGCAGTAGCACGTAGGGCTTCTGAGGGGGCATCAGCGGCTCAGCCTCGATGGTGCCATCCAGGTCATGATCGTAGAGGAACGCCAGGTCGAAGGTACCCGCCGTCAGGCCTTGGATCAGTTCCTGCTGCTCGCCGTCGCGCAGGCGGATATCGACCCCCGGGTAGCGTTCGCGAAACCCGGCGATCAGGCGCGGCAGGTACAACGGGGCCACGGTTTCGAAGCAGCCGATGTCGATCTGCCCGGCCACCGTATCGTTATCGGCCAGCGCGTTCTGCTCGAACTCATGGGCCATCTGCAGCAATGATTTGGTCTTGGCGTAGAAGCGTTTGCCACTGGGGGTGAGCGAAACGCCTTGGGCGTGGTGGCGGATGAACAGCTGTACACCAAAGCTTTCCTCCAGGCTCTTGATCGCTGTGGAGATGGACGGCTGGGCGATGTACAGCTGGCGCGAGGCCTCGGCGACGCTGCCGGCCTCGACAGTGGTGACGAAGTATTTGAGTTGTCGCAGGGTATAGGAAGCCACAGGCACCTCTCTGGCGCCGGTGGGGGCGCCTTTGGAATTATCCTGCCACTTTACCGCGCCGCCGCAGCCAAGGGCGCCCCGAGGGTGAAGGATTTGCCTATGCCTTGAACATATTCTCGCTCTGCCACGCCCGGCTGCAAAACGTCTTTACTGAAGGGTGAACAGCCACAGGAACGGTGTGAGCCTATGAAAATCGTTGTCACCAGCATCCTCGTCGACGACCAGGCCAAGGCATTGGCGTTCTACCATTACGTACTGGGGTTCGAGCCCAAGGACGACATCCCCATGGGCCAGCACCGCTGGCTCACCCTCACTTCACCCAACGAGCCCAACGGTGTTCAGCTGCTCCTGGAACCCGATGCCCACCCTGCGGCCAAGTCCTACAAGGCCGCACTGCGCCAGGACGGTATTCCGGCAGCCTCGTTCGGCGTGCGCAACATTCAGGCCGAGTACACGCGCCTGTGCAAGGCCGGGGTGAGGTTCACCAAACAACCCACCGACCTGGGCCCGGTCACCATCGCGGTGTTCGACGATACCTGCGGCAACCTGATCCAGATCGCTCAAAAGCATTGACCGTGGGCAATGGCAGGCCAAGCTGCCATTGGCTACAGTTGCCGCTATTCCCGGTGCGCCAGAACAAGGAAAACCCATGCGCCACGAATTCAGCGAAGTACTCAACGACCTGGTCGATTATTTCCTGGTCGGGGACATTCAGTTGCTTGACCGCTTCAAGCATGACAACGACCTGCCTGATGACCTGGCCAGCGAATTCACCCACACCGACAGCGGCGACAGGGCGGTGAGCGAAGGCATCGTCATACCCATGGCCGGGATCGACAACCTGCCCTACCACATCATCTTCACCCTGGAGGGTGATACCCCCGCCTTGCTCGAGCCCGGCAGCCGACTGAAACATCGGCGTGGCGGTTATGTGCTGCAGGTCGAAAACCGTGCGGTGATGGTCTACACCTGGCGCATCCTCCAGCACTTCACCAACAAGACGCTCGGCGACCTGCTGGCCCGCTACCAAGTGCCGGGGCGGCCGATCATCGAGCTGGACAATGGCTGGTACGACGTCGAGGTGCTGGGCGGCGCCGTGGTGCGCGACGGGCTGTACGAACCGGCATTCGAGTTCGTGCTGAGCAAACGCTTGAGCCGTGGCCAGGCCCAGAACGTGGATCTGGGCTATGCCTTCAGCCTGCGTGGGTATTTCGACTGATTGTGTTCAGTGACCGCCCCATCACCGGCCAGCCGGCGATGGGGCTTGAAAGCGCTGCAGCAGGTCACGTGATATCCCGGTCCTTGGTCTCTGGCAGGAAGAAAATCCCCAGCACCGCTGTCATCACCGCGATCACGATCGGGTACCACAGCCCGTAGTAGATATCACCGGTGGCTGCCACCATGGCGAATGCCACGGTAGGAAGGAAACCACCGAACCAGCCGTTGCCGATGTGGTACGGCAGCGACATCGAGGTGTAGCGGATACGCGCCGGGAACAGCTCCACCAGCCATGCCGCGATCGGCCCATAGACCATGGTCACGTAAATCACCAGAATGGTCAGTAGCAACAGCACCATCGGGTAGTGGATCTTCGCAGGGTCGGCCTTCTCGGGGTAACCCGCCTGCTTCAAGGCGCCCGTCAGGTTTGCGGTAAACGCGTCGCTTTGTGCCTTCAGGTCAGCCGCCGCCAGGCTGCTGCCATCGAAGCTCGGGATCACCCGCTCACCGATACGGATCTGCGCCACGCTGCCCGGCTCGGCCGCTTCGTTGGTGTACGGGATCGCTCGCTTGGCCAGCAGGCTCTTGGCAATGTCGCAGGAGCTGGTGAATTTGGCCTTGCCCACCGGGTCGAACTGGAACGCGCATTGATTCGGGTCGGCCATGACGACCACGGGGTTCTGCTCCTGGGCGACGAACACGTCAGGGTTGCCGTATTCGGTCAACGCTTTGAAGATCGGGAAGTAGGTCAAGGCGGCAATGATGCAGCCTGCCATGATGATCTTCTTGCGCCCGATGCGGTCGGACAGGCTGCCGAAGAAAATGAAGAACGGCGTGCCGATCAGCAACGAGCCAGCGATCAGCAGGTTGGCGGTCTGCGGGTCGATCTTCAGCGTCTGCAGGAGGAAGAACAGCGCATAGAACTGCCCCGTGTACCACACCACGGCCTGGCCGGCAGTGCCGCCGAGCAGTGACATGAGCACCACCTTGAGGTTGTCCCAGCGGGCGAAGGATTCGGTCAGCGGCGCTTTCGAAGCTTTGCCTTCGGCCTTCATCTTCATGAACACCGGCGACTCATTGAGCTGCATGCGGATATAGACCGAAATCGCCAGCAGCAGGATCGACAGCAAAAACGGGATGCGCCAGCCCCAGGCTTCGAAGGCCTCAGTGCCCAAGGCCGTGCGGCAGGCGAGAATCACCAGCAACGACAGGAACAGGCCCAGCGTTGCAGTGGTCTGGATCCACGAGGTGAAGAAGCCACGCCGGCCTTTGGGCGCGTGCTCGGCCACATACGTGGCCGCCCCACCGTACTCGCCACCCAACGCCAGGCCCTGCAACAAGCGCAGGGCGATCAGAATGATCGGCGCTGCCACTCCGATCGTGGCGTAGCTGGGCAACAGCCCGACGATCGCAGTGGACAGGCCCATGATGACGATGGTGATCAGGAACGTGTGCTTGCGCCCGATCATGTCGCCCAGGCGGCCGAACACAATGGCACCGAACGGTCGCACCGCAAAGCCGGCGGCAAAGGCAAGCAAGGCGAAAATGAAGGAGGTGGTTTCATTGACCCCGGCAAAGAAGTGCTTGGCGATGATCGCCGCCAGTGAGCCATAGAGGTAGAAGTCGTACCATTCGAACACGGTACCCAAGGAGGACGCGAAGATGACCTTGCGCTCTTCCTTGGTGATGCCGCGTTGGGGCGCGCTACTGCCCGTGGATGCGCTGTCGAGAACCGCCATGTGTTGCCTCCGGATTGTGGTTGTCGCAGGCCGGAGTACCTCACACCCATTTCACCGTCGCACCCAGGCCTCAGGGGCTTGCTTTGGTTGCGAAGCACGACGAGGCTGACCGCCTCGGATCGCAGCAAGGTATTTCAAGCATAATCGGCTTTGCCGGGATATCCACTTTGCCAGTATTGGCGAATTCCGTTTACTTCAAACCCGACCCGGCACCGGGCCTTTGAGCTCGACCTGGTTGCCATCGGGATCGTAGCAATACAGCGATAACCCTTCGCCTTCGGCGCCATAGCGCACCTGGGCAGGCTCGACTGCAACGCCTGCCGCTTGCAGGTAAGCGGTCAACGCTTGTTCATCGAATGGCGCTATACGCAAGCAGAAATGGTGCAGGTTACGCCCTTCTGCTCCCGGTGCAGCGCCACCAGGGCGGCCAAGCGGGCCATCGAGGGTGACCAGATCGATCATGGCCGTACCGGTTGCCAAATGGACCATCCCCAGGTCTTCGCGCTCCCGGCTGACCGTGCAGCCCAACAGGTCACGGTAGAAGGCCACGCTACGCTGCAGGTCGCTGACGCGCAGCACCAGGTGGTCGATGTGCTGGATGGCGAAGGGTCTCATGCCGGCGCTCCTTGAGGCGATTGCACAGAGGTCCCGGCCACCATAGCCCAGCAAGGCCCGCCCCGCTACTCGTTCACCAGGCGCTGAAGCAGGCCGGCATCATGCCGGGCCAAGGTCCGTAGCAGCTGCTCGACCACCGTTCGGTCCGGCGCGTCCAAGTGGAAGTGATGCCCACCGGGGTGCCATGACACCCTGGCTTGGCTGGGCAATGCTGCCTGGCGCTGCGCGAAAGCACCGCCCGCAAATGCCCCCTGCCTGCCCAGCATCAGGTACAGCGGGCAGCGGATTTCCCTGAGCAGGTCGCACGCCTCGCGCTCGGTCAGTGGCATCGGTTCGGGCAGCACCAGCCGGGGGTCATGACGCCAGCAGTAGCCATCGGCCAACTGCAGCAGGTCACGCATGGCCAGCAACCGTGCGGCGTCCTCGGCCAGTTCGGCATCGATGCGCTTGCGCCGCTGCTGCAGGGCGGTTTCCAGATCGTCGAAACGGTTCCCGGCGCTGTCGGCAAAGCCGTGCAACCGGCTGCGTTGCACCATGCGCTTGAGCCGATAGGCACGGGCCAGGTGCTGCACGCGATCATTCTCGGCAACCGTGAACGGCGCCCCCATGCCGTCGAGGAAGGTCATGCTGGCGATGCCACTGGTCATGGCGGCCAGCAGCGAGGCGATGCCGGTACCCATCCCGTGGGCAAGCACATGAAACCGCGCCAGCCCCAGGCTGTCGGCCACCGCCAGCATATCCTCGGCATGCTCCCACACGTAGTAACCGCTGTCATGGCGCCGGTGATCGGAGCGGCCGTGACCGACCAGGTCAGGGGCGACCACGAAGCAACCCTCGAGCAACGGGCCCAGCCGCTCGAACGAGGCGGCATTGTCCAACCAGCCGTGCAACGCCAGCACCGGTATCCCGTCTTCGGCGCCCCACGTGCGTACCGCTATTTCGATACCGTCGAGGTCAAGCAGGTGATCCTTGGGACTGCATAGCGAACGCATTGCACTCTCCTTCGCTGAACACTGGCGCCATGCCTTCACCCCACCATCTCGCAGCGTGGCCTGCCTTGCTGGCCTCTTACCGACCCATGCATGCACGAGACCGACCCTTGCGGGCAACTATCTACCGCACGGCCGTTTCGCCAGCGGTGTCGACTACCGCCTCCACAGATACGAGGCTCATGCCATGCACAACGCGATTGCCCTGCACCACGACCTGATCACCGAGGCCCTGCCCCCATGGGCCCGCACCCTGCATCCCACGCACGCCAGAGGCATCGTGCAACGCGCACGCGCGCCCTACATGGACGAGAATGGCGCGCCTTACAGCTGGTATGCGACCGCGTTGCCAGCGCATCGTGAGCAGTTGCGCACGCTCATCAGGCACCGTGACACCTGCATTACCCAACTGAGCAACGCACTTGTCGGTTTCAATGACATCACTGCGTTCTGCAGCCCGCTGCTGAGCCGCCGGCTGGGGCTCAACGTGGCCGTGGACAAGGCCCAGTACAACTTTCAGCCCTTCGAGACGGTCATCAATTACGGGCCGGGCCCCGGCAGCCTGGACGTACCCTGGGATGGGCAACTGCAGGTAGAGGCCTTCGTCACCCGCCCCGTAGGCCCTCGCCAACCCCGCAGCTTGCTCGAAGCCGCCCTGCACAACTTCGAAAGCGCCCAACAAGTCGGGCCTTACAGCGATCTGACCCGCGCGCCCGATGACGACACGCCGCTGGCCGGTTTGTCCGCGGTGCAATTCGCGGGGCACTGCCGGGATCTTAACCTTGGCCAGCAATACCAGGACCACCTGCAGGCTATCTATGAGGGCCCGCTCAAGGGGCAGATCAGTCAGCTGTCGATGCGGGCCAGCCAGGAAGAACTGCGCGTGCAGGCCTACATCGCCTGGCTCAAAGGCCTGCTGAGCGCAGAAGGCCTTGCCGCGATCAGCGAGCTGTGCAATGGCGTACCTCACCCCGTTTACGACGGCCATCCCCTGCACAGTTGGCGTTTGAGCCTGCTCGACGTTCCGTTGCACGAGCTGCTGTTCATCGGCGCCGATACGCCAGGTGCAATCACCCCCTGCATCGTCTACCTCCCAGGCGACAGCGAGCACCCAGTGCGCGAATACCCCTCCCGTCAGGCTGCTGCCAAGTATTTCCGACAGCGCCTGGTGCACAGCACCTTCCGCCAAACCGTGATCGGGCTCGCCTATAGGCGCGATCAGCCCAGGCTGGCGGGCAGGCTGCGAGACGCACTGTTCGAGACCGATGAGCAAGGCAGGCAACGGCCACGCACCTCGCCCAACCTCCACGTCGTGCCAGCGCAAACACGAGCCGAGTTGTGGCCCACCCTTTACCGTGCCCACCTCGACCGCCTCAAGGCCGACGCCAGGGTCCTGGCGGTCCCCACAGCCGATGTCGACGCCGAGGTCCATCAGAGACACCTGCGGTACTGGCTGGAGATAGGCATGAACGTGCTGAACATCGCCGCGTTCTTCGTGCCCGGCCTGAACGCGGTAATGACCGGCGTGTTCGCTTATCAACTGATGGATTCGGTATTCACCGGTTTCGAGGCCTGGGAAGAAGGTGATACCGCGCAAGCACTGGCCCAGGTTGAATCGTTGGCCATCAATGCTGCCGCGATCGCAGGTTTTGCCGGCGCCGCCAAGGCCATCAAAGCGTCAGGTTTCGTCGATGCCATGCAAGCGGTATGGCATGAAGACCGTCTGCAACTGTGGCACCCGGACATGGGCCCCTATGCCAGCCCGGTCACGCTGCCAACAGAAGGCCAGCCCGATGCGATCGGGCATTACGAGCTCGAGGGCAAACGCTACGTCGTGCTGGAAGGCACGGCCTACGAGACGTTCCAGGGCCCCGACCAGCAATGGCGCATCCGCCACCCCAGCGCCCCAGCCGCCTACGCGCCACTGCTACACCACCAGGGTGACGGGCGCTGGCTACTGGCCCACGAGCAGCCTGTGCAATGGGACGATACGCAGGTGCTGCAGCGCCTTGGCCTCACCAGCCGGGGGCTCGACAGCGGCGAGCTGATCACGGCGATGCGCAGTACCGGTGCAGACGCCAGTGTGCTGCGCCGCATGCATGCCAAAGGGCTGCGCCCCCCGGCCTTGCTGGAAGACATGCTGCTGCGCCTACGCCTGGACAACGAGGTGCAGAGCCTGATCCACCGTGTGCGCAACGGCCTTTCAATGGCTGCCCACAAGAACTTCGCACTGCCGGAACTGCTGCGCTTGCCAGGTTGGCCGCAAGATCACGTGCTGAAGGTATTCACCGGCCCCGAACCTTGGGGCGATGCGCTGCGCTATGGCGCGCCCGACACCCCTGGCCAGGTGGAAATCAGCTTGACCCGCACGGACCTGGAGAATGGTCAATTGGGCCACGCCGTCGTCGCACAGCTGGACGAGCGACACGTGCGTGCCATGCTCGGCGACCTGCCCTTGCAGCAGTGGGGCTCGGCCCTGAACGCCAGACTGGGCGAACAGCTGCAAAGCCAGCGCGAGGCGATTTACCACAGTATGCTGAACTACCATGCCCAGCCAGCCAGTGAAGCGGCACAACCATTGCGCAGGCAATTCCCCGGTGTGCCAGCCAGTGCCCTGGAAGAGATCGTCCAGGCGGCCAGCCATACCGAACGTGCACGCCTGGCAACCGGACGTGTGCCGTTACGCTTAGCCGAAGAAGCGCGGCAGTTGCAAGCCCGCACCCGGCTGGACCGCGCCATCATCGGTCTGTACCGCCCGCACCTGGCCAACAGCGATAGCCAGCGGTTGATCGAAGGCCTGCGTAGCCAGCATCCGCAGGCAAGCGCCGCGCAACTGCTTGAACTGGCCCTCGCCAACCGCGAACACTGCGCTGCGCTGATTGGCCAGCAGCCAATCAAGCCTGGCTATCGTTCACCTTTGCGCCTTGCCGCCGGCCGTATTGGCTACCCGCTCAGTGGCCGCGGCGCCGGGCGCGCGGTGCAACGTCTGACCGCGCTCTTTACTGAACTCGACCAAAGAGCGCTCAGGGCGCTGCAGTCCGAACTCGCAGAGGCGGGCAACCTGGGTACACAGATCAGCCGGCTGGAAGCCGAGCAACGGACCTTGCGCCAGGACCTGAGCAGATGGGTCGATGACGCGTCTGGCCTGGACGATCGCTTCGACCGTTCCCACTTCGCCGAGAAGCTGCTCGCCGCCTGGAGCCGCGAAGGTGGCGCCAGCCGGGACACCTTGAGGCTGGACCGCATGCGGTTGCGCACCCTGCCAGCACTGGTGGCACGACTGCCCCATGTCCGCACCCTGGTGCTGGATGGGCTGGAGCTCGAGCGCCTGGAAGGCGGCTTCCTGTCATGCTTCCCTGGCCTGCGCGCACTGGAGGTGAGCGGCAACCCGGACATAGACGCCGAGGGGTTGTTCCAGGCGCTGCAGTCGGCCCCTGGCCTAGAAACGCTCCAGCTCACCGGCAATGCTTTGCCAGCCCTCTCGCCACGGGCCCATGAGGCGTTGGCCGCCATGCCCGGCCTGCGCGAGCTCAACCTGCGCAGGAACCGTCTGCAACTGGACGCTGCCAGCATCGCCTTGCTGGCTGGCCTTCGCCTGGATGTGCTGGACCTTGGAAATAATGCCATTACCCTCGACCAAACCCTGGCCTCGGCTTTCCAGGCCATGGTTCATCCCCAGCAACTGATGCTGGATTTCAACACCCTGGGTCTCGCCCCCGACGTCAGCTACATGGGCCGCCTGCGCACCCTGAGCCTGAACAATTGCGGCTTGCAGCAATGGCCCGAGGGGTTGACCCAGCTGATGAGCCAGCATCAGTACCAACTGCGTCACCTGGACCTGTCCATGAACCGCATTCGCACCCTGCCCAACCTCGCAGACATTCTACGCACCCCATTCGCCCGGGATGTCGCTGCGCAATTACCCGAACGGCGCTGGCACCTCAATTACAACAGGCTTGAAGCGCAAACCCGTGCGCAACTGCGTGCCAGCGGCGTCCGGGTTTTCGAGCACGCACCCGACATGCCTGAATGGCAATCCCTGTGGCGCAGTACCGCCTCCACACATCAGGACCAGCTTTGGAGCGATCTGTTCGACCAAGGCGAAAACGGTGAGCTGCTGGGGATTCTCGAACGCCTGGTACAGTCAGCCGAAGCGCGGCACGAGCCAGATCACCTACGCAGCAGGCTCTGGGCCCTGCTGGAGAAAGCCGGCCGGGACACGGCGCTGCGCGAACGCCTTGCCGACGTCGCCCGTGCGTACCCGCCGACCTGCGGTGATGCCGGTGCCGATGCCTTCAGTGCACTGGAGATCGAAGTGCTGGCCCACGAGGCCGCAGGCCACAGCAGTGACCAGGCCAAGACCTTGCTCGCGCTCTACCGCAAGCTTTACCGCCGGGAGCTGGTCAATGAACTGGCCGACCGCATCAGCCTGAGAAGGACATTACGCAAGCAGGCGCTGCAAAATGGTGTGTTCGATACGGATCTGCCCCGCTACGATTCACTGGATGATCCGGCGGCCTTTCCTGACGTCGACCTCGAAAGGGGGCTGGTCGACGATATCGAAGTCCGCCTTGCTTTGCGCCAATCCCTTGCAACGCGGCTGGGCTTCCCTGAACCCAGCCGCGGCATGCTCTACCGGGACACGGCCAGGATCAACAGCACCATCATCGACAGGGTGCACAGCGCTGTGCTTGCCCAGGACGCCGTAACCGACAGGCGCCTGGTATGGATAGTCGGGCAGGCAGGCTGGGTGCACTACCTCAAGCGTCACAATGGCGAAGCCTTCAGCCTGCTCACCGATTTCTGGAGGGTGGGCCACGACTACCTGTTCCATTGCCTGGACGACAGCTATGAGCCAGTCACCCGTCTGGACGCCTCGGTGCTGCAAGCCCTGGTGCCTGTGCTGCCGCACAACCCGCTGGATGAAAGCGGCCTGCTGCGGCGTGTGCCGATCAATGAGGGCCAATTCGACCGAGCCATGCGCGCCTTGAACGAGGAGCAGCAAAAGGTCGAGCATGGCCTGTTGCTCAGCCTCACCCGGCAGGCCGAAACCCTCGCCGGCTAAGCCGTGCTCATTGGCCGCGCAGGTCTTCGAAGAACGCCTGCCGGCCATCCACCTGGCTCGAAGCCCGTGGCGCCGCGGCCGCTTCGCCGCTGGCCGCCTCGACGTGCCAATAGCAGTGCTTGGCGGCGCGCGTGACCGCCACATAGGCCAAGCGCTGTACCTCTTCCTTTTGCGCGGTGTCGAACGGCTGGGCATCACCGGCACGGCCAAGGCCAGCCTGGCGATATACCTGGTTCTTGTATGGCGAGCTGGTCAGGTACTGGCAATCGCCGAGCATGAACACGGCATCGGCCTGCAGCCCCTTGGCGCTGTGGTAGGTCAGCTGGCGAAGACGACGCTGTTCGGGCGGCAATGCCGCTTCGTCTTGCAGCACGCCGGCCAGGTGCTCGCTCATCAAGGCTTTGTCGGCGCCCTTGCGGTACAGCATCATCACCGATTCGCCACGCTGGTAATGTTCGATCAGCGTCTGGCCAAGCACCGCTTCGTCACGTTCGCACACCTTCACCGGCGATACCGGCAACTCGGCGGCAGGGCCCGCGGCCCGGGCCTTCTTGCCGGTGATCGATGGCGCGCCCTTGACCAGATGCTCGGCAGCCTCGATGACCAGTTGCTGAGAGCGATAATTGTCGACCAGCATCACCCGCGTGTTGGCCGGCGACGGGAACGCCTTGGTGAACTCCATGAAGTACTTTGGCGAACTGCCACGCCAGCCATAGATGGACTGCCAATCGTCACCCACGCATAGCAGAGAAGAAGACTGGGCGTTGCGCCCCGTGTGCATGGCCGGTCCGCGGCGGCGGATCTCCGCCAGGCTGGCACGCAGCCAGCTGACGATCTGCGGCGAAACGTCCTGGAACTCGTCGATCATCAGATGCGCCAAGGGCCTGAGCAACGGGTCTGGCAACAGGTGCAGGTTTTCCGGATTGTTCTCACCGAACAGGGCGAACATGCGGTTGTAGCTCATCACCGGCGGCGACTGGTCGAGCAGGTGCGACTCGAGGGCCTTCCAGTACAGTGCCAGCGCCTCGAAGAACAATGCGTCGCTGTCGCCGGAGGGGAAACGCATCGCCGCCACCGCAGTGCTGACCTCAAGGCCGAGGTTTTCGATGAAGTTGGCAGCACCGACAAAGGCATCGAGCAACGGCGCCGGGGCCAGCTCGCCCTTGACCTTGTACTCGAACCCGGGGCCCGCGACCGCGTCGCCTGCCAGCGAGGCGGCCAGGCGCCGGGCCATCGCATAGTTGTCCAGCCAGATCAGCGGCCGGTCGCAGAACGCCTGCAGCAACGTGCGCTTGACCGCCCATTCGGCACGTACACCAAGCTTGGCACCCGGGCGCTGGTACTGTGCACTTTCCGACGGGTCGAACCCAAGCACCACCCAGGCATCCAGGCCTTCCAGGCGGCCATGCACATGGAAACGGCTGCCCCGGATGTCGACCGTTTCACGGCACGGCTCGATACCCTTGATCGGCCACACGCCCGCCGCGAACCACAGGTCCTCGATCACGTCGCACAGCTCTTCGTCACGCTGGGCAGCCAGCTGCGTCACCTGCACGCGTTTCTGCACGTCGGGGTGGTCCGGGTCCAGCGGTTTGAGCTGCAGGGCTTCACGCCGCAGGGTCGCGATGATTTCTGCAAAGCGCGGGCTTTCGGTGAGCAGGTCGCGATAGCACAGATTGAGCTGCTGGCGCTGGGCGTCGTTCAGGCGCAGGTCGAACAGGTTGCTCTCGGCCTCCGCCTCACGCCCCGCTGGCATGTCGTTGCCCAGGGTCTCGAATGCACGCACCAGGCCAAAGCCCGGCAGGCTGCGGACCAGCGGCAGGATGCGTGAGTGGAAGGTACGTACCAGCTCGCGGGCACGCGCCGGCGGTAGGTCCAGCTGCCACAGCGAGAACACCTGCACCAGGCGCTTGATGAAATCCTTGCGAGACTCACGGGTGAAGGTGACGACCGTCATCGCGTCCAGCTCGTAGCCCAGGTAATGGCGCAGCAGCAGGATGCGCAACACCAGCGACGTAGACTTGCCGGCCCCTGCCCCAGCCACCACGCAGGTGGAGGGCGTGTCGCTGAAGATCAGCTTCCACTGGGCGGCACTGGGCTGCGCCTGAGCGGGCAACCGCTGGGCTACATCGGCCTTGAAGCGCTTTTTCAGCTCGGTGGTCAGCGGCAGGCGCCAGTCGTCGAACAACAGGTCATCCCGGCCAGGTACTGCGGCGCTATCAGGGCGCGAATCGCGAATCACCAGCACCTGGCGACCCGCCTCATAACCTTCCACCCGCCCACGCTCGAAACCTTCGCGTACGCCATCAGCGTGACCGCTGCGCTGGCCGGTGGCATGGCCCAGAAACCAGGAGTCACGGTGTTGCGCCTGCAAGCGGCTCAGGCCACGGCCCAAAAGCCGTGCAGCCAGGCGGCGCAGCCAGGGCAATTGTGCGGGCGGGGTCAGGTCGGCAGGGGCCTGGGGTTGCTCGTGGGCCACGGTCACTCCGTTGAAAATCGAAACACCGTGCATGTTCGCCGCATCGGCAAGAAATCGCCAGCGAATGCTTGCAGATCAGTGGATTAGGCGATGAACCGCACAAATCACATCGGCCTAATCTATCCAGTTAAACGATCATAATCAGCCGATATTTACGCTTATTTTCGATCTTTCTTTCAAGCATCATGGCCCCATTCCACCCATTCAAGGAGCACGATCATGCTGCAACTGCGACCTTTCGAAGGCCTTGGCCATGCCAACCACGGCTGGCTCGATGCCCGTCACCACTTCTCGTTCGCCGAGTACCACGACCCGGCGCGCATGCACTGGGGCAACCTGCGAGTCTGGAACGATGACCTGATCGCCGCCGGCAGCGGGTTCCCACCGCACCCACACCGCGACATGGAAATCATCACCTATGTGCGTGAAGGCGCCATCACTCACCAGGACAGCCTGGGCAACAAAGGCCGCACCGAAGCCGGCGATGTCCAGGTCATGAGCGCCGGTACAGGCATCGTGCACAGCGAGTACAACCTGGAAGACATCGATACCCGTATTTTCCAGATCTGGATCGTGCCGGAACGCGTCGGCGAGGCGCCGTCATGGGGCACTCGGCCATTCCCCAAAGGCGAGCGCGCCGAAGGCTTCGTGACCTTGGCCAGCGGCCGTGCGGGGGATGAAGAAAGCCTGCAAATCCGCACCGATGCGCGCCTGGTGGCGGCAACCCTGCGGGCAGGCGAAACGGCCGAGTATCGCTTTGACACCGGGCGCAGAGGGTATCTGGTGCCGGCCAAGGGCCTGATCGAGGTCAATGGGCTGCGGGCCAAGGGCCGCGATGGGGTTGCGATCGAGCAGGAAGAAGTGCTGCGAGTGACCGCCATCGAGGACAGTGAAATCGTGCTGGTCGATGTGGCTTGAACAAGCAGGGCCGCGCTGCGGCCCTGCTTCACAGGTCAATCAGGCGATCGCGGCATCAACCAGTTGCTGCGCCTCGGCCACCAGGCGTTGCAGGTGCGCCTGATCGATGAAGCTCTCGGCGTAGATCTTGTAGATGTCCTCGGTGCCGGATGGCCGCGCGGCAAACCAGCCGTTGGCGGTCATCACCTTCAGGCCACCGATGGCCTGGCCATTGCCTGGCGCGTGGCTGAGGATCTGCTCGATGAGTTCCCCGGCCAGTTCGGTCGACTTGACCTGCTCCGGCGCCAACTTGCTCAGCAACGCCTTCTGCCGAGCGTCGGCCTTGGCTTCCACGCGGGTAGCGAACGGGGTGCCCAGCGCCGCGGTAAGGTCGGCATAGGCCTGGCTCGGGTTACGCCCGGTACGTGCCGTCATCTCGGCGGCCAACAGCGCCGGAATCAAGCCATCCTTGTCGGTAGCCCAGACCGTGCCGTCCATGCGCAGGAAGGAAGCGCCGGCGCTTTCTTCGCCACCAAAGCCCAACGAGCCGTCGAACAGCCCCTGGGCAAAGTACTTGAAGCCCACCGGCACTTCATACAACTCACGGCCCAGGCGCGCGGTAACGCGGTCGATCAGGCCGCTGGACACGACCGTCTTGCCCACGGCTGCATCGCTGCGCCATTGCGGGCGGTGGCGGTACAGGTAGTCGATGGCCACGGCCAGGTAGTTGTTCGGCTGCAACAGGCCATCGGCGGTGACGATGCCATGGCGGTCGTGGTCCGGGTCGCAGGCGAAGGCCACATCGAAGCGCTCGCGCAGGCCGATCAGCCCTTGCATGGCGTGCGGCGAGGAAGGGTCCATGCGGATCTGCCCGTCCCAGTCCACGGTCATGAAGCGGAAGGTCGGATCCACCTCGGTATTGACCACTTCCAGGTTGAGTTTGTAGTGCTCGGCGATCGCCGACCAGTAGCGCACCCCTGCCCCACCCAGCGGGTCAACGCCCAGACGCAGATTGGCGCTGCGGATGACGTCGAAGTCGATGACGTTCGCCAGGTCGGCCACGTAATGGCTGACATAGTCGTGGCGCTGGGTGGTCGGGGCCTGAAGGGCCTGCCCATGGTCCATGCGCTTGACGCCGGCCAGGCCTGCGGCCAGCAATTCGTTGGCCTTGGCCTCGACCCACTTGGTCACATCGCTGTCAGCCGGGCCACCGTTGGGCGGGTTGTATTTGAAGCCGCCGCTTTGCGGGGGGTTGTGCGAGGGGGTGATGACGATACCATCGGCCAGCCCGCCATCACGGCCGCGGTTGTAACACAGGATGGCGTGGGACACCGCTGGCGTCGGGGTGTATTCATCGTCCTTGGACAGCATCACCTGCACGCCGTTGGCGGCCAGCACTTCCAGAGCACTGGCGGCTGCCGGCGCGGACAACGCGTGGGTATCGGCACCGATGAACAATGGGCCGTCGATGCCCTTTTCCTGGCGGTACAGGCAGATGGCCTGGGTGATGGCCAGGACGTGGTCTTCGTTGAAGCTCAGGTCGAACGAGCTGCCCCGGTGGCCCGAGGTGCCGAAGGCCACGCGCTGGGCCGCTACGGCAGCGTCGGGGCGGCCGGTGTAATAAGCGGTGAGCAGGCGGGGGATATCGACCAGCACGCTGGCCGGAGCCGGCTTGCCTGCCAAAGGACTGAGCGTCATGCAGAAACCTCGAGTTCAACGGATGTTGGGGTTGGAACACGCAGTGTACTGGGAGTTGCAACGAGGTGCGAAGGCCTTGCCGAGGATTATTCGCGGGTTATCTGCCACCAGCCAGGGAACATCTGCTGCACGCGCGGCTCGACGAAGCGCTGGTCGATCAACACCAATACACCGCGGTCCTGATCGCCGCGAATGACCCGGCCCGCAGCCTGGATCACCTTGCGCACCCCGGGGTACAGGTAGACGTAGTCGAAGCCAGCGCCGAACTGACGCCCCAGACGCTGCTTGAACTGTTCGTTGACCGGGTTGACCTGGGGTAAGCCGAGGGTGGCCACGAAGGCACCGATCAACCGGCTACCCGGCAGGTCGACACCTTCGCCAAAGGCACCGCCCAGCACGGCAAAGCCGACACCCTGGCCGTCTGCGGCAAAGCGCGCGAGGAAGTCCTGGCGTGCGGCTTCGTCCATGCCTGGTGCCTGAGCCCAGGCCGAAATCGCCGGGTGTCGCTCGGCCAGCAGCGCATGCACCTGCTGCAGGTATTCGAAACTGCTGAAGAACGCCAGGTAGTTGCCGGGCTGGCGCTGGTATTGCTCGGCGATCAGCGCAACGATCGGTGCCAGCGAGGCCTGACGTTCGTGATAACGGGTAGAGACCTGGCTGGCGATGCGCACTTCGAGCTGCTCGGCGCGAAACGGCGCGGCCACTTCAAGCCATGCTGTATCCGCTGGCATGCCGAGCAGGTCAGTGTAGAAATGCCGCGGGCTGAGCGTGGCCGAGAACAACGTCACACTGCGCGCAGCCTGCATGCGCGGGCCGAGCAGCTTGGCGGGCGTTACGTTGCGCAGGCACAAGGTGGCCAGGCGTCGCTGGCGCGGGCCAGCGCGCAGACTCACGTCGAACAGAAAATGCTCATCGAACAGCTCGGCGACCCGGCTGAACTGCAGCGCCTGGAAATAGAACTGCAGGATGTGTGCATCCACGTCCACGGGCGACTCGTTCAACCGCTCCTGGATCAGCCCGATGCACTGCTGCAGCGAACGCACAAAGGCGTCCGGCAACTGCTCGGTGGCCAGATAAGGCGCTCGCTGCGCCTTGTACACGGCATTCCATTGGCGGTTCAAGCGGTCCAGCGCGCTGGCCAGCCCTGGCGGTTTGCGCTGACGCAACGCCAGCAACTGCCCCTGGTCGAGGCTGGCGCTGTACATGCCACGGCCACGCTCCACCAGGTTATGCGCCTCGTCGACCAGCACCGCTACGCGCCATTGGTTGGCTTGGGTCAGGCCGAACAACAGGGCGTGAGCGTCGAAATAATAGTTGTAGTCGGCCACCAGGACATCGACCCAGCGCGCCATTTCCTGCCCCAGGTAGTACGGGCAAACCTGATGTTCCAGGGCCACTTCGCGCAGGTTTGCGCGGTCCAGCAACGGCAACCGGGCTGCAGCCTCCCGCGCCGCCGGCAGGCGGTCGTAGAAGCCTCTGGCCAATGGGCAGGCCTCGCCATGGCAGGCCTTGTCGGGGTGCTCGCAGGCCTTGTCCCGGGCGATCAGCTCCAGTGTACGCAGCGCGGGCTGCGGCGTAGCCTGGGTGATCTGTTGCAGGGCATCCAGCGCCAGGGCGCGGCCAGGGGTCTTGGCGGTGAGGAAAAACACTTTGTCCAGTTGTTGCGGCACCATGGCCTTGAGCAACGGGAACAGCGTGCCGAGGGTCTTGCCGATACCGGTGCTGGCCTGGGCCATCAGGCAGCGCCCGGTGCTGACCGCCTTGTACAGGGTTTCGGCCAGTTGCCGCTGGCCTTGGCGAAACTGCGGGTAAGGAAAGCCCAGGCTCTGCAGGCCGCGGTCACGCTCGGCCAGGCGCTGCGTTTGCGCCTGGGCCCAGGCCAGAAAACACTGGCATTGGGTTTCGAAAAAAGCATGCAGCTCGGCGGCGCGGTAATGCTCGCTGATCAAGGTCTGGCCGTCGTTGTCCACGTTCAGGTAAACCAGCGCCACCTCGATGGCGGGCAGCTGCCGTGCCTGGCACAGCAACCAGGCGTAGACCTTGGCCTGGGCCCAGTGCAGTTGGCGATGATTGGCCGGTTGCCGGGCCAGGTCACCACGGTAGGTCTTGATCTCTTCAAGCCGGTTTGCGGCGGGGTCATAACCGTCGGCGCGACCGCGCACCTGCAAGCCCTGATACGCACCCTCAAGTGCGACCTCCGCCTCATAGCCGGCGGCCCGCCTGGCCACGACCCGGCGATGGCCCTCCATACCCTCCTGGGCAGTGGGCGACGGTGTGAAGCGCAGGTCGAGATCACCGGCCTTGGCAGTGAACTCACACAAAGCCCGCACCGCCACGCGGTAGTTCATGGCTCTTCGCTCCAGCGCACATGGCAGACCGCGACCGGCAGGCCGTGTTCGGCGCAGAATTCCAGCCACCGCAACTGGTTGTCCTGCAGACGGTCGCCAGGCCCTTTGACCTCGACCATGCGGTAACGCCCCTGCTCCGGCCAGAACTGGATCAGGTCAGGCATGCCGGTACGGTTGTTGCGGATGTCCTGCAGCAAGCGCAGGAAACACTGCTTGAGGTGCTCCGCCGGGAGGCAAGCCAATGCCTGTACGAGCAAAGCATGGCTGAGCATCTGCCAGAACACGAACGGCGATTGCAGCCCTTGCTTGGCGGCATAGCAGTCGAGGATGGCCTGCTGATGCGAGCCGTCGTCGAGCCGGCCCAGGCACGCATCGAACTGAGCGGCGCGGCGCAGTTGGAAGTCGCAGTCATGCAGGTCTTGCGGTGCAGCCTGAAAGGGGTTGAAGAACGCGCCGGGAATCGGGGCAAAGATCGCATCCCAGCACAACAACCCGAACAGGCTGGTGAGCAGCGTGTTCTCCACGTAGTGAACCTGCCCGCCTGCTTGGGCCAGGTGCTGGCGAACCGCCTCCTCGACACCCAACGGAGCCTGTTCGCGCGGCAGTTCGAGCTCGATCACCGGCGCGGGTGTAACACGTCGACGGCGCTGCGCCGGCCCGCCCAGCTTGCGCACCAGGCGCGGCACCATGCGCTGTAGCGCCTGCACTTCCAGGGCATTGGCAGGCGCTTGAGCCAGCTGCAATGCCAGGGCATGCGCGTCTTGCCAGCGCTCGCTGCGCTCCAGCACGCGCACCTGGCGGATGCGCGCTTGGGCATGGCTGCTCTGGGCATACACCGTCAGTGCCAGCTCCCAGTCGCCAAGGCGCTCGCACTGCTGGCCCAAGGCAAACAGCAAGCGCGCGTGACGCCGGGCCAGCCACGGGTTGTCGCTGCCCCAGCCCACCAATGCCTCAAGGATCGACGCAGGCGCCTCACCCAGCTCCAAGCGCTCGGCGCACCGGTGCAAGGCCATGGCCAGGTCGACGTCGCTGCGCTGCTGCAAGGCCCGCGAGCCGGGGCTGAATGGCACGTGCTCGAAACGCAGCACGCCCAGGTCGGCCAGGACAAAATCAGACCAGTCCTGGTACAGGTTGCCGAAGAACAGCAGACGCATGCGATCGCACAGCGGCTGCAGGCACCACTGCACGATGCGCACCGGTGCACTGGCGAACCAGTCGGACAGTGGCCTGGGCGCCAGCGCCAAGGCTTGCAGTTGCGCGAGCAGATCGCTTTTGGCCGCACGCGGTCGGCTCAGCAGGCCGGCAAAACCGCTGGCCAGCTCTTCCTTGCGCAGCAAGGCGAACAATTGCTCCAGGCTCAACTGTTCGGGTTCGCGCACCCAGCCCAGCGCCTGCAGGGGCTGCAAGGCCACAGACGAATCGCCGATCTCGGCATAATCCAGCCGGTCGCTGCGAAACAGCTCGCCCTTGCGCATCACCATGCGCACAAGCAGGGCCTGGGCTGGCTCCTCGAGCCTGGCAAAAGCTTGGATGAACGCCAGCTCCTGGGTATCGAGCAGGTCGGCATAACGGTGTTCGACCCACAGCAGTACCTGGCGGAAGTTATGCAGGTAATAGAGCGGGTCGTCGACGGAATGGGCGATCACAGGGCGGGGTCGGGCAGCAGGAACGGACACTGTTTATACATACAGATAACGCTTGCTGGCAAGCCCCGTGGGTCAGGTCGGCCAGCGCCCGACGAATGGTGCGCGGGCCACCTCAGAGCGTCATGACCATCTCATGCCAGGCCATGCCGCCGTGGTCCGAGGGCGATGGCTTCACGTAGTGATACCCCATCTTGCGGTACAGCTCGACATGCTGCTGCTTGCACATCAGGTGGATGGTGCGCTTGTGCAGCGCGGTCATCCGCTGCACGAAGGTGTCCATCAGCAGCTTCGCGTAGCCTTTGCCCTGATGAGCCGGATCCACCACAACGGACATGATCACCACGTTGGCGGCCGCCGGGTCGTGGCCTACCAGCTCCTTGAAGGCCTCATCGGACATCACCACGTCGTGGGCGCAGCCACTGTTGATGAAGCCAACGACAAGGCCGTCGACCTCAAGCAGGAGAAACCCCTCTGGGTACTGCGCGATGCGGGTGCGGATCTTTTCGAGGGTCGCGGCCTCATCGCCCTCGTACGCGCCGATTTCGATCTCGTAGCAGCGTTCGGCATCCTGTGGAACAGGTTGACGGAAATGTGGGGTGCCCATGCAGATGCTCCTGAGTGTGAACGAACAGGGCGCCATGATACGTGACCTGCCAGGGCAGGCGATCAGCTTTTGCTGTCAGCCTGGCGCCCGCGACGCGGTAGCAACAGCTGCTTCAACCGGCGAAGCTCCTCGCTAAGCGCTTCTGGCCGGTCGCCTGCCCAGGTGAAAGCCAGGTAGTGCTGATAACGCCCCTGCAAACTGAACCGCGCACCTGCCAGGACTTGCAAGGCCGGGCCAGACAATGCTGCCGCGATGCTCTCGAGGGCGATTGGCTCAAGCATGCGCACCCACAGGACATACCCCCCGTCAGGCATGTCGAAGGCCACTTGCCCGCCCAGGCAAACAGTGAGTTGATGGCATAACTGCTCCATACGCTTGCGCAGCTCCAGCCGACGCCGGCTCAACTGTCCGTCGACCTCGCCATTGCCGAGCATCTGCGCCAATGCCTGCTGACGCACGGGCGGCAGCTGGAAAGCCCGCCGGGAAAACCGTTCGGCAAGGGTGCCATGCAGGCCCAGCACATACGCATAGGGCGCCTCGGCACCGACCAACGCCTGCAGCGACCCCAGCACCAACAGCCAACGTTGGTCGACCCAGTCTCGCAAACGTGCCACAGGCGGTCTATCGAAACAGTACTCGCTGTCCAGATCGTTCTCCAGCAGCCACACAGGGTGCGCGGCCAGCAAGTGGGCAATCTGCCGCTGGGCCTGTTGCGACATCAACCGCCCCGTGGGCATGCCAAGGCAGGACGGTATGACCATCATGCGTACCGACTCACGCCCCAGCAGGCGCGCCAGGCTGCCGAGGTCGGGGCTGCCGTGGTTGTCCACGGGCATCTCCAGCACGTGCAGACCAAAGCGCTGCAAAACCCTCAGCAAACGCCAGCAGCACGGCGATGCGACCAGCACCGTGCTGCCATGCAATGCCAATGCTTCCAGCAGCGTTTCCAGCAAAGCCTGCATGTCGGGCCCCAGGTGCACATCCTCAGCACGCCAGGATTGCCGGGACGCTCGGGTATAACGTTCGGCCAGTATGTGCCGCAGGCGAACTTCTCCCGAACTCTGGGCGCCGGAGGATGAACAGGCCCGCTGTCGCGCCAGCCGTCGTTCGTGAGCGAACAAGACACGCTCCATCGCCGGATGCGCCAGCACGGCCTGATCCGACTCGGCAGTGGCCGCTACGCCAGTAATGACTCCCGCGGGCACGAAGTACCCGGACTTAGGTACCGACAGCACCCGCCCTTCATGTTCCAGCAACCCGTAGGCCGTTTGCACGGTGGCCAATGAAACGCGCAGGTGCCGCGACAGGGCGCGCAGTGAGGGCAAACGGCGCTGCCCTCCCCGCGCGGCCTCATCGATCAGCGCTTCCAGATATCGATACACCGTCTGGTAGGCGAATTCACGCCCCATCAGGCAAGCCCCCGCAGACAATCGAAGCAGCAGCGGGCCGGCAGGCCAGTAGCCCCAGATGCACATCACGTCGCGCCAGGTTGGCCAGCAAGGCCCAGGTGCTGTGATTCAAACGCCCTTCGTAAATGGCCCGCAGTTGGGCGAGGGACAAACCACTGGTGTTCACCAACCAATCCTTGACAGGGTCGGGACACGGCTTGCCCTGCATGACGCGGTGCAGATAAGGCAGGGCCACCAACATATCGGCGTGGCAGCATTGCAGAAAGCGCTCCAGCCCGCGCCCCTTGTTGGCGAACGGGCTGTGCAGCATGCAAACGAGCTGAGTTCGCTCAAGGCCATAGGCCTTGGCAAAACGGCTGTGCTGCGATGCTGGCGCCCTTTCGCAATGCAGACGCTGCGCCGGGCTTGCCTGCACAGGCGCATTGCAGCGCGACAGCAATTCGTGCAACTGGGCCAAGGCCAGCGGGTCAAGAAAACTCGCCAGGGGCATGGCCTTGTGCACCGCTTCGAAGCGGCATTCCATCATCGAGTCCAGCTCATCGCCACTCAGCAGCTGGGGCATCAGGTCGTCGATGGTAATCAACCTGATCGGAAACTCCGAGCAGCGCCCGGTGCCCGGCTTTTCGGGCTCGCCAAGTGAGGTGCCGGCAGTGTTGTGCAACTGGCTCAACCGCTCGGCAAGCGTCGCCATGCATTGATGCAGGTTTGCCGTCCCCCCGTCACCCGACTGGCGCAGGCCCCTGCGCGCCCATGCCAGGTAACGCAGCCGCTGCCGCGCAGGCATGGCGGTTACCATTGCATCGACTGCCGGCTGGCCTTCAAGCGCCAGCCACAGCGCTGCGCCGAGCTCCAGGTGCGTGCGGCTGCCCAAAAGTGCTTCAGGCCGCGCATCGACAAGATGGCCGAACACAAGCAGGGCATCGCGCGCCAGCGCCCAGGGTTCGACCTCCAGATAGGGCCTTCGGGTGAACGACACCAACTGCCCGGCTTCGAGCATCTGCAACTGCACACGAGGATCGTCATGCAGAAACAAGGCACTGAACACACGCTCATGTTGCTCGAGAAGCGCGCCGCTGGCCGCAGGCAGGCATACAGCCACCACCTGCAACTGAAAGGTGACAGGTGCACGCTGGGCGATGCTCAACTGGGCCGCACGCAAGACCGCCAGCAGCCGGGCGCTATGGCAGTCTGCGCCTAGCAGCACGAGCAACTTGAAGGTACCGATGTATTCGGGGCCACCTGCGGCTACCAGCAGGCGCTGAATGAACAGCTGTAAAGAGGCGCGCTGGACCTGGGACATATGGCCCAGCACGCGATCCAGCACCTGCTGGTAGATATGGTGCATCGCTTGATCGTGGATATTGCTCACATGTCACCTCACTACTTCATTCTTTCCACCGCCAACGATGCACTTTTGCATGAATGAATAAGCGGCGAATCAAGCCTGAAGAAACTTCCTACAAGTCTTTAAGAGAAACTGAAGTGACGAATTACTGTCGCCATGACATTGATAAAAATGAAACCCCGCGTGTGCCCGGCGCTGCGCCAGAATACCAAAAGCCAGGGGTGTTCTTCTCCATTGCACGCTCCTTGCGTAAAGCATCATTACGCCATTATCAAGCGTTGCTCAACGATTAAAAGATACAGATGCCGGTAAAAAAACCATTCAGCCGGATGACAAGTCACTGTGCGCCAGAGGCCGGGGAATTTCAAAGACAAAGAATGTTCAAGAGTTGTGCGGGCGCGCGAAGTGGGAACAGCAGTTTATGTGGGATGGGAGCTAGTTAGTTGTAGGAATAATCCCAAACAATAGGCTATTCACGGATAGCCGGAGGTAAGGTACTTGAACTACACGCCCTGGGTTCAATGGCGTTGCGGTCTAGGCATTCGCCCGGTCGCATCATGAACGAGCGGTGAACCTGCAAAAAAAAAACCCGAGCCAAGCCCGGGTTTTCTTGTACATCCAACGCCTGTCACGCCACGCCCAGGTCCAGCACCACTCTGCCGCCACAAGGGCACTCATCCATGTACCGGTGCGCTTCAACCACCTGATCAAACGGATACACTTTGATGATCTGCGGTGTCAGCAACTGGTCAGCCGTGAACTGGTTGATATCACGCAGGGCGCGCTGCAACGCAACCTGGTCCTGGCTAATGCCCAGTTCCGGCTTGCCGGTGAAGTTACCGATACAGTGAACGTAAAACTGAATGTTCTTCTGGAACGCCGCACAGGCCGGGAAAGGTGTCTGGTTACCCCCCTGCAGGCCATACAGTACCAGGCTGCCGCGTGGCGCGAGCACGTCGCCCAGGAGCGACATCTGCGGGCCGCCCATGCCATCGAGGACCATATCCACGCCGCGCCCGTCGGTGTACTTGCCCACCTGCATGAGCAAGTCCTGCTCTTCGGTGACGATCACCTTGTCAGCACCCAGGCCCAGCAGGTGATCGCGCTGCTCCGGCTCCTTGGTGGCAGCGAACACCTTGAGGCCCAGGGCCTTGCCCAACTGCACGAAGGCGGGCCCTGCGCAGTGGCTGGCATCGGTGACCAGCGCGGTCTGCCCGGCCTTGGCCCTGGCCAGGTCGACGTAGGCGAAGTAGGCGATCAGCAGCGGCGTGTAATGCACGCTGGCCTCGATCGGTGTGAGGATATCCGGGTAACGGGTAATCGCCGTGCGCGGCAGGACGATCACATCCCCATACACCGGGTGATCATTGGCGCTGGTCGCCGGGAAGCTGGCCACCCGGTCGCCCACTGCAATGTCCTCGACACCTTCACCCACCGCAGTCACCACGCCGGCCATCTCGTGGCCGATCCCCGCAGGCAGACGGGCCTGGGATGGCGCCAGGTTCTGCCGCCAGAGCACGTCGTACCAGCTCACGCCAATGGCCTCGACGCGGATCTGCACCTCGCCGACAGCAGCTGACGGTTCGGCCTGCTCCTCGCAGCGGAGCACTTCGGCAGCGCCGAACTTGTGGAACCGGATCATGCGGGACATCGCATACCTCGCCTTTGTGAATCTCGTATTACCACGGACTTTATCCGGGCTTTAACCGTTAGACCATCAGTGGCTATTAATAGTCGACATGCCTGTCATCGATTGGGCACCTCACATTTCTGTGCATTGGCCCCCACAAATCGGTGCAGGTTAACAGCCTTTGGCCTTAAGATTCACCCCTGCCCCACTTTAGGCGAAGCGCACCAATGAATCGAAACGACCTGCGTCGTGTAGACCTCAACCTGCTGATCGTGTTCGAAACGCTGATGCACGAGCGTAGCGTGACCCGTGCCGCCGAGAAGCTGTTCCTCGGCCAGCCGGCGATCAGCGCGGCGCTGTCGCGCCTGCGCAACCTGTTCGACGACCCGCTGTTCGTGCGCACCGGCCGCAGCATGGAGCCTTCAGCACGGGCACATGAAATCTTTGCCCTGCTGTCGCCGGCGCTGGATTCCATCTCCACCGCCGTCAGCCGCGCCGCCGAATTCGACCCGGCCACCAGCAACGCGGTGTTCCGCATCGGCCTGTCGGACGACGCCGAATTCGCCCTGCTGCCGCAGTTGCTCAAGCGCATCCGCGCCGAGGCGCCCGGTATCGTGCTGGTGGTGCGCCGGGTCAATTACCTGCTCATGCCTACCCTGCTGGCCTCCGGTGAAATCTCGGTGGGGGTGAGCTACACCAGCGAACTGCCCGCCAACGCCAAGCGCAAGGTGCTGCGCCGCAGCATGCCCAAGCTGCTGCGCGCCGACAGCGTACCCGGCAGCATCACCCTCGATGACTTCTGCGCACGGCCCCATGCACTGGTGTCGTTCGCAGGCGACCTGTCCGGTTTCATCGACGAAGCGCTGGAAGAGATCGGCCGCAAGCGCCATGTGGTCCTGGCCGTGCCGCAATTCAACGGCCTGGGCAGCCTGCTGGCCGGGACCGATATCGTTGCCACGGTGCCCGATTACACCGCTGATGCACTCACGGCTGCGGGCGGGTTGCGGGCTGAAGACCTGCCGATAACGGTGCGCAGCTTCGAGCTGCACATGGCTTGGCGAGGGGCGCAGGACAATGACCCGGCGGAGCGCTGGTTGAGGTCGCGGATTCAGATGTTCTTTGGCGACCCTGACAGCCTCTAGGGGCTTCGTCCTCGACCGCCTGAAGTCGGCCGATTGCTGCCTGTGTCCATCGGCAGAAGTCGGACAAATGCGGCCGTTTGAGAATGGCCCGAGGCAATTTTAAGTCCTCGGTCAGTGGGTACTTGCTCGCCGTTTCAGCTCTTCCAACCTCCCCGACAACGCATCCCTATACTTCCCTGCCTGGCACGACTCAAGCGCTGCCTCCGTTTGCGCGATCGCAGCGTCTGTCGCGCCCAATGCTTCGTGACATTTACTGGATCGTGTCCCAGGAGGTGGTGTAACTCATCCGGATGTGCTTCTGAGCTTTCACCCTGCTTATGCTTGGTCAGCAGAAAACCAAGATTGACCAAGTAAGGATTATTCCTTACCCTCCAATAAATACATCCGGGAGAACGCACATGCCTGCCATCCACGAAATCGCAACGCTAACCTCGAAGGGGCAGATCACACTGCCCAAATCCGTTCGCCAGCTTTTGGGCATAGACACTGGAGGCAAGATCGCATTCGACGTACGCGGGGGCGAAATCGTGGTCAGCCGCGTAGAGACCACCCACGAAGACCCTGCCATCGGTGCGTACCTGGGTTTGCTAGAGGCTGATATCCGAAGCGGACGTAACCTCACCACCCTACCGGAAGACTTGGCGCAAACCATGCTCGCCAACGCAAACCACTCCGTAAACCTGGACGAAGATATCGATGGTGAGGTCGCCATCTGATGCTGCGACATGGCTGGACATTGTTGTTCCATGAAGGTGTGACGTTACAGCTACGCAAATTGCAAGAAGCCGCCGCCCGGGCCGAGCAGAACGACCCAAAAGGTTTTGAGAGCAACGCCAACGTGAAGCTGTTTCGGGCATTGAGCCATCTGATCCTGGAGGCTGTGCCTGCCGATCCGGGCCGTGATGAGTTCCGCCAAGGCAATACGCTCGGCACCGCCTACCGACATTGGCGCCGAGCAAAAATCGGCAGGCGCTTTCGGCTGTTCTTTCGCTATGACTCAAGGTCCAAAGTCATCGTCTATGCATGGGTCAACGACGAAAACACGCTACGCTCCGCAGGCAGTAAATCCGATCCCTACGCCGTATTCGAGAAGATGCTGGGCCGCGGCAACCCTCCTGATGACTGGGATGCGCTGATTACTGCAACGCGAAGCGATTGGGAAGAGGCCAACCCATAGGTTGCCGCAAAAAGTCTGGCCTGACTGTCGAACGTGAGGTCCTGCACGGGGTCATCGAAGAAGTGTTCACACCAAGCGCGCAGCCTTGCGGGGTGTGGCACCGCTACGAACGCGTTGATCCGCTGCGCCGTTTCCAGCTCGCGCAACAAGCCGGACACCACGGTCATCTGGCAGGGGTCGACCTGCGAGCTCAGCAGGTGCGCAGGGAGACATCGCCTCCCATACGGATCTCCAGGCTTACCCCGCTGGAACAAACAGCGCGTGGCCGTAGGGGATCACCCAGCTGCCGCTGTCGCTGCTCACTCGCATCACACCTCTGGCGGCGTAGATGAGCTGATCATCGGCGTGGCAGTGGCTGGCCACCACCCCACCGTGCCCGTAGTCCATTCCTAACGCTTCCATGCCGCGAGTGCCTCAGGCCGTGACGACAGCGTTGCCCAAAGGCTTGAGCAGGCCCTGGCGAGTTGCCCTACACACGGCACTGACCAGTGCCTGCAGCGAGGCCTGGAGAATGCTGTTGTCTCTGCCGACGCCGAACAGCAGTTGACTGTTGACGCGGATCTCCACGTAGGCAATCGCTTCGGCCTGGGCGCCATCACGTACCGCATGCTCATGGTAGTCAGCGATGTCGAAATACAGGCCGTGCGCGGCGAAGGCGTTGACCAGCGCGGCCAGCGGCCCGTTACCCTCACCGCTCAATGGCAGACGTCCGCCGTCGACGAGCAATTGCGCGTTCACGTAGGTAGTGGCTTCATCACTGGTGAGCATGGGCTGGGTCAGTATGTAGGGCTTGCCCTGCTGCAGATAATTCTCGTTGAAACAGGACAGGATCATGTCGCTGGTCACTTCCTGGCCCTTGGCATCGGCAACACGCTGCACCAGGCCGCTGAACTCCATCTGCAGGCGGCGCGGCAGCACGATGCCCTGCTGTTCCAGCAGGTACGCCACCCCGCCCTTGCCCGACTGGCTGTTGACCCGTATCACGGCCTCGTAGCTGCGCCCCATGTCGGCGGGGTCGATCGGCAGATAGGGGATTTCCCAGTAGCCATCAGGGTTGTCGCGACGGTGCGCGAAGCCTTTCTTGATCGCGTCCTGGTGGGAGCCGGAGAAAGCGGTGAACACCAGTTCACCGGCATAGGGATGGCGAGGGTGGGTGGGCAGCTGGTTGCAATATTCGACCTCACGCTGGACATGGATGATGTCCGAGAAGTCCAGCTCAGGGCTGATACCACTGGTGTACAGGTTCATGGCCAAGGTCAGGATATCGACGTTGCCAGTGCGCTCGCCATTACCGAACAAGGTGCCTTCGACCCGTTGCGCACCGGCCAGGCAGGCCTGCTCGGCAGTGGAAACCCCGGTTCCGCGGTCATTGTGCGGGTGCACGCTGATGATCACGCTGTCGCGATGGCTCACATGCCTGCAGAACCATTCGATCTGGTCGGCGAACACGTTCGCGGTAGACACTTCGACCGTGGTGGGCAGGTTGAGGATCATCTTGTTGGACGGCGTCGGCTTGAACTCGGCGATCACCGCATCACAGATTTCCAGCCCGAAATCCAGCTCGGTGAAACAGAACGTTTCAGGCGAGTACTGATAGGTCCACTGGGTTTGCGCATTGGCCTGCATCAGCGCCTTGATCTCACGGGTGGCTTGGGTCGCGATATCGATACAGCCAGCGCGGTCGACACCAAACACCACCTCGCGGAATACTGGTGCAGTGGCGTTGTAGACATGCACGATCGCTCGCGGCACCCCTTTAAGCGCTTCGAAGGTGCGCTCGATCAGGTGCGTGCGCGCCTGGGTCATTACTTGAATGGTGACATCGTCGGGGATGGCGCCACTTTCGATCAGTTCGCGCACGTAATCGAAATCCGTCTGCGAAGCGGCCGGGAAGCCAACCTCGATTTCCTTGAAGCCGACCTTGACCAGCAGGTCGAAGAAGCGCCGCTTGCGCTCGGCGTTCATCGGCTCGATCAACGCCTGGTTACCGTCACGCATATCGACACTGCACCAGACAGGTGCCCTTTGCTGTACCTGACTTGGCCAGGTGCGGTCCGGCAGGTCGACCACGTTGAAATGGCGGTATTTCGTGGAAGGATCCTTCAACATCATGGCGGCGTTCTCCTTGGCCTGTCGATGATTGTAATGGGCCGCCGCATGGGGCGACCGCTCTAATCAAATATTGGATCCAATTTATACCCGTTGTGGTTTGCCTGGATTGCGTTGTTTTCGCGAGGACGCCAGCAGATTTCAAATAAATTGCTTAGAAATGGCAATAAACAGATATTTATTGCCGGAATAAAGGGAGAACTTGTCTAGGACTTCAAGTAATTTGAAGTTTTTGCGATTCACATCCATCCCCGGGAGCACTATGTCTTTGGGCAATCGCTGACAGCCTCAAAGGCCTCCCACCGCTTTCAGGCTTAGGGCGTCGGAGATGAGTAGCTTCACGCCCCGCAAGCCACGTCCCATGAGGCTGTAAAGGAAGTCTGTCCAAAACGGCTCGGCCTCTGACGGGCCGACCCGCATGCCCAGGACTTCGCGGCCACCGTCAGTGTTAACGGCCACGGCGATTATTACGGCGGCCGACACGATATGTCCGGCCTCCCACACTTTTACGTAGGTGGCATCGATCTAGAGATAGGGCCAGTCGCCTTCGAGCGGGCGGTCAAGGAAAGCGTGACCGCGTTCATTGATCTCACCAGCTAGTCGTGAGACATGACTTTTGGAGATACCGGTCTGAGAAACACGCCACCAGCCTAGCGATCAACAATCCGCTTTTTGAACAGCTCGCCGCCGAACGCTGTGCGATTCACCTAGCCTCTGTACGAAATCCCGAGAACCCTAAACATCGCCCCTCCAGCGCTGAGATTTTGTAGAGTCACGCGCCATTAACCGAAAGGGATTCGGTGATGGCACGGCGATGCTCAAACGTCTGCACCTGAGATTGAATGAGCAGGGCTTGATCGATCTGCAAACTTGGATGATCGACTCAACCGCAGTACGCGCAACCCGAGCCTCATCTGGCGCCGGGAAAAGGGGCCTGACGAGCCTACCTTTCATGCTCTACGCCGAAGTCGCGGCGGCCTGACTACCAAAACCCACATGTTCTGCGACGCCAACAGAACACCGCTGCGCTTTCTCCTCTCTGGCGGCCAAGCCCGTGACATCAGCTACGCACAACCACTGTCAGACCAGGTCAGCATTCCATCGAACCAATGTGGCCGCCCGCGCAAACGCTGTAAATGGCTGCTTGTCGACGAGGGCTACGCCGCTACTGCGACCAATATCGAATGTAGCCCGTCACCCCGTTGCGCTCGATGAGGCGCAAGCCCAAGACTGGCTTACCCAGACTGTTCGACCGGCCCAAATACCGACAGCGCAACATCATCGAATGCATGGTTGGCTGGCTGAAAGAGAACCGCCGGATCGTGACACGATTCGACAAGCTCGCAAAAAGTCATGCCACCATGGTCTCACTCGCATGCTCCATGCAGTGTTTGGGACATCTTTTCGTACAGAGCCTAGTAATTGCCCAGACAGCTATGGCGTCCATGACCGGCTGTGCCACTTCACGCCTACGCGCCGAACTGACCCGTCTTGTCCATCGTCCTCACGCCTTCGCAGGAGAAGTAAAGTTCACGAAAGAAGAGAGGCTCAAGGTCATAGGTTTTTCTCCGATGTCGACATAATGCCGACGATTAGCACCATGAACTTGCCACCATCGAACGCATGCCCGCGCAATGCATACGATAATTAGACGGTATCTATCTTCATGGCCACTTCAATTAACAACCGTCTACAGTCGACATTATGGAGATATCCTGAGCCGCAGCAAAAACTATACACTGCGGAAATTAGTCCTACGCATTTTCGGGAATTTTCTTACAGCTCATTCGGCACTATTAAACATGTCAATGATCCTTTCCAACGAACCAGAAACATTGGGCCTTAGCATACTCAGAGACCCCGCACCAAGCCCTGAGACCGCCGCCCCATGCACCTAGGATTAGATAATTCAACAACAATCACCCTTGGCGTTACTGTTCAAAGCTCACCGTACTTTACTGAAAGAAACGCTTGACATCAAAGCTAGGCCCTGGCCATATTCAACCTCACCGACCAACCAACCACTCACTCTCGACGGTGACCGGCCTTTTAAATCAGGTCAGTTTCTTCACGATGAATCCCTAGAGATGCCGGGCAACGCTCGTAACACAAAGACAATTCTATTGATGCTTGACCCAGGCAATGGAAGGCTTATGTCTAACGTGAAGAATGAATATATAAATACCGCCAGGACGGTCGAAATTGGTAATCCCTCCTGGCAACTCGCACAGAACTCCGGATCGACCGACTTGAGCGTCAGGCGTGCCGAGCGAAGCCGCATGGTCGATCACAACGGGCACGCTTTCATGAACATGTGCTCGTGTTCCTGTCTCGGGCTGGAGATCAATCCTCGCCTGGCCAGACGCGCGGCGAACTACGTATTACAAAGCGGTACCGTCAATCTGCCGACTTCCCGCATCCGCGTCCGCCTGAAAGAACTGGATGAACTAGAGCAGGCAATGTCTGCCCACTTCAAGTGCAGCGCCTTCACCGTAACCTCATTCAGCGCGGGGGTCGTAGCATCGTTGCCATTGCTGGCAGTCGGCAATTTTACCGATGGACAGCGTCCGTTCATGCTGTACGCCCCGAGGTCGAGCGGGCCCGCCAGGGGCTGCCGGTTGCCCATGGGTGAGCGCTTGACGATGAGCCAGCCCGCTCCGAGAAGCCTGTTGTACCGCTCCGCGCTGCACCCCGAGCAGTACGCCAATACTGCCTTGACGAATCCGATCTCTATCAAACTGCCCTGCCCCCCTACATCGGTGGCAGATGTAGTTCATTAGGCCAAGTGATATTCAACAAAAACGAATATGCCAAACGGTTGGTCGCCACTCGGCGCCACTAACATTGAGGAGCGTCTATGCGACAGCAGTATGATCCCGCCTGGGTCGAAAGCACGGTTCAGGCCAAATGGCTTCGCGATGAAGTCTTCAAAGCTGTCGAAGACCAAAGCCGGCCAAAATTCTATGCCTGCTCCATGCTGCCATACCCTTCCGGGAAACTACACATGGGCCATGTGCGCAATTATACGATCAATGACATGCTGGCCCGCCACTTGCGAATGAAGGGCTACAACGTCCTTATGCCGATGGGTTGGGATGCGTTCGGCCTGCCAGCGGAAAACGCCGCCATGCAATCGGGAGTGCCCCCAGCGGAGTGGACTCGGATGAACATCGCCGACATGAAATCCCAGATGCAACCCCTCGGCCTGGCGTTCGACTGGTCACGCGAAGTCGCCACCTGCGATCCGCAATATTACAAGTGGAACCAGTGGTTCTTCCTGAAGCTTCTGGAAAAGGGATTGGCCTACAAGAAAACCCAGATAGTGAATTGGGATCCTATCGACCAAACCGTGTTGGCCAATGAGCAAGTGGTAGACGGGCGGGGTTGGCGGTCAGGAGCGCTGGTGGAAAAGCGTGAGATTCCTGGCTACTACCTGCGCATCACGCAGTATGGCGAAGAACTGCTGTCGGCCATCGATACACTGGCGGACTGGCCGGACATGGTTCGCAGCATGCAGCGTAACTGGATCGGCAAGGCCAGTGGAGTACGCCTGGCCTTCCTCCACGCGATCGAAGATACCAACGGGCGGTTAATCGACGCGGGCAAGCTGTACGTGTTCACCACCCGCGTTGATACGCTGATGGGTGTGACGTTCTGCGCGGTTTCCCCTGATCATCCTCTGGCAAAGCGAGCCATCGAGCTCGATCCTGGCCTGGAACCGAAGGTACAGGCGTTGCGGCAGTCGGCGCAGGCCAGCCCCGCCGACGTTGCCCAAGCGAAACTCGGCATCCCAAGCGGCTTACACGTCGAGCACCCATTGACCGGGGAGACAATCGCCGTCTGGATCACCAATTATGTGCTCGGTGAGTATGGCGAAGGCGCTGTGATGGGAGTGCCTGCCCACGATGAGCGTGATTTCGACTTTGCCCGTCAGTATGGCTTGCCCATACGCCCTGTGGTCGCTTTCGAAGGAGCAGCCTACGCCCCTGACGCATGGTCGGATCGCTATGCCAGTCGTGAAGGTCGCCTGATCAATTCAGGCACCTACGATGGCCTCACGGTAGAGCAGGCATCCCTCGCCATCTGCGAAGCCTTGACCCAGCTGGGACGCGGCGAGCAAGCCACCACCTGGCGGTTGCGTGACTGGGGCATCTCCCGACAGCGTTACTGGGGAACGCCGATCCCAATCATCCATTGCAACCACTGTGGCGATGTGCCAGTGCCTTATGCGGATCTGCCGGTAGTATTGCCAACTGACTGTATTCCCGACGGCACTGGCAATCCGCTTGAGCAGCATGATGCGTTTCGCCACGTCGCGTGTCCGCGTTGCGCCGCTCCCGCGCTTAGGGAAACGGACACCATGGATACCTTCGTCGACTCCAGCTGGTACTTCATGCGCTACTGCGACCCGGACTGCCACACCTCAATGGTCGGATCTGGCAATCGCTACTGGATGCCCATCGACCAGTACATCGGCGGCATTGAGCACGCGGTGCTGCACTTGCTCTACGCCAGATTCTGGACCAGGGCGATGCGCGACGAGGGCTTGGTGGATTTCAGTGAACCGTTCAAGAAGTTGTTCACCCAGGGCATGCTGCTGCGGGAGAGCTACTATCGCAAAGCTGAAGACGGCAGCCGACGCTGGTTTTACCCCTCCGAGGTATCGGTTCACCACGATGAAAAAGGCCGCCCGGTCAGCGCCACAGCGATCGAAGATGGCATGCCCGTAAGCCTGGGCGGCGTGGAAAAAATGTCCAAATCCAAGAACAACGTGGTCGAACCCAAGGACATCATCAACCGGTACGGCGCAGACACCGCCCGCCTGTTCACAATTTTCGCAGGGCCTGCGGACCAGAGCACGATCTGGAGCGACAGCGGTGTCGAAGGGGCTTATCGTTTCCTGCGCCGTCTATGGAACTTCGCCGTTGACGAGCAAGCGCGCTGGCAGGAAAGTGACGACCTGGTGACGGATGCCGCGCAAACTAGCCGTGTGCGTTTCCAGACCCATAGCTTACTGCAACAGATCAATTACGATTATGAGCGCTTGCAGTACAACACCGTCGTCTCCGGCGCGATGAAGATGCTCAAAGTGCTCGAAGCAGCCCGCGGGGCTGGCCGACAAGTCTGTCGGGAGACCATGGCCATTCTCCTGCAGGTGCTGCATCCGGTGACTCCGCACATTTCCCAAGCACTCTGGGAAGCACTCGCGTTCCCTGGCGCGATCTATGATAGTGCCTGGCCGACCCCGGACAGCGAAGCGCTAAAACTGGATGAAGTGAGGATGATGGTGCAGGTCAACGGCAAGCTGCGTGGGGAAATACTCGTCCAAGCCGACGCCGACCACGACACGATCCGTGGCCAGGCACTCTGCGATGCGGTATTGAGCAAATATCTGGTAGGCGCTGAAAGAATGATCGTGGTACCTAACAGATTGGTGAACTTCATCGTCTGACCCTGCGGGCTGCCCCTGAATCGGTTCGTCAATGTGCGTTACGACGTCCAAGGCGAAGAAGTTTTCCGGCGCTTTGTTAAAGGCTGAAAAGGCGACCCGGACCAGGCCAGCGTCATGGTCCGGACAGCCAGGCAGGTCCTGCCCCCGGTGCTTCCTAGCCTGGGGCGATTCGGTATGAACCCGTCAGCACAGCCTGCTCACCTGCAACAAAGCGCGCAGCGGTGAAACGATAGTTTATACAGATAACTATTTCACTTCGAACGCATCGTAGACCACTGCATTGCCCAAGCGCATCGCGCTACCCACGCCGACCGCGCGGTTAAGCCAGGCGTACTGGGGCGCCGAAGTCTCGAAACGCAGTGTGATACGGAACTGGTAGAGGCTGGGATCGACATCTTCGCCAGCGGCAACCCTCTTCATGACCTCAGCCGGCCCGTAACGGTAGCCTTCGGTGCGCAGGTAGATCAGTGCACCGTCGTCGGTCTGCAGCAGGTAGCGGGTGTCGATGATTGCCACACCCTCGGGGCTGACGATCTGCCAGTCAGCGCCGTTATTGAGGATTGTGCCCTTGAGCCTGGCCCCCTCGAAATGGCCGCCTGTGATCGGGATGATACGCCGCTTGCCCTGCGCGCTGGTTTCGCCCAGCTCCCACACCGGCGCTACCAGGTCCACCGTGAAGCGCGCCAGGGGTTCGAGCTTGAGCGGGGGCGGAGCGTAACTGGCAGCCTGGGCAAGACCTGTACAAACACCAAGCAGCAGCACGAGCAATCCTCTGCGAAGGCTCATCATGCTGCCTCCTGCAGTGAATGGATATTGGAGTTTGTAGGGTTCAGGCCCCGAGAGGCGCCACACCACAGAGGCGGGAATCCTTGACAGCACCGAGCGGCGACCGCTGAGGGACGTGCAATAAACGCTTGCATGAGCACAGAATATCCTTTGTTATTGTTAGGTGGATAATATTGTTAACGATTATTTTTGTTAACCAATAATTTGTCAAGGTCATAGGGTCTTGCCGCAGAACCTTCAGTACCTTTGAGCTCAGCGCCATGCGGACGGCACTCGATCTTGAGGGCACTGCTGTAGCCAGAAGGACACCGGCCTGCGCTACATGCCGTTACAGCCGACGGGTAAAGGATTCAGTTTTATTCCCTTTCCTGTAGCCCCCAAAGATACTCACGCCGTTGAAGATAGTCCCCGCCCCCACGCTCTCTACTACAGCACTGCCCCTGAGGTTGCACACGCCCCTCAGGCCCCCGGTGAACCTGTGGGAGCCCGGCTTGCCGGCGATCGGGCCAGCCCAGTCACCCGGACTTTCAAGGCGCCAGCACACCCTTAAAGACGTCACAACCCTACTACCTTGGCGCTCCGCCCAAACCCCTGCTCCCAGCGCCCCAATTTGGCACCTTGGCGCCCCAAAACCACACATACCGCTGCTTGACCACTCACCAAGCATGCGCCCTTCCCGCCCTGCAGCCCCTCTAACACAAGCCCTTGAACAATAATCTGACCAATTGGCCATGTTTTTGCTGTGCAACTGCTCATCACCCTGACCCCGAGCAGTCCCATGTCCACATCCCCCTCGCAATTGCGCCTCGAGCTGCGTGCCATTACCAAGCGATACCCGGGCACTTTGGCCAACGACCGCATCGACCTGCGCATCGCGCCCGGTGAAATCCATGCCCTGCTCGGCGAGAACGGCGCGGGCAAGAGCACCCTGATGAAGATCATCTACGGCGTCACGGCGCCGGATGCCGGCCAGCTGCTATGGGAGGGGCAGCCCGTGCACATGCGTGACCCTGCCCTCGCCCGCGCGTTGGGCATCGGCATGGTGTTCCAGCACTTTTCCCTGTTCGAAACCCTGAGCGTCGCGCAAAACATTGCCTTGGCGCTTGGCCGCGATGCCGGTACGCCAAAGCAATTGGCGCCGCGCATCCGCGAAGTGTCCCAACGCTACGGCATGGGCCTGGAACCTGAGCGCCTGGTGCACAGCCTGTCGATCGGTGAACGCCAGCGCGTGGAAATCGTGCGTTGCCTGATGCAGCCGATCAAGCTGCTGATCCTCGACGAACCCACTTCGGTACTTACCCCGCAAGAGGTCGACGAACTGTTCATCACCCTGCGCACACTCGCCGCAGAGGGCTGCAGCATCCTGTTCATCAGCCACAAGCTCAACGAAGTGCGTGCCCTGTGCCATGGCGCCACCGTGTTGCGCGGTGGGCGGGTCTCCGGCGCTTGCGACCCGGCGCAATGCAGCGATCTGCAACTGGCGCGAATGATGGTGGGCGATGCCGAAGGGCTGGAGGCAAGTTACCCGAAAAGCGCCGGGGGCTTGCCACGCCTGCGGGTGGACGACCTGAGCTGGCGCAACAAAGACCCATTCGGCACGTCCTTCGAACACCTGCGCCTGGAAGTACGCAGCGGCGAGATCGTAGGCATCGCGGGGGTCGCCGGCAACGGTCAGGACGAACTGCTGGCCCTGCTCAGTGGTGAAACACGCCTGCCCGCCAGCGACCGCGAACGCATCACCCTCGACAACCGGCCGATGGCCCACCTCTACCCCGACGCCCGCCGCGCCCTGGGGATGGCATTCGTACCGGCCGAGCGCCTTGGGCATGGCGCGGTGCCGGACATGAGCCTGGCCGACAACGCCCTGCTCACCGCTTTCCAGCAGGGCCTGGTCAACCGTGGCCTGATCCGTTCAGGCAAGGTGTTCGCGCTGGCCGAGCAGATCATCCAGCGCTTCGCGGTCAAAGCGCCGGATGCCCGGGCCACGGCACGTAGCCTGTCCGGGGGCAACCTGCAGAAGTTCATCCTCGGCCGCGAAATCCTGCAAGCCCCCAAGCTGCTGATCGCTGCCCACCCGACCTGGGGGGTGGATGTCGGAGCCGCCGCGGCGATTCACCGTGCGCTGATTGCCTTGCGCGACGCCGGCGCAGCAATCCTGGTGATTTCCGAAGACCTGGAAGAGTTGTTCCAGATCAGCGACCGCATCGGCGCGCTGTGCAGTGGCCGCCTGTCGCCGCTCAAGGCCACCGCGCAGGCCCATACCGTGGAGGTCGGCGGTTGGATGGCCGGCCAGTTCGATGCCCCGCAAGACGCCGCCTGACGAGAACCCCTCATGTTGCTATCCCTCGAACCCCGTACCCAGCAGTCCCGTGCCATGCTCGTTGTGTCACCCCTGCTTGCCGCCCTGTTGACCCTGCTCAGCGGGGCGATCCTGTTCAGCGCCCAGGGGCATGCCCCCTTGCAGACCTTTCACACGTTGCTGATCGAACCCATCAGCGACCTTTACGGCCTCTCGGAACTGCTGCTCAAAGCCTTGCCGATCCTGCTCTGCGCCCTCGGCCTGGCTGTGGCCTACCAAGCCCGCATCTGGAACATTGGCGCCGAAGGCCAGCTGCTGATCGGCGCCCTGGCCGGCAGTGCCGTGGCGATCCACCTCATCGAGTGGGAAAGCCGCTGGGCGCTGGTCTGGGTGTTGCTCGCGGGCACCCTGGCCGGTGCGCTATGGGGGGCACTCGCGGCCTGGCTGCGCACGCACTTCAATGCCAACGAAATCCTCACCACCATCATGCTCAATTACATCGCTTTGAACCTGCTCTTGTACTTCGTTCACGGGCCACTGAAGGATCCCGAAGGGTTCAGTTTCCCGCAGTCGGCAATGTTCGGCGATGCCAGCCGCCTGCCGGCGCTGTTCGAGGATGGCCGGCTGCATATCGGGCTGTACTTCGTGCTGATGGCACTGGTGGCGGTGTGGGTGCTGCTGCACAAGAGCTTCCTGGGTTTCCAGATCAAGGTGCTCGGGCAGGACCTGCGCGCCGCTGGGTTTGTCGGCTTTCGCCACAAGCGCCTGGTCTGGCTGGCGCTGCTGATCAGCGGCGGCCTGGCAGGCCTGGCCGGGGTCAGCGAAGTCAGCGGGCCGATCGGCCAACTGGTGCCGCAGGTATCTCCCGGCTACGGCTACGCGGCGATTACCGTCGCGTTTCTCGGGCGCCTCAACCCCTTTGGCATTCTGATCGCCGGGTTGTTGATGGCCCTGCTGTACCTGGGCGGCGAAAACGCGCAGATGAGCCTGAACCTGCCGCAATCGCTGACCGGGCTGTTCCAGGGAATGATGCTGTTCTACCTGCTGGCCTGCGACGTGCTGATCCTCTACCGGCTACGCCTGAAGCTGAACTGGCGCCGGCGCGCGCCGCTGGCAAAACCTGCCAGTGCCTGACTCCCCATGACCTTTTCGTTTACCTGCCGCCCACCGCGTGCAGGCTGAGGCTTCGACTATGGATCTCGATCTGCTTGGCAACATTCTCTACGCCATGGTGCGCTGCGGTACCCCACTGCTACTGGTCGCCCTGGGCGAACTGGTGTGCGAAAAGAGCGGCGTGCTCAACCTCGGCCAGGAAGGCATGATGCTGTTCGGCGCGGTGGTAGGGTTCATCGCCGCCTACGCCACCGGCAGCCTCTGGCTTGGCGTGCTGATGGCGTGCCTGGCCGGCATGCTGCTGGCTTCGCTGTTCGCACTCGTAGCACTCGGCTGCCAGGCCAACCAGGTGGCGACCGGGCTGGCGCTGACCATCTTCGGTGTCGGCCTGTCTTCTTTCGTCGGCACCGCCTGGGTCGGCAAGCCCCTGAGTGGCTTCGAGCCGCTGGCCATACCGCTGCTGGCGGACATCCCGGTCATCGGCCATATGCTGTTCAACCAGGATGTACTGGTTTACCTGTCCTTCGGCCTGTTCGTGCTGATCGCCTGGACGCTGCTCAAAAGCCGCACCGGGCTGATCCTTCAGGCGGTTGGTGAAAACCCCGACGCCGCCAGCGCCATGGGCCTGCCCGTGCTGCGCGTGCGCACCTTGGCGGTGCTGTTCGGCGGCGCCATGGCCGGGCTGGCCGGGGGTTACCTGTCGCTGGCCTACACCCCGATGTGGGCGGAAAACATGACCGCAGGGCGCGGCTGGATCGCCCTGGCGCTGGTGGTATTCGCCAGTTGGCGGGTGTTGCGGGTGCTGCTCGGTGCCTACCTGTTTGGCCTGGCGAGCATCCTGCACCTGGTGGCCCAAGGTATCGGCGTGAGCTTCCCTGCCAACCTGCTGGCCATGTTGCCCTATGTGGCCACGATTCTGGTGCTGGTGGTGCTGTCGCGCGATGCCATCAAAACCCGCCTGTACGCCCCGGTTTCACTGGGCCAGCCGTGGAAGACCGGGCGCTGAGGCCTCGCGCCTACCGCTATCGATGCCCCTCTGCTCTGTTTTCTTGCATTACCAACGCACCTTACACAGCCAATATGAAGACCTACAGGAGCCACACCTTGAAACCTCACAATAAAAGCAAACACCTGCTGCGCGCCCTGGCAGCCGCCATTGGCCTGAGCACCGCCCTGACCGCCGCCGCCGCCGATCCACTGAAGGTTGGCTTCGTCTATATCGGCCCGATCGGCGACCATGGCTGGACCTATCAGCATGAGCAGGGCCGCCAGGCCCTGATCAAGCAATTCGGCGACAAGGTCGACAGCAGCTTCGTCGAGAACGTGCCCGAAGGCGCCGATGCCGAGCGGGTCATCCGCAACATGGCCAAGGGCGGCTATGACCTGGTGTTCGCCACCTCGTTCGGCTACATGAACCCCACCGCCAAAGTCGCCAAGCAGTTCCCGAAGGTCACCTTCGAACATGCCACCGGCTACAAGCAGGACAAGAACCTTGGTACTTACCTGGCCACTTCCTACGAAGGCCGTTACGTTGGCGGCTACCTGGCCGCGAAGATGACCAAGAGCAAGAAGATCGGCTATGTGGCCTCCTTCCCCATTCCCGAAGTGCTGCGCGATATCAACGCCATCCAGTTGGCGCTGGACAAATACAACCCCGGTACCGAAATCAAGGTGGTGTGGGTCAACTCATGGTTCGACCCGGGCAAAGAGGCCGATGCCGCCAACGCCCTGATCGACCAGGGCGTTGACGTGCTGTTCCAGCACACCGACAGCCCGGCACCGATCCAGGCCGCCGAACGGCGTGGCATCTACGCCGTCGGCTACGCCTCGGACATGGCCCACTTCGGGCCCAAGGCAGTGCTGACCTCCATCGTCAACAATTGGGGGCCGCACTACATAAAAAGCACTCAGGCGGTCATGGACGGCACCTGGAAACCTCAGGATTACTGGGGCGGGCTTGCCGATGGCACCGTCCAGCTGCCCCTCAGTGACCTGGTACCCGCCGAGGTCAAAAGCGGCGCCGAACAGATCATCGCCAGCATCAAGGACGGCACGTTCCACCCCTTCACCGGCCCGATCCTGGACCAGGCGGGTGCGGTCAAGATCCCCGCAGGCGCCGTGGCCAGCAACGCCGAACTGGCAGGCATGAACTACTACGTCAAAGGCATCACGGCGCAACTGCCCAAGTAAACACGGGTGGGAGCGCCAGCCGCTCCCGCTTGCACCGCCCTTTCACGGAGCCATTCATGAACACCCTGCCGATCATCGATATCAGCCCGCTGTACCAGCAAGATCCCACCGCCCGCCTGGCCGTAGCCCGGCAGATCGACGCCGCCTGCAGGCAGTGGGGCTTCTACTACATCAAGGGGCACCCCATCCCGGCCAGCCGCATTGGCGCACTGAAAGCGGCCGCCGAACAGTTCTTCGCCTGCCCTGCCGAGGAAAAGCTGCGCATCGACATCACCCAGAGCGAGCACCATCGCGGCTACGGCGCCATCGCCACCGAACAGCTGGACCCGACCCGGCCAAGCGACCTGAAGGAAACCTTCGACATGGGCTTTCACATGGCCCCGGATCATCCCGACGTGCTCGCGAAAAAGCCACTGCGTGGGCCCAATCGGCACCCCGCCATCCCCGGGTGGGAGGCGCTGCTGCAAGCGCATTACCAAGACATGCACGCCCTGTCGCTCACCCTGCTGCGGGCGATGGCGCAGGCGTTGGGCATCGAGCAGGATTTCTTCGACCAGCGCTTCGCCAACCCCATCAGCGTTTTTCGCATGATCCACTACCCGCCGCGCCAGGCCGCCAGCAGCACCGACCAACAAGGCGCCGGCGCGCACACCGACTACGGGTGCGTCACCTTGCTGTATCAGGACAGCACCGGCGGCCTGCAGGTGCAGAGCGTGGATGGCCAGTGGATCGATGCGCCGCCGATCGAGGGCACCTATGTGGTCAATATCGGCGACATGATGGCGCGCTGGAGCAACGACAGGTACACCTCAACGCCCCACCGGGTCGTCAGCCCGCAGGGCGCGCACCGTTACTCGATGCCGTTCTTTGCCGAACCGCATCCGGACACGATGATCAGTTGCCTGCCCAACTGCTCCGGCCCCGACAACCCACCCAAGTACCCGCCGGTTTCGTGCAGCGCCTACATGCTGTCGCGCTTCGCCGAAACCTATGCCTATCGCCGTGAGCAGGCCACGTAGCCTGCGCCACATCAGCTGAGGTAGTCTTCAACCCACTTCACCCAGCAATCGGAGCCGATCTTCACCAGTGCGTCGTTGAAGTCATAGTGCGGGTTATGGACCGAGCAACCGTGGAACTCCCCTGTGCCGTTGCCCAGCATGAAGTAGCACCCCGGCCGCGCCTGGAGCATGTAGGCGAAATCTTCGGTTCCCATCACCTTCTTGGGCATCCGCGCCAGCATCTGCCCTTCGGCAAACAGCGGGCGCAGGCTCTCACGCAGCTTTGCGCTTTGCGCCTCGCTGTTGCTCAGCGCAGGCGCCAGCTGGGTAAAGTCCAGCGCGATCTCCACCCCAAAGCTCTCGGCATGCCCCTTGACCAGCGCCTCGATGCGCTGGTTGATCTTCGACTGGGTTTCGGGCGTATCGGTGCGCACGCTGAGCAACATGCTCGCTTCATCAGGAATGATGTTGTAGACCGTGCCCGCCTGGATCATGCCGATACTGATCACCGCATACTCTTCAACGCTCAGGTTGCGCGACTTGATGGTCTGGATGCCACTGATCAGGCTATTCAAAGCCGAGATGGGGTCCACCGCAAGCTCCGGCATGGCGCCGTGCCCGCCTTTGCCGCTGATGCGAATGCTCACCCGCTGGGAAGACGCCATGGTCGGCCCGCTCTGCACCACGCAAGTGCCCACCGGCATGCCTGGCATGTTGTGCAACGCGTACACAGAATCACACGGGAAACGCTCGAACAGGCCATCATCGATCATGGCCTTGGCGCCGGCCAGGCCTTCTTCGTCGGGCTGGAAGATCAGGTTCAAGGTACCGTTGAAGTTGCGCGTGGCAGCCAATCGCGAAGCCGCCGCCAGCAGGATCGCGGTATGCCCGTCATGGCCACAGGCATGCATGCGCCCCGGGATCTTGCTGGCATGCGCGAAGGGGTTCTTCTCACTCATGGGCAGCGCGTCCATGTCTGCCCGTAGCCCGATGCTGCGGGGGCTGTCGCCCACTTTAAGCACCCCTACCAGGCCGTGCCCGCCCACATTACGGTGTACCTCATAGCCCCAGGCTTGCAGCTTCTCAGCCACCAGGGCAGCAGTGTCAGGCGTGTCGCCGCCGAGCTCTGGCGCGGCATGGATCTGGCGGCGGATCTTGATGAACGCGTCCAGGTCTTCGGCCAACTGCGGCGTTTGATTTCGTTCGAAGGTACCCATGTCATTCGCATCCTTTGTTTTCAGGGAAGTAGTTGAGGCAGACCAGGCTTACCGCACCACCCACCAACAGGTAGTAGGCCGGTGCCAATGGGGTGCCCATTGCGGCGATCAGCCAGGTAGCGATCAGTGGCGAAAACCCACCGAAAAGCGTGACCCCCAGGCTGTAGCTGACCGAGGTGCCAAAGGCACGCTGTGCCTTGGGGAAGCCCTCCATGATCAACGCGAAGTACGCGCCGGCGCCTATGCAGGTCGGCAGAATCAACGCCGCGACACACATCATTGCCAGGCCCATGTGCTGCACGTGTCCAAGCACGTAGAACACCGGCAGCGTCAGCACCACGGGCGCAAGAATGGTCCAGACCAGCAGGCGTTTCCTGAGCTGGTACTTGTCGGCGAACTTGCCGGCCAGCGGGCATATGATCGCCATGCAGCCGCTGCTGATGCCGGCGATCGCCATGGCACTGCTTTGCGGGTAGTGCATGGCGGTCGTCAGGTAGGTGGGCATGTAGAACACGAACAGGTACATGCCGATGGTGGAACTGGCCATCAGGCCGATGCCCAGGCCGATGCGTTTGAGCAACTCCGGGTCCAGCGGCTGCCTGCCCTCCTGTGCCGCAGCGGCCTCATGGGTTTCGGGTAGGCGGTTGCGGATGTACAAGCCTACCGGGCCGATCAGCAGGCCGAAAATGAATGGAATGCGCCAGCCCCAGCTCTCGAGGCTAGCCGGGTCCAGCAACTGGCTCAGGGTGAAGCCGAACCCCGCCCCGACCAGCGCGGCATACCCCTGGCTGGCCGCCTGCCAGCTCACGCTCTGGCAGCGCTTGGCGGCAGTACTGGACTCCATCAGGTAAACGGATGCGGTACCGACCTCGCCACCTGCCGACACCCCTTGAATAAGCCGTCCGGCGACCAGCATGAACGTTGCAAAGATGCCCACTTGCGAATAGGTCGGCGCGAAGGCGATCAAGGCAGTGCCCAATGTCATCAAACCGATCGTCAGGCTCAAGGCGGCTTTGCGGCCATGCTTGTCCGCGTACCGGCCGATGATGATGCCCCCGACAGGGCGCATCAAAAAGCCCACACCAAAGGTTGCCAGCGACATCAGCAGCGAGGCCAGTGCCGACTCCGACGGGAAGAAGTGCCGGCCGATCAGCACTGCGAAGAAGCTGTAGATCGTGAAGTCGTACATCTCCAGCGCGTTGCCCAGTGAGCACGCTATCAGGGTTCTGCGCGAGGATGATGCCTGCGCATGACGCTTTGGCCCGGCCTCCAGGATCGTAGGTGCAGGTAGCGGTCTGTTCATTGTTATCTCCGATGGCGAATCACGGCATGCAGTGACTATCAGCCAATCGCGCTGCCAACACACTTGCGGTTTTGGCAATGAGCTAACCAATGGTTAATTGACCTGGCGCTGATGTGGCCGCTTTGCCTTGGCATGGCGCACAGATGCCCTGGCATCGTCCTTGTGCCCCGATAAGGGTCACCGAAATCGGCCACGCACTGGGCTGGGAACAGGGATCGCGCACTGCCAGGCAGCCGCTTCGTGGCCATCGTTTCCCGGCCCTGCCAAGTCCAACCCACCTTATTAACCAACAGGCATACGTTGGCCAAACAAGCAATCACGCTGCAACCTGATGTTCATCGAATCTAGCGCGACCGTATCCTGTGCCTGGAGTCGTGAATGAATACTTGCATCACTCGCACCGTGTCGTTGCTGTTGATGAGCCAAGGGATTTGTCTTGCCACGCAGGCTGAGGCCGAGGGTTTCCCGACCCTCAACCGGCTGGCTTCCGGGTTCGGTTACTACGGGGTGGATCAGGGTTTCGATGACAAGCTGAAGGTCTACGGTACCGTGGATGCATTCGCCAGCTACCACGACTCCGAGCACCACTCAGGTTTCCAACTGGCAGGCGGCGGCGCCTGGACCAACAAGCTCGGGTTGTATGCCCGCAAAGCTGTTGCCCCCGATACGGTGCTGGAACTGGACGTCGAAGAAGGCTTCAATCTGAACGGCAAGGCCATGGTGGGGACCTGGGACACTATCGGCACGCTGCGTCTGGCAACGGTCGCCCTGCGTTCGCGCAGCCTTGGCAGGCTTGAGTTCGGCAAAACCTACGGGGTGAGCACCCCGACCTACGCCGACCCGTTTCTGGCGGCATACGGCTCACCGTATACGTTTCTGTCCATACCTGCTGCCGGCAGAGGCGCCTACTATCTCGACCTGCGGCCCAAGCACACCCTGGCCTACACCAGCCCGAGCATGAACGGCTTCAGCGTCGCAACGGCCGTGAGCTTCGGCTTCGATGATGTCGGCAGCCAGGGGCGGACGGTGCGTGGTGGGGGTGCGAAGCTGCAGTACCGGAACAGCCGTGTGCTGCTGTTGGGGTCTTACAACCTGTATTACAGCGACCCATGGGACGATGGTGGCAACTCGCGACAGACTGCCAACCACTTCACAAGCCTGTCGGCGTTCTATGATTTCGGCCCGCTGTCCACCAGCCTGACCTGGCAACGCCAGGAGGTAGACCAAGCCGGCACACCCAGTACCACCGTTTACACCTTCGGCCTGATGGCCCCGGTGGGCAAGCTTGACGTGCTCAGGCTGGCGGTGGTCCAGCGGTCGGTGTCGGCCCGCGACAAAGACGCGCTGGGCGTGATGCTGGGCTACGACCATTTCTTCAACCCGCGCTGGGCCGCCTATGCGCGGGTGGGCATGATCGCCAACCAGAGCGCGTCATCGGTGACCTACGCAGGCACCCCTGTCGATCAGGTGGGCGATGACCCAAGCAATGTTTCACTAGGCATGTACTACCACTTCTGAAACGTCACGTGGCAGCGTCTTGAGGACTCTTGCGCGCAAGCTGTGGAAGAGTTCTTGAGCCGGAGCCGTGAGGCTATCGCGGTCGATGCAGACCAGGTTGATCGGATAGTCGGGGACCAACTCCTGCACCGCCACTTGAATGAACTCTGGCCGGATGGCAAAGGTGGTGGCGTCGTTCACGGCCAGTTCACTGATGGTCATCAGCGACTCGGTGTTTTTCAAAAGCTTGAGGGCCATCATTATCGATGTGCACTCCACTGCGTTCTGTGGCACCTGAAGGCCGTTGACCTCGAACAGTTGGTGGAACTGCGATGCCTGATCGCTCAACTCGTCCAGGCTGATCCAGTTGGCGTACTGCAGCGAACGCAGCGACTGGGAAAACTTCTGTTGGTTGGACGCATGGCAGATCACCTTGCCCTTGATGCTGCCCACCGCCTCCCAATCCAGATTCAGACGGCTCAAGGGTTGCTGGGAGGTGATGGCAAAGTCCAGGCTACCGTCGCGCAGGCGTTGCAGGATCTGGCTGGGACGCAGGTCGGTGATGGTAATTTTCACCCGCGGGTACTTGCGCCGAAAAGCCAGGATGCTTTCATCCACGCCGTCAAGCATCGCCGTCAGCGAGGTGACGCCGATCGACACCGCCCCCAATGCGGCATCCTGAATGCTCGCCGCCTCGATCTGCAAACGGCGGATACTCTCCACCACCAGGTTGGCATGGCGGATGATGCGCTTGCCCTCATCGGTCAACGCCATGCCCTTGTACGACCGCTGCAGGAGGGTGAACCCAAGCTCCCGCTCCAGTTCCTTGATCGAACGGCTCAGGGCAGGTTGGGTGATGTGCAGGATCTTGGAGGTCTCGAGAATGCTCCCCCCCTGGTGAATGGCGACAAGCGCCTTGAGCTGATGAAGTTTCAAGCGTGAACACCTTATCGAGAGCGGCGGGTTTCAGGTTGCAGCTCACCTTGAACTGCAAAAAGAAGGCCCGGAATCGGTTCATGATCAGCCCCAACCTGGCGCTGAACGCCCTGCTGCCGGGCTTGGCATCCAGAACCTGCGAGCACTGCGCCGAGCGGTTGATCTGCGAGCATCACAAATGTGCATGATGGCTGCCCAGCGGTAGCTGCAGATCATGGAAAAGTGGTCGCTTATCGAACGGTTATTTCACAGGCTCTGGCCATTGTCGAGCTGGGCCAACAAGGCTTCGCCCCGCGCCCACACGCCTTCACGCCTGGCTACCGACATGCGCTCAAGGCTGCGATAGACCAAGGCCAGGCGGGGGTTGCCGGCCAACAGGTCACGATGGCGGATGATGAAGTGCCAGTACAGCGCATTGAATGGGCAGGCATCCTCCTCTACCGCATGTTCGACCTTGTAGCTGCAAGCCTTGCAATGGTCGGACATGCGCTGGATGTAACGGCCACTGGCGCAATAGGGTTTGGACCCCAGGTAGCCGCCGTCGGCGTGCATCACCATGCCGAGCGTGTTCGGCAGCTCGACCCAATCGAAGGCATCCATGTACACCGCCAGGTACCACTCGCATATCGCGCTGGGCACAATGCCGGCGAGCAGTGCGAAGTTGCCCGTGACCATCAGCCGCTGGATGTGATGCGCATAGCCCAGTTGCAGCGTCTGGCCGATGGCCTGCTCCATGCAGCGCATGCGGGTACGCCCGGTCCAGTAGAATTCCGGCAACGCACGGTCGTTGCCAAAGTAGTTGAGCGCGGCATACTCAGGCATGCGTAGCCAATAGATGCCGCGCACATACTCACGCCAGCCGATCAGCTGGCGGATGAACCCTTCAGCAGCGTTGAGCGGTATGCGCGCCTCACGCCAGGCAGTGTCCACGTCGTCGCACAACTGCCGTACATCCAGCAGCCCGATGTTCAGGGCCGCACTGATTCGCGCATGGAACAGGAACGGCTCGCCTTCGGCCATGGCGTCTTGATAATCGCCGAACGCGGCCAGGCCGAACTCGAGAAAATGTTGCCAGAGCTGCTGGGCCTGTTCATGGGTCACGGGATAGTCGAACCCTTCGACCGCGCCGTAGTGGTCATTGAAGCATTCGCCGACCAGCGCCACGACCGCCGTGGTGATTTCGTCGTGCTCAAAGCGCGCCGGGAATGGCCCACGCAGCCCCCGTGGCAAGGGTTTGCGATTGTCACCGTCCAGGTTCCAGGTCCCACCCACGGGGCTGCCATCGAGCTCCAGCAGAAGGCCGCAGCGCTTGCGCATGCCGCGGTAGAAATGCTCCATACGCAATTGGCGACGGTCTTTCGCCCAACGTGCGAACGCCTCGCGCGAGCACAGAAAGCGTGTATCGCGATGCCATACCAGCGGTAAGCCGGCATCGTTCAACGCCTGCTCCAGGCGCCACTCACCACACTCGGTCAGGTGGATGTGCGTCGCCCCCAGCGCCTGCTGCCACCGGCGCAACTCACCGACGATGCTGCCGCTGTTGCCGGGTGCGTTCAGCTCCACATATTCCACCCGCCAGCCGCGATCACGCAGCGCCTGGGCAAAATGGCGCATGGCGCTGAAGATGAGCACGATCTTTTGCGGATGGTGGGGCACATAGCGCGCCTCGCCCTGCACTTCGGCCATCAGGATAACGTCGTGTGCAGGGTCCAGCGTGGCCAGGCTCGCCAAGTCGAACGACAGCTGATCCCCCAGCACCAGGCCCAGGCGCATCGTACGGTCTACCACTGGCTGGCCAGCGTCACCGGTACGCGCAGGGGCTCGACAGGGCCGTTGCGCTGGCCGCACATCTCGTCATGCACCACCTGTTGCACCAGCATGCAAGGCACCGGCGGCAGATCGGCCAACAGTTGGCGCAGCTCGGTCGTCGAGCGCAAGCGCAGTGCCTGGCCGTTCGCATCGCTGAGGGTGAGCGGCCCTTCTTCGGTCAGCGCGCGCAGGATGTAAAAGCCGCCTTCCAGCGACAGCAGCTCAAGTTCTCGAACGTTACCGGCTGCGGCCAGTTCCGTCAGGTTGTGCAGGTTCATGGCGTGTACTCCATCAGGCAGGCTTCAGCTGCGCAGGGCGGCATTTGCAAATGTCAGGCTCAGTAAATCCTATACAATAATAGACCGGTGTATAGGTTTTGGCTTTTACTGTATAGATTTCGGCTGATATTTAGCGATCGCCCCTGGGCCGCTGCGACCGGCGCCAGAGCCGGCAGGCAAAGGTGCGTCGAGAGACGATGGTCGACCGGCCTCATAACCCGCAGAATAGGTGGCTTCGGCCCTGTGAAGGAATTGCTCATGCTGTACGTAGTCATGCTCGGTGGCCGCCACCCACGGGCCAGTATCGAGGTGCACGACGTGCTGTTCGCGCAGGCGGACTCACTGCAGCAGGCGTACCCGCAACTGCGCGAAGGCTGGTTCGGCAGCCGTGCAGGCCTGCATATCGACTCGTGGCTGGAAGTCGACGGTATCGACCGCTACCGTGTCGGGTTCAGCCCCCTGGCGCCAGGCCCGGACGACATGCGGCTGTTCTTCATCAACCTGGGTGGCTACGAGCCACAGGTGTTCGGTGAGGCGCATCGCTACCTGCTGGTAGTGGCCAGGGACAAGGCCCAGGCCAAGCACCTGGGCAAGCAACGCATGCAGGCAGGCTGGCTCAAGCCGCATACCGATGCAGTGCTTGAGGTCGACGATTGCCTGCCAGTCGACCTGGTGGGCGGGCGCTATGTGCACTTGATAGAAGGTGCGCATGGCGGGCTGCGGCAATACAGCGACTACATCCTGCTCTGAGGTCCCGGCTGCCTGGCCTCGGCGCTGGGGCAGCGATCCCGTTCCTCAGCGCACCTTGGCCTGACCCGGCGCCGGCATCACCTGCACCTGGCCATGCTCCACCCCACGCTCGACCATCAATTGCCGAGACAACTCGCCAATGCGGCCACTTTCGCCCTGCAGCACCGAGACCTCCAGGCAATGGCCGGCGTCCAGGTGCACGTGCAAGGTGGACCGGGTCAGGTCGTGGTGGGCATGCAGGGTCTGGTTGAGCCGCCTGGGCAGTTCGCGGGTGCTGTGGTCGTACAGGTAGCTGACCACGGCCACGCAGGCGGCATCATCCGGCAACGTTTCAGACTCGCGCATGCCCGCACGCAACAGGTCGCGAATGGCCTCCGAGCGCCCCTGATAGCCCTGGCTCGCCACCCGCCGGTCGATGACGTCGAGCAGTTCCTCATCCAGCGTGATGGTGATTCGTTGCATTTGGTAACTTCCGGTAAGATGATTTTACATAGACATCATACCCACTGCGCTTTAGCCTACGGCCTCCGTGAAGGTGGGGAACGCAGTGTGAAGCAGCAGCCAGGTAAACGAAAGCCCGCCCTCCTGGGCCTCCTTTTTCTCGCAGCGTGCACGGTTGCACCGGCCAGCAGCGCCGCCGAGCAAGGGCCACGGCTGGTGTACTCGTGGCCTGTGAATGCCGGGCCGCTCGACCCGCGTGGCTACTCCCCGAACCAGATGTACGCCCAGGCCATGGTCTATGAACCCCTGGTGCGCTATACCGCGGCCGGTACGCTGGAGCCTTGGCTGGCTGAGGCCTGGCAGGTGTCGAATGACGGCAAGACCTACACGTTCACGCTGCGTGACGGTGTGCGCTTCAGTGATGGCACACCCTTCGATGCGCCTGCAGCCAAAGCCAACTTCGACGCAGTGCTGGCCAACACTCAGCGCCACCGCTGGATGGAGCTGGTGACCACCCTGGACCACGTTGAAGCACCTGAGCGCCTGACCCTGCGCCTGGTACTCAAGCACCCCTACTACCCGACGCTGATGGAATTGGCCCAGGTTCGCCCCTTACGCTTTGCCTCGCCTCAGGCCAAACCTGGCCAGCCCGCCGGGACCGGCCCGTGGATGCGCGCCGAATCGCGCCTGGGCGAATACGACCGCTTCGTGCGCAACCCTCATTACTGGGGGCCAAAGCCGGCCTATGCCGAGGTCATGGTAAAGGTCATCCCAGACCCCAACAGCCGCGCACTGGCGCTGCAGGCCGGCGAAATCGAGCTGATCCAGGGCGCCGCCGGCGAGATCACGGCCGGCACATTCGTGCGCCTGCGAGACCAAGGCTTCGCCACCGCACTGTCGGCGCCGCTGGCCACCCGCACGCTGGCGATGAACACCGGCCGTGGCGCCACCCGCGACCTGGCGGTACGCCAGGCGATCAACGAGGCGGTGGACAAGCAAGCCATCATCGACAAGATCCTCTATGGCCTTGAGCCACGGGCAGACACCCTGTTCGCCAGCAACATGCCGTACGCCGGTATCGGCCTCAAGCCCTACCCTTATGACCCTGCCCTGGCCGCACGTGCGCTCGACGCTGCCGGGTGGGTCCTGGCGCCAGGCGCTTCAGTGCGTAGCAAAGGCGGCGAACCGTTATCCATCGAGCTGGTGTTCCTCGGCACCAGTGCCTTGCAGAAGAGCCTGGCCGAAGTGCTGCAGGGGGAGTTGGCGAAAATCGGCATCCACATCGATCTGCGTGCGGTTGAGGAAGGGGCGCTGGCGCGGCGCCAGCGCGACGGCGACTTCGGCATGATCTTCGCCGACACCTGGGGTGCGCCCTACGACCCGCACTCGTTCGTCAGTTCCATGCGCTACGCCGGCCATGCCGACTACATGGCCCAGCGTGGGTTGGCCATCAAGGACGAACTGGACAAGCGCATAGGCCAAGTGCTGGCCAGCACCGATGAGCAGCAGCGTGCCGAGCAGTACCGCTTCATCCTCACCACCTTGCACGAACAGGCCGTCTACCTGCCCATCTCGCACCTCACGGCCATCAGCGTGCGGCGTGACTCGGTGGCCAAGGTCCAGTTCGGCAGCACCTTGTTCGACGTGCCGTTCGAAACCATGACACCGAAACAGGAAGACTGACATGTTGCGCTACATCCTGCTGCGCCTGGCGCTGCTCGTGCCGGTCATGCTTGGCGTGTCGTTGCTGGTGTTCGTACTGCTGCACCTGGGCAGCACCGACCCGGCGCTGGACTACCTTCGGCTTTCGCACATTCCACCGACCGACGCAGCCATCGCCGAAGTTCGCCATACCCTGGGGCTGGATCGCCCGTTGTATGCGCAATACCTGAGTTGGCTGTGGAACGCCGTGCACCTGGACTTCGGCATCTCCTACATCACCGGCCGGCCAGTGCTCGATGACCTGCTCTACTACCTGCCCGCCACCCTGCAACTCGGCGGCCTGGCGTTGGCCTGCACGCTGCTGCTGTCGATCCCGCTGGGGCTGCTGGCGGCCCGTTGGCAAGGGCGCTGGCCCGACCACGCCGTGCGGGCAGTGACCTTCCTGGGGGTGTCCATGCCCAATTTCTGGCTGGCATTTCTGCTGATCGCGCTGTTTTCCCTATGGCTGGGCTGGCTGCCACCGCTGGGGCGCGGGGGGGCCGGGCACCTGGTAATGCCAGTGCTGGCGATCGCCCTGATGTCGATGTCGATCAATGCCCGTCTGCTGCGTGCCAGCCTGCTGGAAGCCGGCGGGCAACGCCACGTCACCTATGCCCGTGCCCGCGGCCTGCCCGAGCGGCACGTCTGGCGCGACCATATCCTGCGCAATGCCTGGTTGCCGCTGGTAACGGCCACCGGCATGCACACCGGCGAACTGATCGGCGGCGCACTGGTGATCGAGACCATCTTCGCCTGGCCCGGCGTTGGCCGTTTTGCGGTGTCAGCAGTGCTGAACCGCGACTTCCCGGTGATGCAGTGCTTCACCCTGCTGCTGACCGGCCTGCTGATGATCTGCAACCTGGTCGTCGATGTCTGCTACGCCTGGCTTGACCCTCGCAGCCGGCTGGAAGGGGTGAACGCATGAGTACGCCGTCTGCCCTGCGTCAGCCCTGGCTGCTGCGCCGCCCCAGCCTGACGATCGGCCTGGTCCTGGTCGGCCTGCTGGCAATGCTGGCGCTGTTCGGCCAGTGGATCGCCCCGCATGACCCCGACCTGGTCGACCTTGGCCGGCGCTTGCAGGCGCCCGACGCCAACCACTGGCTGGGCACCGACCACCTCGGGCGCGACCTGCTTTCACGACTGATCGTCGGCACGCGGCTGTCCTTGGGCAGCGTGATGCTGACCCTGGCGCTGGTGCTGGCGCTTGGCCTCGCGGTCGGCGGCGTGGCCGGGTTCGTCGGGGGGCGCACCGACCTGCTGGTGATGCGCGTGTGCGACATGTTCATGACCTTCCCCACCCTGGTACTGGCATTCTTCTTCGTCACCTTGCTGGGCACAGGTCTTAGCAACGTGATCATCGCCATCGCGCTGTCCCACTGGGCCTGGTATGCGCGCATGGTGCGTGGCCTGGTGATTGCCCAGCGCGGTCGCGAGTACGTCTTGGTTGCACGCCTGGCCGGCGCCTCACGCTGGACGCGGCTGCGCCAGCATGTGCTGCCCAACATCGCCGGCCCCCTGCTGGTGCTGGCGACCATGGACATCGGCCACATGATGCTGCACGTCTCCGGCCTGTCGTTCCTCGGCCTTGGGGTGGCGCCGCCCACCGCCGAATGGGGCGTGATGATCAACGACGCCAAGGAGTTCATCTGGACGCACCCGCAACTGCTGCTGTTGCCAGGGCTGATGATCTTCTTCTCGGTGATGGCCTTCAACCTGTTGGGCGATGCGCTGCGCGACCGCCTGGACCCTACACAGGAGCGCCATTGAATGAACCCGTCGGTCCTTGAAATCCGCGGCCTGCGCATAGAGGCGCAGGCCGGCGTGCTGGTGCACGGCGTCGACTTGCAACTGCGCCGCGGCGAAGTCTGCACATTGGTCGGTGCCAGTGGCTCGGGCAAATCCCTCAGTTGCCTTGGTGCGCTCGACCTGCTGCCACCAGGCCTGTCCCGCACCCAAGGGCAGTTGCTGCTCGACGGCCAGCCGCTGGCTGCCAGCAGTGCCCGTGGCCGCCTGGCCAGCCTGGTATTGCAAAACCCGCGCAGCGCCTTCAACCCAGTACGCAACATGGCCAGCCACGGCCTGGAGACGCTCCGGCAGCGCGGAGTCACCGGTACGCAAGCCCGTGCGCGGATGGCCCAGTGCCTGGAGGCGGTGGGCCTGGCAGACCGTGAACGGGTCCTGCAATCGTTCGCCTTTCAGCTCAGCGGGGGCATGCTGCAACGCATGATGATCGCCCTGGCGCTCATGGCCGAAACCCCGTTCCTCCTGGCCGATGAACCCACAAGTGACCTCGATGCCCTGAGCCAGGCGCGTTTTCTCGACCTGTTGATGGAACTGGTGCAGGTCCATGGGCTGGGGGTATTGCTGGTCACTCACGACATGGGCGTGGTGGCGCGCTGCGCAGACCAGGTCGCGGTGATGGAAGCCGGCCGCGTCGTCGAGTACCAGCCGGTGCATGCGCTTTTCCAGCGCCCTGCCAGCGCCACTGCCCGTACCCTCCTCCACGCCCACCAGATACTTTGCGGGAGCCAGCCATGAGCCTGCTGCACGTCCACCACCTGAGCCATCGCTATCGCACCGGGGGGCTGTTGCGCAAACGGGGCTGGCTGCAGGTGCTCGACGGTATCGAGCTGCAACTGCATGCCGGTGAGTCGGTCGGCCTGCTGGGCAGCAGTGGCAGCGGCAAAAGTACGCTGGCGCGGCTGCTGCTCGGGCTGGAAAAACCGACCCAGGGCCAGGTGAGTTCTGCCGGGCAGGATGTCAGCCAGCTACGGGGGGAGCAGGCGCGCGATTTCCAGCGCACCGTGCAACTGGTGTTCCAGGACGCCCCCGGTGCCTTCAACCCGCAGCGCAGCATCGGCTGGAGCATCGCCGAACCGTTGCGCCACCTCACCGGCATGGATGAAGCCCAGCGGCAAGCGCGCACGCTCGAACTGCTGCAGGCCATGGGCCTGCGCGCCGAGCATGCGCAACGGCTGCCGCAGCAGTTGAGTGGCGGCCAGTTGCAGCGTGCCAACATCGCCCGGGCGCTGGCCGCCTCGCCGCAGCTGGTGGTGCTCGACGAAGCGTTGTCGAACCTGGACCGGGTATTGCAGTTGCAAACGCTGCAGCAGCTTGAGGCGTTACGCCAGCGCAGCGGCACCGCCTTCGTGCTGATCAGCCATGACCTGAGCCTGGTGCAGTACTTCTGCCAGCGGGTCGTACTGCTGGACGCTGGCCGCATCGTCGAGGACCGGCCCGTCGAGCACGGCACTGTTTTCGAGCATCCCGTTGGAAAGCAGCTACAGTCTGCCATGTTGCCCGTACGGCCCGACAAGAGGCAGGCAAGACAAGCGCTGCCACTCGGCACGCACTGACACCAACATGAGGGTGCATCCGGCGTGAACGCCAGAACGCTTTTCCAGTGCGCAGGCAAAGTGCCACAATGCGCCACCGATCACGAATTGCGGCCGATGCCATGACAGAGCTCAATCCAGGCGATGAGATAGCGCACTGCGTTAGGACGGATCGCCTGCACCAGCTGTTCGTCCAGTCGGCACCCGCTGTACTTGGCAGTTTCCTGGCGGCGGCAATGCTGTGCTGGTTGGGCTGGGAGCGTTTCGACCAGCAAAAGGTAGCCGTCTGGATGACAGTGCTGAGCCTGTCGACGGCCCTGCGCACCGCGATGTTCATCGCCTACCTGCGAGCACCCGCCAGCCAACGCACGGCCGAACGCTGGGAGTGGCGCTACTGGGCCACCCTGGCGTTGTCTGCGGCAGTCTGGGGCTTGGGCGCACTGGCGGTGATGCCTGCCGACGACCTGTTGGGGCAGGCATTGATCATGCTGTTTGCCGTGGGCATGTCCGTCAGCGCAGTCTCGTGTTACTCCTCGTACCGCAACATGACCCTGGTCTCGATCGCCTTGGTACTGCTGCCTTGCACCGGCTGGCTGCTGCTGCAGCCATCCGCGCTGCAACAGGGCATCGCCCTGGCGGTGCTGGTGTTTGCGTCGTTCGTGGTCAATGCAACGAACAGCCTGTCTTCAGCGCTGGTCACCGCCTGGCGCCTCAGGCATGAAATGGAGCGCGCACACCGCCTTGCCATCGTGGCCTCATGCACGGACGAACTGACCGGCTTGAACAACCGGCGTGCCTTCTTTGACTGCGCCCTGGCGCAGCACGCCCTGTGCCAGGAAGCGCAGACGTACGTAGCCGTGCTGATGCTGGACGTCGACCATTTCAAACAGATCAACGACACCGCCGGGCATGCGACGGGCGACCAGGTGTTGCAACGGATCGGTGCAGCCATCAGCGCCAGCCTGCGTGCTGACGATATCGCCGGCAGGCTGGGCGGCGAAGAATTCGCCATCCTGCTACCCGACACGCCTCTGGCCACTGCCAGCGAGATCGCCGAGCGCCTGCGGACCTTGATAGCAAAGCTGAGCGTCAACAGCGAACACGCCGTTACCGCCAGCATAGGCCTGGCCTTCGCCAAAGCCCCCGCCAGTGAACTCGATACCTTGCTCAGCAGTGCCGACAAGGCCATGTACCGTTCCAAGGCATCGGGCCGCAACCGCGTGACGGTTGTCGACCACAGGCATGCAACCGCCTGATGGTACGGCTGGCCAGAGCCTGACGCCTGACCGCTTGCCCTGATTTGGTTCGACTTTTTCGATAAACCCGGGCGTGCACCCATTTGATGCAGCAGGCTGCGGCCGGCGGCGCGCTCCGCCCACGCCAACCTCCGTCAAATCGCCTGATATTGTCGCGATATTGATAGCGACAAGCGCACTCACGCTGCTCCAGAGCCATTTTTGTTCCTGACGCTTGCGCCCTGCCCGTTCCGGCATCGTCATTGCAACGCCCTCTCCCGATCGCTTGGCAAGCGAGAAACGAAACTGCCGACGAGTCGTGGCAAGGAGTGGGTATGTCCCGGGCTTTTTTCAATGAAATGTATGAGGCAAACGGAAGTTGCCGCCCGCACTATCAGGAGTTCGCCCGCTGGCTGGCGAACACACCGCTGGAACTGTTGGAACAACGGCGGCATGAGGCCGACCTGCTGTTCCACCGGGCCGGTATCACCTTCACCCTCTACGGTGACCAGCAGGACACCGAGCGGTTGATCCCCTTCGACATCATCCCGCGCAGCATCCGCGCCAGCGAATGGCGCATCGTTGAACGTGGGTGCATCCAGCGGGTTCAGGCGCTGAACCTGTTCCTCCAGGACATCTACCACGATCAGCGCATCCTCAAGGCCGGCATCATTGCGCCAGAGCAAGTGCTGGCCAACGAGGGTTATCAGGTCGCCATGCAGGGCCTGAACCTGCACCGCGGGCTGTACGCCCATATCGCCGGCGTCGATTTGGTACGCGACAGCGATGGTACGTATTACGTACTGGAAGATAACCTGCGCACCCCCAGCGGCGTCAGCTACATGCTCGAAGACCGCAAGATGATGATGCGCCTGTTCCCTGAACTGTTCGCCGCCCAACGCATCGCACCGATCGACCACTACCCCAACCTGCTGCTCGACACACTCAAGAGTGCCAGCCCGCTGGACAACCCGACCGCCGTGGTGCTCACCCCCGGGCGCTTCAACAGTGCCTACTTCGAGCACGCCTTCCTGGCGCGGGAGATGGGCATCGAGCTGGTCGAAGGCGCCGACCTGTTCGTGCGCAACGACCACCTCTACATGCGCACCACCGCAGGCCCGCAGCAAGTGGACGTGATCTACCGCCGCCTGGACGACGAATACCTCGACCCCCTGTCGTTCAACCCTGATTCGATGCTGGGGGTACCGGGGCTGATCTCGGTGTACCGGGCAGGCAATGTCGTGCTGGCCAACGCGGTGGGCACCGGCGTTGCCGACGACAAGTCGATCTACCCCTACGTCGACGAGATGATCCGCTTCTACCTGAGCGAGGAGCCGATCCTGAAGAACGTGCCCACCTGGCAATGCCGCAAGCCACAGGACCTGTCCCACGTTCTGGCCCACCTGCCCGAGCTGGTGGTCAAGGAAACCCAAGGCTCCGGCGGCTATGGCATGTTGGTCGGCCCCGCTGCAACGGCGGCGCAAATCGAGGACTTCCGGGCCCGCATCAAGGCGCGCCCGCACGCCTACATCGCTCAGCCCACGCTGTGCCTGTCCACCTGCCCGACTTTCGTCGAAAGCGGTATCGCGCCGCGCCACATCGACCTGCGTCCGTTCGTGCTGTCAGGCAGCGAAACGCGCCTGGTGCCGGGCGGCCTGACCCGCGTGGCACTGCAGGAAGGCTCGCTGGTGGTCAACTCGTCGCAGGGCGGCGGCACCAAAGACACCTGGGTGGTGGAGGACTGAGCCATGCTTTCGAGAACCGCTTCCGACCTGTACTGGATGTCCCGCTACCTGGAGCGCGCCGAAAACCTCGCGCGCATGCTCGAGGTCAGCTACTCGCTGTCGCTGATGCCGCAAGCCGGCCGTTCGGATGGCCACACAGAGCTGGCCATGTCGCTGCTGGCGTCCGGCACGCTGGACGATTACATCCGCAAGCACGCCGAGCTGGACACCGAGCGCATGCTGCACTTCTTTGCGCTGGACGCGAACAACCCCAGCAGCATCTATTGCTGCTTGCAGGCAGCGCGCACCAACGCCCATGCGGTGCGTGGGCGCATAACCGCCGACATGTGGGAAAACATCAACGCCACCTGGATCGAAATGCGCAACATCGCCAGCAACGGCCTTGGACGCTATGGCATCAGCCAGTTCTGCGACTGGGTCAAGGAACGCTCCCACCTGTTCCGCGGCGCAACCGCTGGTACCATCATGCGCAACGATGCCTACAGCTTCATTCGCCTGGGCACCTTCCTGGAGCGGGCGGACAACACCCTGCGCCTGCTCGATGCCCGCTACGAAATGTTCGGCGAAACTTCCGAGGAGGTCAGCGACGACTCGGCAAGGGGTTACTACCAGTGGAGCGCCTTGTTGCGCGCCCTGACGTCCTACGAAGCCTTCAACGAAATCTACCGCAACGCGCCCAGCGCACGGCCGGTGTCGGAGCTGTTACTGCTGCGCGTTGACGTGCCACGGTCATTGCATGCCTGCATCGAAGAGCTCGACCAGATACTCGCCGCGCTGCCTGGCACTACCGGCCGCGCTGCACAACGGATGGCTGCCGAACTCAACGCGCGGCTGCGCTACACCGCCATCGATGAAATTCTCGAAGCCGGGCTGCACGTGTGGCTGACCGACTTCATCGGCCGCATCCACCAACTGGGCCAGACCGTGCACAATTCCTACCTGGAGGTCGTATGAAACTGTCCATTCGCCACGACACCACCTACAGCTACGCCAGTGATGTGTGCAACAGCATCCAGTTCCTGCGCCTGACACCGCGCAGCAGCGAGCGCCAGCGCATCCTCGAGTGGCAACTGGACCTGCCCTGCAAGGTGAACAGCCAGATCGACCCGTATGGCAATATCCTGCACGTACTGACCCTAGACAAACCCCATGGCCACCTGGCCCTTACCGCCAGTGGCCAGGTGGAAATCGACCCGGGCTGTGAACATGAGGCCGGCGGCCAATCGCCCCTGCCTTTTCTGCGCAGCAGCCACCTCACCCAGGCCAGTGACGCACTCAAGGCCTTTGCCACCCAGCAGTGCGGCGAGCGCCGCGACCGGGGCGCGCTGACCGCCCTGATGCAAGGGCTGGCCGACCATATGCCCTACAGCCCGGGGGCTACTTCGGTGGGCACCACCGCCAGCGAGTCATTTGCCGGCGCCGCCGGGGTGTGCCAGGACCATACCCACGCCTTCCTGGCCTGCGCCCGTAGCCTGGGCGTCCCGGCGCGCTACGTGTCCGGCTACCTGTGCACCGAAGACGAAACCCACCTGGCCAGCCACGCGTGGGCCGAAGCCTGGATCGATGATGCCTGGTACAGCTTCGACGTCACCAACCGCCTCACCCGGCCCGAACGGCACCTGAAACTGGCGGTCGGCCTGGATTACCTCGACGCCTGCCCGGTCCGGGGCGTGCGCCGCGGTGGCGGCGTCGAATCCATGCAGGCCAGCGTCCACGTGCACCGCCAGTAAGCGCCTGGCGCAACGCTAGCGGGCCCCGTCGCGCCCTGCGCGGCGGGGCCGCTCCATTCCAAGAACAAGGTAGAAAGCATGACCTACTGCGTCGCTATGCATTTGGCGGACGGGCTGGTATTCATCTGCGACTCCCGTACCAATGCCGGGATCGACCAGATATCCACGTTTCGCAAACTGTTCGTTTTCAGCGTGCCGGGGGACCGGCTGATCGTCCTGCAGACCGCCGGCAACCTTGCCACCTCGCAATCGGTGGTCAACCTGCTTGAGCAACGTAGCCGAGGTACCGGCAGCCACCTGCTGAACGTCGGCACGCTCTACGACGCGGCGGCACTGGTGGCCGAAACCCTTCGCGAAGTCATCACCCGTGACCGCAGCAAGCTGACGGCGCAGATCGACCTGAGCGCCTCGTTCATGGTGGGCGGCCAGATCGCGGGCAGCGCCATGGGCATCTACAACGTCTACGCCCAAGGCAACTTCTTCCAGGCAACGCCGGACACGCCGTTCCTGCAATTGGGCGAGAGCAAGTACGGCAGACCGATTCTCGACCGCAACCTGACCTACGACACGCCCTTGGACGAAGCGCTGCGCTGCGGCTTGATCTCATTCGACTCGACCATTCGCAGCAACCTGTCGGTCGGCATGCCGCTGGACCTTTTGGTGTATGGCAAGGACAGCCTCACGGCCAGGGAGCCGGTGCGCATCCATCAAGACGACCCCTACTACAGCCATATCCGCAAACAATGGGGTGATGGTTTGAAAAGCCTGCTTGGCGAGCTTACCCCGCCACCGCCGGGCTTCATGGCCAAATGAGCCGGGGCCAACCCTCGGTCACGCCAGTAGCGTTATCACCAGGTCCGCAATGTTGATAGGCACGAATACCACGGTCAGCAGCGAATAGGCCCTCCGCGAGCGGGCTGCGAACACGCACAGGGGAATCACGATCATCACCACGTCAAAAGCGCCCCAAAGCGCCAGCGGCGAGACGCCGAACAGCAAAATGTTGACGATGAGCCCAAGCAGGTAATAGCCCGACAGGAACAGCAGCGCGTACCGGCCATCCTGCTCGAAGTACAGGCGCAGCCCTCCCACTTCGTCCTCGCTTCGGCTGGGCAACATCAGCGCCGAGGAGACGAACAGCGAAAGCGCCAGCAGCACCAGCAGCAGAAATTCCTGGAACGAGAAGGTCGCCCTTACTTGTGGCAGTGCATTGACCGCCCACCAGAAATCCATCTGTGTGGTGAAGAGCATGACCGCCCAGACCAGGGCCACCCAATCAGGGGCAGCGCTACGACGAATACGAAAGACCGTCAGCGCGCCCAGAAGCAGGCGGGTGACCGACAGCCCCAAGATCATCGAGAGGACGGTAGCAACGATAGGGAAATTGCTCATGGTGCTTCCTGCCAGCCACTGTTCTGGACAGCGTAGGCGGCGCACAGCAAACTTTGAAAAAATGAGTCGGTAGTTTGGGCTTGGCGTGGGATTTTCAGTGCCTGTGACCCCGAACGCCACCCTGCGCCCGACGCAGGTGGTTGCGCCCCAGGAAAACAGCGGCGACATCAATCCAAGGAGCCTGCATGTCAGAACGCAGCAACAGCGAGGTGAAGTCTTGCGACTCTGCCTGGTCGGTCTTTCTGATTTTCCTGCGCCTGGGGCTGACTTCTTTCGGTGGCCCCATTGCGCACCTGGGCTACTTTCGCGAAGCGTTGGTATCGCGCCGCCAATGGCTCAGTGAACGCAGTTACGCCGAACTGGTCGCCCTGTGCCAGGTGCTTCCCGGCCCGGCGAGCAGCCAGGTCGGGATAGGCCTTGGCCTCTCACGCGCAGGTTTCTCGGGCGCGGTGGCAGCCTGGGCAGGCTTCACTTTGCCATCGGCCATCATGCTGATCCTGTTGGCCCAGGGCATCTCGGCATGGGGCGGCGCCGCCCCTGGTGGTTTGCTGCACGGCCTGAAGATCGTTGCAGTCGCGGTTGTCGCCCAGGCGGTGTGGGGCATAGCACGCAGCCTTTGCACCGATGTTGCGCGTGTGACCATCGCCTTGTGCGCCACCTGCGCGGCGCTTGTGTGGCCCTCTGCGCTGGGGCAGACCGGCGTGATTGTGTGTTCTGCCTTGGCAGGCTGGGTGCTGTTCAAGTCCACGCCACCTCCGGCAGCGGAAAAACTGCCGTTTGCAGTCAGCCGCAAAACCGGCCTGATCGCGCTGACAGTGTTCTTTGCTCTGTTGCTCGGGCTACCGCTGCTGGCCCAGGTCTGGCCGTCGCAGGTCCTGGCGATGGTGAACGCCTTCTACAACGCAGGCTCACTCGTCTTCGGTGGCGGGCATGTGGTGCTGCCGTTGCTGCAGTCGGCGACAGTGCCCAACGGCTGGGTCAGCAACGACACCTTCCTGGCGGGTTATGGCCTGGCACAGGCGGTACCGGGGCCCCTCTTCACCTTCGCGGCATTTCTGGGGGCATCCATGACCGTGCAGCCCTCCGGCTGGGTGGGCGCTACGGTCTGCATTCTGGCCATTTTCACTCCCTCCTTCCTGCTGGTGGTCGGCGTCTTGCCCTTCTGGCAAAAACTGCGGCACAGCGCGCGTAGCCAGGCCGCGCTGGGTGGTGTGAACGCAAGCGTGGTAGGGCTGCTGTTAGCCGCCCTGTACCACCCGGTCTGGACGAGCGCCATTGCCACGCCATCGGACTTCGCTTTTGCGCTCACAGCCCTCGTGGCCCTGATGTTCTGGAAGATGCCACCCTGGCTGGTGGTCCTGGGCTGCGGCCTGTTTGGCTGGCTGCTTACTGCAATGCAAACGTCAGGGTAGCTGCCAGCCCGCCGCTGGCCCTGTTCTCAAGGCGCACCTGCCCGCCCAGGCGCTCGGTGATGGTAGCCACGATCGAGAGCCCAAGCCCTGCCCCATTGGGGCTATTGCGGCTGTAGAAGCGCTCGAACACCCGCCCGAGGTTGGCCTCGTCGATGCCCGGCCCTTCATCTTCGACAACCAGTTCGAGGCGATTGGCCAGACGCTTGAGTGATACGGTGATGCGCCCACCGGGCGGTGAATGCTCCACTGCATTGGACACCAGGTTCTGCAGGGCGATGGCCAACGCACCAGCATCGATCAGCAGACCGTGGTCACCCTCGCTGATATCCAGCGAGGGCTCCAGGCCGCGATCCAGTATCCAGGGTGTGAGATCCGCCAGCACATCGGTGACTACTTCGCTCAGGTCGACAAGGGCGGTGGGACGCTGACCGAGGCGCGGCTCGACACGGGCCAGGGTCAGCAACTGGTTGACTACCCGGGTCAGCCGGTCCACACCGCCAATCAGAAAGCCCAAGGCTTTCTGTCGCTCGGCATCGGTACTGGCGGCCTGTGCGTTTTGCGCATGCAGGCGCAGGATCGCCAGCGGGGTGCGCATCTCATGGGCGGCGTCTGCGATGAACCGATGCTCGCGCCGCAACAGGTCCTCGATCTGCGCCAGCAGGCGGTTGATGGCAGCCTGCATGGGTTCCAGTTCGGTCGGCAACGGCACCAGTTGCAAAGGCTCCAGGGAGTCGGCATGGCGCGCACGAATCACATCGGCCATGTTCTGCAACGGCCGCAATCCCCAGCCGATGGCTGCCCAGACCAGCACTACCAGGCCCAGGCTGCCGAGCAGAAACGGTAACAGGGTATGGCGCACGATGCGGTCGATCAGGTCGTAGCGTACATCGTCGCGCTCACCCACCCAGATCACCCACTGCTTCTCGGGCACCGGTAGAACGAAGCCACGCCATTGCTCGCCACCGCTGGCGAAATCATAAAAGCCGGGGGCCGTGGGCGGTGCGTCGAGCGTCGGCGCACTGGGCGTGTGCACCAGCAGCCGCCCTCCCTCACCCCATACCTGGAACGCCAGCTTGCTTTCATAGGGGTGGCCCACGCGATGGCGCCCGGCCTTGCCCAGCGCTTCGTTGAACGCCCGATACAGTTTTTCGCGATTGCCATCCTGCACCGGCAGGTTCATGACACCCTGCAGCAGCCGGGCATTCTGAGCCATGTGGGCATCGTAGACTTCGTTGATCTCGCGCCGGCTGTCGTGATAGTTGTACAGCGCCAACAAACCGGTGCCGAGCAGCATCAGCGCCATCACCCGCCACAGCGTACGCTGGCGCAGCGAGCTCATACCTTGCCCTCGACCAGATACCCGATACCGCGCACCGTGCGGATCAGGCCGTTGAACAGCTTCTTGCGCAGGTGATAGATGTTCACTTCCAGCGTGTTGCTTTCAGGCTCCTCGTCCCAGCCGTACAGCAACTGGGTCAGCCGCTCACGGGTAAACACTTTGCCCGGTTGCGCCAGCAACTCGTGCAGCAGCCGATACTCCTTGGGCGTCAGTACCACAGGTACACCGTTGTAGTGCACCTGCTGAGTGGCAGGGTCAAGGCTTACGCCTGCGTGCTCGATGAGCACCGTGGCCCGGCCGGCACTGCGCCTGAGCAAGGCGCGCAGCCGAGCCTTGAGCTCGTTGAGGTCGAAGGGCTTGATCAGGTAGTCGTCGGCACCGGCATCCAGGCCGATGATGCGATCCTCGGTAGCATCGCGCGCGGTAAGGATCAGAACCGGCAGGCTGTCGCCCCCTGCCCTGACCCGTCGCAGCAACTCGATGCCACCCAGGCGCGGCAGGCCGAGGTCGAGGATCACCAGGTCGAACATTTCGTTTTGCAGGGCATGCAGCCCGCTCAGGCCATCGCGCAACCAATCGAGGGTATAACCCTCCTGGCGCAACCCGTCGCAGATCCCCTCACCCAGGGCGGGATCATCCTCAACCAGCAGCAGCCGCATGTTCAGTCCTGTTTGTCCTTGATGGCCTTGAGTAAAGCATCGATATCCCTGCGCCGGCCTTGGTCGGCCAACTCGCGCCCCGGGCGTGGCGGCGCCTGCCGGGCTTTTTCCAGGGCGGCAGTGGCCTGCGCATAGCGCTTTTGCCGGAACAGATGATCGGCCCAGAAGTAGTTGCTGTCGATACCATTGGGGTTGATCTGCAGCGCCTTGCGCAACAAGGTGTCGGCCTTGTCGCTGTCACCAAAACCGATAGGCCAGCCGGGCACCTGGTCATACAAGGTACCCAGGCTGGTATACGCCGAGCCCTGCAGGGCACTGGGGTCGAGTTTGATCGCCTCTTCCAGGCTGGCCTTGGCCGACTTGACCTTGCCCAACGCCCCCAGCCCGCCAATGGCACCTGCCCAACTGCTGTTGATGATGCCCTCCCAGATCAAGGGTTCGGCCGAGCCGGGATGCTGGTGAACCAGCGTGGAGGCGTCGCTTGCCAGTCTCTCGAACGCCTCGGCGCGCTTGCCTTCAGGCATCTGGTACTGAATCTGCGCCCAGCGCTGTTGCAAGTCAGCCAGTTGTTGGCTGCCAGCCTGGTCCAGCGCCCAGGTGAGCGGTGCGAAGGCCAGCAGGCCAGCGATGAACAGACCTTTCATTTGAGCGACTCCTTGGAATGACTGGCGATGTATCGACGGATCACCGGCAGTTGCTTGCGCAGCGCACGGTCGACCACACCGGGCAACATGCCGTTGATGCGCACGAAGAGCTTTTCCGGCCACCCCAGGTACAGCTCGTTGCGTTCTGACTGCACGGCCTTGAGCACCGCGCGGGCCACATCCGCAGGGTCGTCCATGCCGACCTTCAGCGCCTGGTTGAGCGCCGTGGCGGCGGTGCTGTTCATCGCGGTGCGGGTTGCCCGGGGTGCGGCGTACATGACATTCACCGAGGTATCGGCCAGCTCCCGGCGCAGCGCCTCGGAGAAACCGCGCAGGGCGAATTTGCTGGCGCAGTAGGTGGCGTAACCTGGGTAACCGATCGAGCCGTAGGTGGAGCCGACGTTGACCACCATCGCCCGGGGTTGTTCGCGCAGCAGCGGCAGGCACACACGGGTCAGTTGCACCGCGGCTTTGAGGTTGATGTCCAGCAGTTCGTCCAGCGCCTGCTCGTCTAGTTGGTCAAGCAGGGCAAAGCGGTTCACGCCTGCGGCATTGATCAGGACGTTGACGCCCCCCATCGTCCGGGCGCGGGCAAGCACCTGTTCACGCCCCTGATGGCTGCGCAGGTCGGCCGACTGCCACAGCAGCCTGTCGTGGTAACGGTTCATCAGGCCGGCGAGTTTGCCCATCTGCCGGCTCACCGCCAACACCCGGGCACCGTCTGCGCACAACTGTTCGGCCAGCTCCAGGCCGATGCCTCCGCTGGCGCCGGTGAGTATCACTGCGCACTCAGGCAAGCGCATGACGCACCTCATGCAGGCCCGCACGCGGCAGCCCCAGGAACATGTCGGTATACAGGCGGTAAACCACTTTGGCCGCATGGATCACAGCGCGCTGGTCATCAGCGTCATCAAGGCGGTCCATCAGGCGCTTGTAAGTGACCATATGGTCCTGGTCGAGAGCGCCGTGGGAGCTGAGGTAACTGAAGGCCCGGTCCGGCAACGCCAACGTGCTCTGGATCGTGCCGGCAGCCTGGGTGGCCAAAGCAACGCTTGTGCCTTCGAGCACGTTGACCATGCCAAACAGCCCGACCGGGTTGCCCCGGGCGATCAGGTCGTAAAGGTACGCGACCATCAGCTCGATCGGCAGTGCTGGCCGAGCGTCACGCACCGCTTCCCAGTCGCCCCCACAGGCATTGATGTCATTGAGGATCCACTGCTCGTGGCCATACTCCTCCTCGATGTATTCGCAAACAGCGCCGCGCAGCCATTCCAGGCGCGAAGGCAGGCGCGCCCCGCACGCCATCATCAGCGGCACAGTGTGGCGTACATGGTGGTATGCCTGGGTCAGGAAGGCCACATAGCTGTCGAGGCTGACGTGGCCCGCCAACGCATCGCGTATGACCGGCACGGCGAACAGGGCCTGGCGCTCCTGGGTGGTTTGCAGTTGCAGCGTGTCGAAAAAAGACATGGCAGCCCTCACAACGAGATATCGGATAACAGGGAGTGGTAACGCCGCAGGATGGCCTCGCGTCGCGGGCGGCCGTTGGCGGTCAAGGTGTCGTCGGTACTGGACAGCGGGCACGGCAGGCGACGCCAGGCATGTACCCGGGCATAGTCCGGCAGCAAGGCATTGCACTGCTGTACGGCCTGGTCGATGAGGGTGTTGGGGGTGGCAGGGTCCAGCGGCCAGAGCAATGCCAGGTTCTTTGGCAGGGCCTCGCCATGCACGAACGCTTGGCCGATCACACCGCCCTGGGTCAGTTCCGCCTCCACCCATTCCGGGTTGACGTTGCGCCCGAAGCTGGTGATGAACTGATGTTTCTTGCGGCCATCGAGGTACAGGTAGCCCTCATCGTCGAGGTGGCCGAGGTCGCCTGTAGCCCACCAGCTATCGCAGACGGGTGGTTCCTCCAGGTAGCCGAGCAACACTGAGCCCGCCACCAGCACCTCCCCGTCCTCGGCGATACGCACCTGCACATGGGGCAGCGGTTTGCCGACACTGCCCCGGCGGGTTGCGCCTGGCCGGTTCAAGGCCACCACCGAAGCGCACTCGGACAAGCCATAACCTTCGAACACCGGCAGGCCGATCGCTTCGGCGCGGGCCAACAGGCTGGGCGCCACCCGGGCACCGCCGACCGCAACGAAGCGCAGCGCCCCCACCCGCATCAGCCCGCGCTCGATGGCAGTGATCAACCCCATCAGTAGCTGCGGCACCAGGATCAGGCTTTGCGCGCCGCTCAGGACGATTGCCCCCAGCAAGCGCTTGAAATCGACCTGGCTGGCTCCTCCCATACCCAGTTGTGCCTGGGGATACAGCAACACACCCGCGCCAGCCATCAGTGCGGCATAAACACCAAGGTTTTCCAGCAGCACACCCAGCGGCAGCACCACCAGGTAACGCTGCGGTTCACTGGGACGGCTGGCCACTTCCAGTTCCCGGGCTACCCGCAACAGGGCTTCGGCAGACAGGCACACGCCTTTGGGCTTGCCCGTGCTGCCAGAGGTGTAGGTGATCTTGGCGGTACCGGGCGGCAGCGCCGCAGTGGCGTCTGCCTCGCGAACCCAAAACCCATCCTGTTGGGCGAACCCAAGCTCAGCGAGCGGCGCGCACCATTGCGGGCCGCACAACACATGGCTGGGGCCGCTCTGCGCGATGCAGTGGCTGAATTGGGCAACACTGAAGAACGGGGGCACGACCACGCAGGGGCGCTGGGTAAAAAGCGCCGCCAGATCCCAGAAGAGCAACTGCGGGCCATTATCCAGGGCCAGTACCAGCGTGCCTGGCGAACGCGTGCGCAAATCCTGGATGCGCAAACCCACTTCTGCCAGTAGTTGCCTGAATGTGAAGCGCTCTGTCGAATCTTGTACGGCGATTGCGTCACCGTGGTCGCGGGCATACGAGACCAGCAGCTGATGAAAACGCTCCAGCTCATGCGGCATGGCCAGTTTCCTCAAAAACCATTGGCAAGCCCAGGCGCTGGAACACCCCTGCCCTGCTCAAGGCATCGAAGCCACTACCGATATTGCCGGCAAAGACTTTCGGGTGTTGAGCGTAGTAGGTCCCCCACTGGTCCACCTGCCCGTTCAACCGGGCTGGGTCGGCCGACGCCAGTACCGATGGCACCAGCCCCAAGCGCTGAAAGCTGTTGATCAATGTCGTCGCGCCGGTGAACGCCACCCACCTCAAGCCGCGCAGGGCCAGCAACCAGGTCACCGCGATGATCATGATTCGCGCGCTACCGGCACTGAGCGCGGCCAGGTTGCCGACTTCGACCATGCATGCGCGCTCAAGGGTGCAGCCCGCCACGCGTGAAACTGCAGCTTCCAGCGGTTCATCCAGGTAGTGCTCCAGAAACAGCGGCCCGCTGCTGGCCGGGCGCATGCCTGCGGCAGCGACCAACCGCCCCTGGCTGTCATGCAACGCCAGCAGCTCGGGCAGGTAATGGTGCACATCAGCGTGATGCACGTTGGCAAAACACTGATGGATGAAATGCTCAAGCTCATCGCGCCCCGGGTCCTTGTGCAGATGAAGCGACAAGTGAGCCTGGTGGTCGACGTGGCTGCCGATGGGCAATGGGAGCAGGCTGCTCCACTGAGACTGGGTCATGAAACTCCCCCCGTTTGGGCTTGATGGGGTGAGTATCTGTGGTCAATCTGAAGGCAATCTGAAGTTACGGAGATGACCTGCGTTGTTGGGCTGCTCCCCCACCATCGCCATCGGCGGCAAGCCAGCGGCTAATTGGCAGGTGGGTGATCTTTATCAATCCCCTGCTGATTTTCAGTTGTAGAACCGACACGATGGCCATTACCGGCCACACTTCTCTCAAAGCCGCAGGGGAGCCGTCGATGCTGACCGTCACGCTGATCAACGCGCTGGTCGTGGTGCTGGTGGTGGTGATCCATTACGAATGCCTGCTGCGCCTGAACGACTGGCTGCCGCGGCTCAAGCTCTGGAGCCGGTTCCGCATCGTCATCGGTGTGCTCGGCGCGCTGGCGGCCCACGCACTGGAAGTCTGGTGCTTTGCCCTGGCCTATTACCTGATGGCCAGTACCGAAGGCTGGGGCACGCTGAGCGGCAACTTCGACGGCACGTTCATGGACTGCGTGTATTTCTCGTTCACTACCTATACCACTATCGGTTTCGGCGACATCACGCCCAGCGGCGACCTCAAATACCTCACAGGCCTGCAGGCACTCACGGGGCTGGTGATGATCACCTGGACGGCCTCCTTTCTGTTTCTGGAAATGCAGAAATACTGGAAGGCCAAGTAGCGAGGCGTGGGCCTATCAACCCGGCAATTGACAACGATCAAGCGCGCCAAAGGCAACGCGTTGAAACTGAACCTCCTTTGAACACCCGCAAACCGTAAGGAGGCTTGCCATGGCATCCGCCGAAACACCCCGCCCACAAGCAGCACCGGCATTTCCTGCGACCACCGGCGAACACTGGATCGAAGCACTCGACAATGGCACCCATGTGCTGATCAGGCCCTTGCAGCCCAAGGATCGTGAACGCGAAAAGCACTTCATCGAACGCCTGTCTCCTCAGTCGCGCCACTTCCGTTTTCTGTCCCAGCTCAAGGAGCCTGGGGAAGCCCTGCTGGACCAACTGATGGTGGTCGATCAGGACCAGCATATGGCCTATGTGGCCCTCGCGCATGTCGACGGTGAGCTACAGGAAGTCGGTATCTCCCGCTACGCCACCGGTGCGGATCACCAAGCATGCGAATGCGCCGTTACCGTGCTCGACAGCTGGCAGCGTCACGGCCTGGGCACATTGCTGCTCCGGCACCTGATCGACCACGCACGGGCCAAGGGCCTGCGCCAGATGTATTCGATTGACGCCGCGGCCAATGTGGCGATGCGCGACCTGGCCCAGGCAGCTGGGTTTACCACTGCCAGAGACCCGGACGACCCAAGCCAAGTGATTCACCGGCTATCGCTGGCCTGAGGCGGCGCTGCGGCGGTAGCCTCGGGCAGCAGGTCCAGTTGCTCCAGGCACCGCCGCTCATCAGCCTCGGTCAGCCCTTTGAAAGCACTGACCTCCAGCAACGGCGTATTGAACAGCGCCAGCCGAAGGACACCATTGCGCTCCAGAAACGTCTGCGCCAGGCACTGACAGACGGGCTTGGCGATCAACGCGGCGAGCGCTTGGTCCTCTGGCAGATCGACCTGTGCCTGCAGGTTGGTCTCGCATCCGCTGACGATGCCTTGCACGGAGCGGCTGGCGAGCCCTAGTGTGCCGACGCCCAGCATCGCCAGCAGTAGCAACATGCCCAGCAGAATGTTCGACTCTCTGGCCACATCCCGGACCATGGCGAGCCTTGCCTGCCAACCGGTGGCCTGCCCGGAAAAAATGGTGGTGCCCACTGTTTTCTTGAAAACCCGGTGCACGCCCAACCCGACCGCCGCGCTCAGTGTCAGCAGCGTCAGCGCAATGGCCGGCTCATGCATCGGCAGGCGCCAGGCTGGGCCCAGTACCTGGTATACCGAGGCGGCAATGGCCAATGTGGCGATGGCCGCGATGCACCCAATGCTGCCCTTGGGCCGTCTTGCCCAAGCGCTTAGCCTCACCCTGGTTTGCATGTTCATGAAAGCCTCCAGCCCCGGTTCAACGCACAGGGTCTATGGCAACGGTTTCCATGTGCTCGGGCACGCACACCTGCCAGCCGAGCTCAAGGCTTATCCGCCGACGCAAGGTGTCCGCAGCATGCGGTTCGCCATGAATGACGTAGGTTTGCCGCGGTGGCCGGGTGAAACCGCGCAACCACTCCATGATTTCGTCCGCGTCGGCATGGGCCGACAGATTGTCCATGGCGAAGACGTGCGCGCGAATCGGCACGTCTTCGCCATGCAGGCGCACGCTGCGCGCCCCGGCAACGATATCGGCGCCCCGGGTCCCACCCGCCTGAAAACCAGAGAACAGGATGCTGTTGTGCGCGTTGGGCGCCAGCGCTTTGAGGTGATGCAACACCCGCCCCCCCGTGGCCATGCCGCTGGCGGCAATGATCACCGCAGGTTCGCGCAACTGATCCAGGCGCCTGGACTCATCGACCGTGCGGATGATCTGCGTACCTTTGCACATCTGTGCGCATTCCAGCGCCGTCAGGCGGTGCTCACGCCTGAACTGCTGGTACAGGGCGGTGGCATCCGTCGCCATCGGGCTGTTCAGGTACACGGGGATGTCGGGTATCAGCCCGTCACGCTTGAGCCTGTACAGGTAGTACAGCAACAGTTGCGCACGGCCCACCGCGAATGACGGCACCAGCGTGATGCCATGGCGCAGCAGGGTCTGGTTGATCACGTCGGCCAGGTAGCGTTCCGGCGCTTGGGCGGGGTGTGAGCGGTCACCGTAGGTCGACTCCACCAGCAGCACATCGGCCGCACCGATCAGCTCGGGTGCACGCATCACGGGGTCGTTGGGCCGCCCCAGGTCACCTGATGACACCAGCGTCTGACCATCCACCGTCAGTTGCACGGTCGCCGCGCCCAGAATGTGCCCGGCCGTGCGCAGCAACAGTTCGACACCCGGTGCGATCGGGGTACGCTGGTGCAACTCGACGGGCCTGAACAGCTGCAGCGCACGTTTGGCATCCTGCTCGGTGTACAAGGGCCGGGCCGGCGAATGCTTGGAATAGCCATGACGATTGGCATGGTCGGCCTGTTCCTCCTGCAATCGGGCGCTGTCGAGCAACAGGATTTCAGCAAGGGCACAGGTTGCCGGGGTGGCATACACCGGCCCGCTGAAGCCCTCGCGCGCCAGCACCGGCAGGTAGCCGCTGTGGTCCAGGTGGGCATGGGTGAGCACTACCGCATCGACCGCCCGCAGCGCCGCCGGCAGTGGCTCCCAATTACGCAGGCGCAGCTGCTTGTAACCCTGGAAAAGACCGCAGTCGATCAGCACCCGTGTCGAATCACGCGTCAGCAGGAACTTGCTGCCCGTCACTGTGCCCGTACCGCCGAAGAAGGTCAGTTGCATGGTGGCGGCTCCCAGGTGTCGATCACGCAGGGGTGAACGGACAGCACGCTGCACGGTGGGTCGCTCACAATGCGCTCGGTGGTGTCGCCCAGCAGCTTGCTCAGCCCCCTGGGCTGCACAACCCCCATAACCACCACGTCGATGTCCAGGGCCGCCACTTGCTCGCGAATCACTTGCACTGCCCCTCCTTCCTTGAAGTGCCGGCAATCGTGGGGCACACCTTCGGCATCGGCCAATGCATCGAACGACACCTGCAAGGCATCTCGCATCTCCTCGACCCAGGTCTGCGTCACCAGCATTTCTGGGGCGAACACACCCGCCAGGTCATATGCACCCAGCAGATGCAACTGCGCATCGCATTGCAACGCCAGGGCATCGGCTGCACGGATGAGGGCGCGATTGAACAGCATCTGGTCATGGGGTTCATCGTGCAGGGCGGTGTCCACGGCGACCAGTATGCGTTTTGGCAAGGACGCGGCTGCCCGAGGTACGAAATGCAGCAAGCACTGGCACGCTCGCAGCAGCGCGCAGTCCAGGGGCGTGGCGAAAAACCGGGCCAGTGCCGGTGTTTTTTCGGTGTCCTTGATGACCATATCGGGCTTGAGCTCGCGGATGTAATCGGCGGCCTGCTCGCGCAGGTCTTCTGCCTTGACGGTATCGAACGTCAGGCAGGCATCGCTGGGCCGGTGACGCTCGACCAATGCCTCGAGCTGCTCGCGATAGCGCCCGTATTGGCGCTGCATCTCGGCTTCGTTCAGCTGTTCCTGGCGTAACGCATGGTCCGCGTGTGGCTCGAACAGCCCAACGATATGCACCGCTGCGCCGCTGACATGCGCCAGGGCAAGCGCCCGGCGCACAGCCGCCGAGTGCGGGTCGATGTCGGTAAGCAGCACCAGCAGTTGTCGATACTGACCCATGGGAAACCTCCGGCCGCACGCGGCGATGGCAAGTAACATCGATATTCGAACCCCCTGCCATAGCGCGTTTGATGCAGATCAGAAAGTCACCACTGGCGCACCAAGTTGATCAATGTCAGAACCATGACGCCGTCTCACGGTACAACCAGTACAGCCCACGTTGGTCGAGCCCTCTGGAGGCCCTATGAACAAGCCGTTGCTGGAAACCGAAGATTCAAGCGAGCACTGGGTCGACACCCTTGCTGACGGCACAGCCGTGCTGATTCGGCCGCTGCGCGATGATGATCACGAACGGGACCGGCGCTTTGTGAGCACGATCAGCCATGAGGCCCGCCGTTTTCGTTTTCTCGCCGGGCTCAGCGGTGGCTTGCCCGGCCTGGACGCGCAGCTGATGCCGGTCGACGGTCACCAGCACATGGCCTACGTAGCGCTGGCCCATGACAATGGCCAGCTGCATCAGCTTGGCGTCAGCCGCTATGCCGCAATACCGGGCAGCCACAATTGCGAATGCGCCGTGGCTGTCGACGAGCGCTGGCAGCGCAAGGGGCTGGGCAAGCTGTTGCTGCAGCACCTGATCGCCGCGGCACGGCGCAATGGTTACCAGTGCATGGTGTCCAGGGACCTCTCGAACAACTACGCCATGCACCGGCTGACCAAGGCGCTGGGGTTCACCTCGCGCTACCTGGGCGGCGATGTCAGCGAAATCCTTCATGAACTTGACCTGCGCAGGTGAAACAAGGCCCTTGCGGGCCTTGCCCCTCTAACCTTGCGAATGCTCGGGTGATAACACCAGCACACTGGTGCTGAGCCGGTGCAGGATCCGCTCGGCCGTACTGCCAATGAACCAGCCGATGCCGTGATGGTGGTAGCTGCCCATCACCAGCACATCGATGTCGTTGTTGTCCATGAACAGCGCCAGCACCTTGGCCGGGTCCCCCACCCGCATGTGGCGGTGCTCGAAGGCGATCCCGTTGCGCTCGGCCAATGCCTGGAAGGCATCGGCCTGGGCCTCGTGAAGTGTCCGTGAACGGTTCGAATCGAACAGGAACGAATGCTCCCGAGAGCCTTCGGCGTTCAGGTACATCGCACCCATATCGTAGGCATACAGCAGTTCGATCTGAGCGTTGCATTGCAGGGCCAGCTTGAGCGCTTCGCTGATGATCAGGTCGTTGAAGCCTTCGAACTGATCCTCCGGGCGCGACAGGTCGACCGCTGCCAGTATCCGGCGCGGCAAGGCATTACTGGCGTTGTGCACCAGGTGCAGCGCAATCCGGGTGTCACGCAGCAGCTGCACGTCCAGCGAGGTGAACATGGCTCGTATCCACCAAGGCTCATGTTCAAGCCCCTTGATCAGCATGGCGAACGGCTGTTCACGTAGATGCACCTGGATCTCGTCCAATGGGTGCTGTACCCACAACACCTCGGTAGTGACCGTCACACCATTGCGGCGCATCGACGATGCCTGGGTTTCCAGCCATTGACGATGTTGCTGCACATACCCCTCGCGCATGACCGCCAAGGCCTGGTCGTTGACCAGGCCGGCAGTGGCCAGCCCCTCGAGGTAGTCGAACGCGACGATGTGCAATGGCATGCCCTTGGCTTTGGCCAGCGCCGCCGCTCGATCAAAGACCGGCGTGCGGCGCATCAAGGGCGAAGCGATGAAAAGAAGTCTTTGCGAGTTGGTCATGGCACACCTCTGCGGGCTCGATGAGTACCTCGATGCTCTGCTGCCGGCGGCTGCCCGGTTTGATGTATGTCAACAGTGCACGCGAGCAGACCAACGGCTGTTGCCGCTTACCGGGCAATTGACACGGATCAAGACTTATTGGTTTTTTCGGCGCACGCTGTACCTAGCCTCGCTGCTGACAAGGACGCCATTGCGCCTCGAATCAATCGCTATTGCTTGCCCATGCAGGCACTGGAGGTTCCGATGAACGTCTACGTCGAGAAAAGCGCCAATGACAACCGCTGGTGGGTCCACATGGACGAATGGCGGGTGAGTTTCAGAACCCCCATAGAAGCCGAACAGTTCGTCGGCGTGCTGACCGCCCGGCTTAACGCGCCCCATTCACTGAGCAAGATCGCCACCGTCGCTTCCAGACCGGCGAGGGAGGCCTGAGATGTCGGGCCTGATCGACGTTCAGTCGCTCGGCGAGCCGGTACAGCTGCGCCCGCCCCCACCCATTCACCTGCAACCACTGGCATCGCGCTGCAATGGGTGCCGGGTCAACGGCTTGTGCTTGCCCACGGGTTTGCCCCTGCGTGACAACAGCAGCCTGGGCACATTGATCGGCCCGCGCATCCGCATCAGGAAGGGTGCTGCGCTCTTCAACGCCAATATGCCCCTGAGCGCCTTGTATGCGGTGTATTCAGGCAGTTTCAAGACCAACCTGAACAATGCCGAAGGCCAGGGTGTGGTCATCAATTTCTGGATGCCGGGCGACGTACTGGGGCTCGACGCCATCGCCACCGAGCACCATGTCTGTGACGCCATTGCCCTGGAAGACAGCGAAGTCTGCCCCGTCCCATACCATCGCCTGCAGGCCCTGGCGCGTGATTTTCCCACGCTGCAGCAGAGCTTGAACCGCCTGATGAGCAGGGAAATCATCCGCGAGCATGAGCGCGTGCTGATGCTGTGCAACCTCTCTGCCGAGCAGCGGCTGGCCAGTTTTCTGCTCGGCTTGTCCCGACGCTTCGTCACCCGCGGCTATTCATCCCACGGCTTCATGCTACGCATGTCGCGCGAGGACATGGCCTCCTACCTGGGGCTGCGCCTGGAAACCATCTGCCGCTCGGTCGCCCACTTGCGCGCCCTGGGTATCGTCAACCTGCACGGCCGGCTGGTGGAAATTCTGGACATGCCTGCGCTGATGGCACTGGAACTGGGTTACCCAAACAGCCCGCCTCACTGAACTGCCAGTTGCCTGCGTGCACCTGGCTTGCAGCGCATCGCCTCGCAACAGCTGAAGGTATCGGACATGGCAAATTTTCATCTGGCTTACCTGCCGTTGGTCACCTATCCGGATGTGCTCCCCGATGACGCTGTGGCAGCCGGTGTACACCTGGCCGTCGCGCTGGGGTATGACCTGCATGTCATGACCTTTGCGGTGAAGATCCCCTACCTTTCGCCGTCCATTGGCAGCACCCTGCTGAATATCCCCGACATGATTCAAACCACCGAAAGCAACAGTCGAACGCAGTGCAAAGCGCTGCAGGCCATGGTGGGCGGCCTGGACCACGGCCAGAGCAGTGTGGAATTCTCCACCAGAGAGGTAGTGCCCGGCCTGACGGGTACCGCAGCGGCAGAGGCGTCAAGGTATTTCGACCTGACCTTCCTGCCGTGGGCAGTCGACAAACCCGTCATCCAAGAGCTGGCAGAGTCGGTGATTTTTGGCGCTGGCAGGCCATGCATCCTCGTTCCCCCTTTGCCCAGCAAGCCCATCAGGCACATGGCGTTGGCCTGGGACGGCAGCCGCGTCGCGGCGCGAGCACTCGCTGACGCGTCACACCTGATGGCTGCCGACATGCTCATCACGGTCCTGACCGTGCAGGGCGAAAAGCCACTCGAGCACGCCGACATCGCGCAGGACATGGCCCATGCCTTACAGCACCGAGGCCTGAACGCTCGGCCGCTGAGCGTGAAGCTGGCCGGGCGACCGATCGCTGAGTGCCTGCAGCAAGAAGCACTCACCGTCGGCGCCGACCTGTTGGTCATGGGCGGGTTCGGTCATTCGCGCTTGAAAGCATTCGTCCTGGGGGGCGCTACCCGGGGGGTTCTGCAAGCCCTTCGAATGCCCATACTGCTGTCGCACTGAACCCCGGCGATCAGTGCCTTCGTCACAACATGCGATACAGGGACAATCGTGTAGCCCAGAAAGTGATGCTTTGACTTGGCTGACAGATCATTGCAGCCAAGGCGGCGGCGGTTCTTCGCCCTTGACCGGCCCATGCTCGGCTTCGGTCCGTGCAGCTCGGCGGCGGGCATCGTCCAAGCGGGCAGCGTCGATTTCGCGCATCACGCCCCCCACGTCCGCGACATGCTCATCGTCCTCGAATTCGCCTGTCAACGGGCTGTCCGCACGCAGTTCACCGGCCTCGTACAGCGCCCACATTTCCTGGGCAAAGCGGGTGTCTTTCAATTCCGGGGCAAAGCGCCCGAAATAGTGAGCCATGTTCGCCACGTCACGCTGCAGCATGCTGAATGCATGGTTGTTGCCGGCTGCATCCACCGCCTGTGGCAGGTCGATGATCACCGGGCCGTCCGGGCCCAGCAGCACATTGAATTCGGAGAGGTCGCCATGCACCAGGCCGGCACACAGCATCAGCACGATCTGGCGGATGACGAAGGTGTGGTACTCACGCGCCTCCTCAGCCTCCAGGTGCACGTCGTTCAGGCGCGGGGCCGCATCGCCATCGGCGTCGGTCACCAGCTCCATCAGCAGTACGCCATCCTGGAAATCATAGGGTTTGGGCACCCGCACACCGGCATTGGCCAGGCGGAACAACGCCGCCACTTCAGCGTTCTGCCAAGCGTCCTCGGCTTCCTTGCGGCCGTACTTGCTGCCCTTGGCCATCGCCCGGGCCTGGCGGCTGTTGCGTACCTTGCGGCCTTCCTGGTATTCGGCGGCCTGGCGGAAACTGCGCTTGTTGGCCTCTTTGTAGACCTTGGCGCACCGTACCTGGGCGCCGCAACGCACCACGTAGACGGCTGCTTCCTTGCCGCTCATCAAGGGTCGCAGTACTTCGTCGACCAGTCCGTCTTCAATCAGCGGTTCGATTCGTTTTGGCGTCTTCATCAGGCTTGTGTTCGGGGTCCTGTCTGGCCTTATGGCTTGGTTGGCGAACATCCTCTCACAGGCTGATGCGTCTTGCTCGTTTGTCTGCTCAGGCGGCGGCCCAGCGCTGCGTTATCCAGTGCCGAGCCACATGTGTAACCGGGGCCGCTTCGCGGCCCATCGCCGGCAAGCGCGGCTCCCACAGGTATACGACATGCCTGAAGGCTGCCTGGACTGCCCACAAGGGTCGGATGGGGTCCAAGGTCTTGGGGGCAGTCCATTTTGTGGGAGCCGGCTTGCCGGCGATGAGGCCGGTACTGACTCATCAGGGCGTGAGGCGGACGCTCGTGGTAAATGGGTAGCGGCCAATGGAGGCCTTCAATTGAAGATGGTTTGCGAGCAGGTAAGCATCATGGCCTTTGCAGCAATCGTGCTTCTTGGCATATGGCCTGAGCGGCATATCGACAGGAATCATGGACGTCCTTGTAATTCCTAATGCAGACCACGCAAAATCAACCAGCTCGCACTGATGCACCACGCCCGACCCTGGAAGTCGGATATGTGCTGCCAGGGCGCCCTGATTGAGCTTCATCGCCACGGACGACAACTAAATCTACAAGGGAATGTATGCCGGGAAAAATTCTGTTGCTTTTAACCGTGTTATCGCTAGGCGGCTGCTTCAGCACGATTGGCCACATGAGCGGGGAACGTTGCGTTTATCACGGTACCCGCGCATCGTGGGCCTGGGCAAATCACCCAGACACGTTGAGCAGTTGGCCATTTCTAATCGATACGCCGTTTTCTTTTGCGTTGGACACCCTATTGCTGCCCTATGACCTGACGGCCTTTTTACCCGACAGCCTGGGTGGCGACCGAAGCGAATGCGTGATCAAGGGCGGGTTGAACGTCATCATGTAATCCGCCCCTTTACCCACGAACACGGGTAAAGCCCGTGCCGTCGTCCGAGTTACCTGCTTCGCCGTGAACCAACACAGGAGTGACGATGAAAGAACACAACTACGCTGTAACCATCAATTGGATAGGCAACACAGGTGAGGGTACTGCCAGCTATATGGCTTACCAGAGAGACTTCACTGTCGAGGCGCCAGGGAAAGCGCCTATCCTTGGTTCGGCCGACCCTGCTTTTCGTGGTAAACCCGAATGCTGGAACCCTGAAGACATGTTGCTGGCCTCGATCTCGGCCTGCCACAAGCTCTGGTATCTTCATCTGTGCGCCGTCAACAATGTGTGCGTGCTGGAGTACGTCGATTACCCGGTGGGCCGGATGGTCGAAGGAGATGGCGAGCGCAAGGGCCATTTCGTGGAAGCAGAGCTAAGACCTCAAATCATCATTGGTAGCCAATCAGATAAAGAGCTTGCAATGCGCTTGCATGACGATGCTCACCACGAGTGTTTCATTGCCAACTCGGTCAACTTCCCAATCAAATGCAAGCCTGTTATCAACTATCGAAGCTAACGAAAGACTGGGGCTACGGGGATGGTGCAAATCTCTGCGTAGCCCCTCTGGAATCCACCATGAGTCACCTGCGATAGCATCGTCGACAACAGCGACTCTTGCGACTTGGCTTTCCTTTAGAAATGGCAACCTTGAAAAGCATTGATGGAAGGTAGGCGGTGGCAGCTTTTGATCAAATGATCATAGCGCTGCGACCTACTCACACCTCTTAACGAGACGGTGCCTTATAGAAGCTGGGAGCGAATCGCCGAGCTTCTGCCGAATCAGTGGAACCCGCTCAGAAATCGTCCCTCCCGATGGCTATCGACGCGCCGTGCAGTGCATTTCCGGAGCCTGATAGCCCCATACTACGGTGGCCTCACCTTGGTGCTCCCATAAACTCTCATTTTGCCCCTTGTAGCGCGCGCCGCTGGCGCTCTGTTCTATGTACATCAGCGAACTGCGGTCACCGAACTCCACGATAGCCGTGGGCGGCTCGGTGCGGAAGAAGCTGGCAACCACTTCCTTGTCCGGGTTGCCGTCACACTGGTAGGACACCGAACCGGTGGCCTCGACCAGCCGATAGCGGGCCTGCAGTTCGGCGATGCGCAGGCGGTAGCTGTCGGCGATGCAAGTGGGCTGGTCCGCGCTTTTCCAGCAATCGTTGCGACCCTTGATCCAGCCCCGTTGCTCGGCCTTGAGCACCGGCGGATGTTCATTGCCGGCCTTCTGCTGTGCGGCTGTGTAGACCTCGGCCATTTGCCGGTCCAGTGCCGAGAGCGACTCGCTCTGGCAGATCTGTTGTTCGATGCTGCCGGCCTCGACCTGAGTGCAGTTGAAGGCAGGTCCCGCAGCCTGGGTGTGCGACAGAGGCAAGGTGAGCAGCAGGGGAAGCCAGTGCTTCATGGGAGCCACCATTAGCGATTGAGAATACTGGGCTCAGTCTAGCGCTGTGCTCAATTGCGTGGAGGATGCCCCAGCTTTTGTCGGCGGCTAATGACTGCTAATGGCCATAGCTCCCTCCATGAAGGGCAGCTATGGGCCGTTGGCAGTCATCCACCGCCACCCGCGATAGCACGCTGCACATTCGACAGTGGTTGGGCGTCGCTGATGTCGCTGCCTGACCGTTCGAACGAGGAAAACCGACGATGTGCCATTGGTCGCAAAGCCGAAGCGCTCGGGCTATTCAATAGAATCCGAAGAATAGTCGGCATCCAATTGTCACTACAGACATTATTGCAGCATCCATTTGCATGGAAACAGCCATTGCATAATCAGGCAAGATAAATGGCTTTTAGCCATATTTCACTAATCGCCAATGATTCTAAATGGGCGATAGCCATTTTTTCAAGCGTGACTAAGCTCGTAAGCGCGCAACGGATATTAGGGATGTACGCGCGCTTACCATGACGGATCTATTAAAGGAGTATAAAAATGGAAAGCTTCGCTATCGCCGCATCACAAATCAACTGGAATGGTGGCCAACGGATTACGTTGAGCCCTGGTGATACCGCCACCTGCACGACGTTACGTCCGGGCCAGATATACGGGATTTTCCTGTATAACTCGGCGGGGAGTGACAATAATGCCACCGTCAGTGTGGTATGGAGCAATAGCCAGCCTCCGGCACGGATTACCGTGCCAGGTACCACGGCTAATGCAGGTTTGGCCTCATTGGGCTTCGTTTCGGGCACCGACACCCAGACCATTTCGGTCTCCTTACCAAGCAACAGTGGTATAGCCCAGGTCGAACTGTGGTTGGGCAGTACCAGCATGCCGACCAACACCAGCGGGATTAACAATAATCCCTTGCAGGCCAATGGCGAGCAATACCCTTTCAACAAATACAGTCGCTATTATGCGGTGCCACCATCAAAATGGATGAATCTGACCATCGCCAGCAAGATCACCCAGTTTATCTCGTGCCAGTTCCGCGAAGCCGCTGCGACGGTGTTTGTTGTGAATGAAACGTCCAACGGCTTACTGGCTGGGCAAGTTACCAATATTGGGCCTACCGCTTCGGAGCCCGGAGCGGTTAGCATTGTGGCGACACAGATTCAAAGTGTCAGCACTAACTTGCAAGGTGACGGTACGCAGTGGGTCTGGATGGACGCTGATAGCCCACAAGACTCTACGAGCGCCAGTATTTCCCTGCAGTCGCTGTAAAAACGCAGCCCGCTGAAATAAAAGAGTCATGCCCAGCGTGGCTCTTTTTGTTTTGCGTCAGTGGCCTCATAGTGCCTTGTCAACACTAAGCTCCAGCCGGTTACTTGCACCTTCACCGAAAGTAATGCACGAATTTTGTATGGCGTGCGGCTCTCGACTTTATTCTGGTCACGCTCTGAAGGTGAATATGCCGGCTGGATATCCATAGCGCTAGGAACGCTTGATACCTCCCCGCGTGCCGACGCATCAAAGACATGCGCACGTCGACTACGCTTCGCCCTGGTAGACACAGGCCAGCATTCGGTCTCGGCTCGGCTCACCGATATAGGTCGATACTCGCTATCAACAGCAGTTGCCGATTTGCACCGAACGCCCAGCACATAAGTGTGCTTGCGGTTGACCTCCTCGCCCATTGCCGTAAAATCCCGCGCCCGAAATTTAGCAGGCATGGCGAGAGGGAGTTTCAATGCAACGGGTGATGATCATTGGTCAGCCAGGTTCTGGGAAAAGTACCCTGGCGCGCAAGCTCGGTGAACGTACAGGCTTGCCGGTCGTGCATATCGACACGATTCATTGGCAGCCAGGGTGGGTTGAGCGGAGCCGGGACGAGAAGACGCGTCTTTGTCATGTGGTCGAGGCCCGTGAGCGCTGGATCTTCGAAGGCGGGCATTCGGCCACATGGAACAACCGGCTGGCCCGGGCTGACATGTTGATTTGGATTGATCGCTCGGCACCGCTTCGATTCTGGCGCGTTTTCCTCAGAGCGATGTGGAACCGCGGTCGCACCCGACCCGACTTGCCGGACAACTGTCCGGATTTACTGGCCAACCTGCCGGAGTTTTTCAGGTTCATGTGGCGGACGAAAACCTCGTCGCGGGAGGCGATGAAGCGATTGGTGCTAACAGCCCCGTCGAGCTGTCGCGTGGTCTGCCTGCGGAGTAATCGAGATACCGATGTTTTTCTCGCGAGTGTGGGCACACAGCCTGGTCAGGTTACCCCAGGTCATTAGATGCTAAATCGCGAGTGAAGCGCTGCTGCGTGACCGCCAAGAATTTTTGGTGGATCGCTAATGAAAGCGTAAGGAAGACACCGAGTAGCTATATGCTCGTGTGAAACAGCGATCAGTCTGAAGCCGTGTCCGGAATGTCTGCAATGTATCGATAGCAGCCAGCGACTCAACGCTCTGTGGTCAGTTCCGGCCTCATCGCCGGCAAGCCGGCTCCCACAAAAATGTCAGCAACCTTCAGGCATGCGGTATACCTTGTGGGAGCCGCGCTTGCCGGCGATGGGCCGCGAAGCGGCCCCGGTTACAAATGTCTGCTTTGGGTCCAGGCTGGGTAAAAACGTTCGGTGCGATCCGGCTGTTAGAAACATGATTTCTGCAGTGAGGCCCAGCTCTGGGTCGAAAGTCGTCAGTCGCCAAGGGCTGCTATCGACCCTAGCGCCGTTCGCGGAAAGTAGTAAACGGCCGCCAGCGGACGTTCGCGTGGAAAGCTCGCATCAAAAGACATCAGATTGAAGGGTTGCGCGGTAATAAAGCATGCTCTCGTCCCACTCTCCAGACTCACCTGTCATTCACGACTGAGTAGCCGATGCTGATTTCTACCCTTATCAACGGCCGATTGAAAACTCCACCGTTGCAGGACGACCCCCTCGTGCCCTGGTGGAGTTTCACGAAAACGGTATTAGCCGCGACAGCCCTGACATTAGTCCGCGACGGCAGGCTTGACCTGGATGCTTCGCTTCCCGAGGGTGTATTCACTCTGCGCCAACTTCTGCGTCACGAGGCCGGGCTCGCGGACTATGGCGAACTTCCCGAATACCACGCCGCCGTAGCCAATCATGAGTCTGCATGGCCCGTAGGCGAAATGATGCAGCGCCTGGATGGGCACCGACTGCGGTATAGCCCTGGAACGGGTTGGCGTTACTCGAATGTTGGTTTCATGCTGGTAGCCCAAATCATCGAGCGTGCTGCCGACCTGTCGATCGCAGACACTGTCAGACAGCAAGTCCTGAAGCCGCTCGACCTATCGACGGTTCGCTTTGCAACTGAGCGCGCTGAACTGAACGGGAATCACCTGAGTTACGACCCCGGCTGGGTCTATCACGGACTGCTGATTGGCTCTGTTTCACAAGCTGCCCGGCTCTTGGATGGTGTGCTTGCTGGAGATGTCCTACCTGACAATCTGATTCGGGAAATGCAGGCCACACGAGTACTGGGTGGCCCAATGGCAGGTCGGCCTTGGTTGACGCCTGGTTACGCGCTCGGCCTGATGCGAGGCGCAATCGAGGGAGACCTGATATTGGCTGGGCATACCGGATCGGGGCCAGGCAGCGTTGTTGCGGTTTATCGGTGTGATGTTGGTGACTCCGCCGTATGCTGTGCAGTTCACTCGGTGGGGGCGCAAGAGGCAGGTATTGAAAAGCTGGTAGTTCAAGAAATACGAGAGGCGCTAGCAGTGACACGCTGAAGTTATGCGTGCCGCTCGGGACGGCCTCTCCTCGCAACGCCTGCCTTGGGTCGAACGCAGCCAATCCCGGCCGGCAGATCTCGATCCGAAGCGGCCACGGGCGAGTTCGAGCGCGAGAGGAACAAAAAACTAGGCTGGAAGTCGCGTTCCTGGGCGAAATCCAGATCGGCTGACGTGCCCACAAATTTGAGCTTTCATGTAAAAGCGCACACTCTAGGTCTGGCAAAGAGTTTTTATACGCTCCGGGTCGAATGCGGCCGGTCGTGACTGACCGCAATCGACCTAAAGCGACCCTTGGTGGAAGGCAGCAAACGGTTGCATGGCTTCCAGGCCGAGACCCGCGAGGTGCCGCACCTGCTCATCGGCATCCTGGGTTGCCAGGCGTAGCGCCTCGATGGCTCGAAGCGCGTCGTCGGGCAGCAGGCCACGGTTATTCAACCCACTCACGGCGTGACGACGAATGGCTACGCGGGGTGAAGCCAAACCGCGCAAGGCTTCGTTGACATCGGCGGTGGTGGTATCGATCTGACCGTAGACGTCTTCAAGGGCCTCTTCAACAGCAGCCGCGAGCTCAGGACGCTGATCAAGCAGACGCTCAACAGGTGTGTAGTCCAGCACCGGTGGCTCCACGCCCCGCCAGCGGAAACCGTCAAAGTTGGCGCAGACTCCCACCACAGCGACGTCGAACGCTTGCTGCATGAGCCAGTCGAAATCCTTGAGGTAACCCAAGGCCTTTGCGCACCAGTTGCGGGTCGGTTGTTCACAGGCCTCTATAGCCTGCCGGCGCAGAGCCTGAATGACGGGCTCATCAGCCATGCCAGACAGCCCGAGAATGCGCGCGGCAGCGGTAGGCTCTTTGTGCCCGTTGAGCTGTTCGATAAGCGCTGCCTGTGCCGGACGGCCGTTGGCAATCAGCCAGCGCTCTGCGTCCTCCCCCGAAATGCCATCCGAACAATGCAAGCGGCTGACGTAGAACGCGGCCTGCTCGGCGAGCGGCAAGGCAGCGACTGCGCGCTGGGTGTTTTCAATGGCCAGTTCGACCGGGAAATTTTCCTCGAACTGCTGGCGGGTCATGCTGCGCTTGGCCAAGGCCATATAGCCAGCAAAGTCATGAAAGATCACCACGAAACCAGGCGTCACACCAGGATGCTGAGCGAAATGGCGGCCCAGCGCCCTGGCGGCACGGCTAACGGTGACCAGCAAGCGTTGCTCAGCCGCTTTCCATTGGCGCGGGCCAAGCCGGTTGGCGTGGGCTTGCAGCTCATCATCAAGCCGCGTGAACGACTCACCCGCGCAAATCTCCCAATCCCAGCGCCAGTCCACCGGGTTCCACTTCACCGAACTGAAGCTTTCATCTTCCTCGTCGGGGTAGTCTTCGCTGAGTGCTTGCAGGCTGTTTGCGGCAAAGCTGGGCAGCGACAAAACCGCCCCTTCTTCTCGGTAGCTGGCGTGAAAGGCTGCGGCGTACAAAGGGCTGCCCCCCTCATCGAGCAGCGTTTGCAATGCCTGCCTGGCGGCGTCGAACAGCGCCAGTTCCAGCGCTTTCCAATCCATCATTCAGGTCCTTGCCGACAAGTAGAGTTCAGCCGAGCAGATCGAGCATCCCCTCAAGGGTGCTTTCCAGACGGGCTAATTCAATGTGTGTACCATCGCCATATTCAGCGGTACGCAGCGCACACTCAATGATCACCGTGAGCCCCCGAGGGGCTCGATGGCCGGGGTATTTGCGCAGCTTGAGTTCGACCCGGGTCGGGCTCAACCAGGTGCTGAGGTCTGCTGACCATAGAGGATCCTGAAAGCCAAACACCACGTTTGCGTTTTGGGTATCGATGATTTGCGGCGGGAACACCCAGTGCGTGTTGCCAGCTTCCCACGGGGTCGCCTGGACTTGGTAGCGACCGTCTGGAGACAAGGACAGTATTTCAATTTCACTCATGAGTGTGCGTTCGCAAAGGGTGGGCCAGCGAAGGCGCCTACTTGGAACGGGTCGAAGATGTATTTGACATGGCAGGTAATCATGAAATCAGTCCTTGATTCGGGAGCCCATCATAGGGGGTAACGGCTGCCGGTCAAGACTGACTGCTTTCGACGCATAGCGGACTCCCTCAGGTAGGTATGATCGGGTGCTTGTCGAGTTAGCCGGCGGTGCGCCTCAATAGTTGGGAAAAGCGGTAGATAGCCGCATGAATGTCATCCCTAGCGTCACAATCCCAATCTTCACTGGTTTCGAGTTCGGCTTTGAGCCGTGCTATCCGCTCCATGATTTCTGCTACCTCTACAGCCCCACATTGCGCGGCAATTGCCGCCCATTTCTCCTCAGGAATTCTCTCCTGGATCGAAAGTCCTGCCTGTGCTTCTGCAATTAGTGCGGTGAGTTTACTCATCTTTACGCTCCAAGTGAGGCTGTTTCGGCGCTATAGATTCTCAGGCTTCTATGCCCGATTCTGGCCGGTTGCTGCCCCGAACGAAAGGCAGCTAAGGGTCGATAGCGGCCTGTCACGTACGGCAGCTTTCAACCCGAAGCTGGCATTTGTACCCGGGGCCGCTTCGCGGCCCATCGCCGGCAAGCGCGGCTCCCACAGGTACACCGCATGCCTGAAGGCCGGTGACATTCCTGTGGCCGGCTTGCCGGCGATGAGGGCGGACCTGACCACTGAGCTTTGAATCGCTGTCTACTACGTGTCGAAAGGAGCCAATAACGAGCGGCAGCTTTCGACTCATTGCTGCCCTTCGCATAGGGCGGCAGTCGGCCAGATGTAGGCGCTGGCGAGTGCACAAGTTTTGAGGGAACATTCGGATCATTGAGTACTAGCCGCCAAGGAACGGAAATGGCATTGACCAGCAAGATCACCCCCTACAACCCCACGTGGCCCGCTCGCTTTCTGGCAGACAAGCCACTCATCGCTTCGGCCTTTGGCGATGAACTGATTGCCATCCAACATGTTGGAAGTACCTCCGTTCCAGGACTCGCGGCGAAGCCCGAGATCGATGTACTCATCGAGGTTCACGATCATAGCAACGCCTCGGCGCGGGACGAGGTGTTGATGGGTTTGGGGTATATACGAGGAAGTGATCTGTCGGAAGGGCATCATTTCTATCGGCGTAATGTGGATGGGATTCGCACGCACAAGCTCCACGCTTGTGTTCGTGGCCACATTGCGATCACCCAGATGCTGGGGTTCAGAGATTTGCTCAGATGCAATGCCTCAATGCGCCAGCAGTATGAAGCGTTGAAGCTCCAACTGGAGTCGAGCAATACGGGTGGGATGGCTGAGTATCTGGAGAAAAAGTCTCCGTTTATTATCGCGGCACTACTACATGCCGGTATTGCCGTTCCTGGATGACTGAAAGATCGCTAAGCGACCCAGTATCAAGTGTCTGCATTGGGTGCAAAGCAACCCATCCCGACCGGCAGCTTTCAACCCGAAGCAGGCATTGGTAACTGGGGCCGCTTTGCGGCCCATCGCCGGCAAGCGCGGCTCCCACAGGGGTGGTGCAGGCCCGGAGGCTGATCACGTACCTTTGGGCGACGCGTGCCGCCGGTGTACGGTAGCTACCGACGCGTCGCGCAAATGCCAAAATTGCTCAGCTGCAGCTCGTGGAGTTCAGGTCGTTGATCACATCGTCGAACGCGCTACCGAAGAACTTGGCATCATGCTCGATCGGGTTGTTGTGCTTCCATGCCATCTGGCGTTGCTCATTGTATTTGTAGCCACCGGATCTGGCCGTATCGATAGCTTCGCGGCCCTTGCCGACAAACTGGTTCAGGCGGCTGAGCATCACGCTGCAGCCTGGGCCGGTTGCCGTGTTTTGCTTGTGCCAGCCTTCGATCATCTGCGCGGTTTTACCCAGGCTTTCTTCAAATGGCTTGACCGACGCCTCGGCCCCGGCCGACTGGAAGAAGTCGGTGGACAAGCGCATCGATTGCTTGGCGTATAGCACGATCCCGGCGCGGTAATACGCCAGCGAGTCCTTTTCGGCCTCGTCGAACGCCTGTCGGGTGTTGACTTCATCGCGCTTGGCCAGGCCGTCATAGAACTTGGCCTGCTCGATGGCAACGCCCTCGAGCGCTGCATCCAGGGCCGGCTCCATCGCCCTGGCCTTCTGGCCACCATCGCTCAGGTAGCCTTTGGAGGCGGCGTAGTTGGCGAGTTCGCTGTGGACGGGCTGCAGCTTGTCCAGCGCCACCAGCATCGCTTTTGCTGGCGCGTCCAGGTCCGGCATGGGTGACGGCAAGGCCAGTGCCTTGTTCAGGTTGTCGCGCAGGAGGCTGATGTCGTAGGCGCTGAACAGGTAGTACTCCGACAGCTTGTTCTTGGACTGCAGGTCCTTCGAATACTCTGTTCGGCGGTGATCCAGAATGGCCGCAAAATTGCCACCGCTGTTGGCGGCATCGACATAGGCGTTGTACTTCTCGATCTCGATTTGTTCGGCGCTGGGTTGTTCGGCCGCAACCTGGCCTTGAGGGGCCGTCGCACTGCGAGGTGCTTGCGCGTTGTCACAACCGGCCAGCAGAACCCCTGCGGCGATCAGCAGTCCTAGCCATACCCTGCTTGCTTGCATCATCTTCATCCTTGTCATGTCCTGGGGCGACCAGCTGCTGACACATTGCCATCAGCCGGGAGCGGTATTCTAGAGACTCAATACTCGATGAAGTTCAAGCAGGGCCTGCCTTTTTGCGTTTTTGTGGCCGGCCTCGCATTCTGCCTCGGTGACAGCGCCGTAAACTTGCATTCGGAACGAAAAGGAATTCGCCATGATTGTCGGGATTGACCTTGGTACGACCAACAGCCTGGTCGCGGTATGGAACGAAAACACCAGTGAACTGGTGCCCAATGCCCTGGGGCAATTGCTGACGCCCTCTGTGGTCGGGCTCGACGACGAAGGCCGGATACTGGTTGGGCAGGCTGCCCGCGAACGCTTGTGCACGCACCCGTCACTGACCGCAGCGCTATTCAAACGGCATATGGGCAGTGCCCGCACGCTGCAGCTGGGCGCGACGCCGTTTCGTCCCGAAGAGCTGTCGGCGATGCTGCTCAGAAGCCTCAAGGCAGATGTCGAGCGCACCTATGGCGTGGTAGTCACCGAAGCGGTGATCAGCGTGCCGGCCTACTTCAACGATGCCCAGCGCAAGGCGACCCGCATCGCCGGTGAGCTGGCCGGGCTGAAAGTCGACAAGCTGATCAATGAGCCTACCGCCGCGGCGCTCGCCTACGGCCTGCCCCAGCACGGCAGTGAGTCGTCGTTTCTGGTGTTCGACCTGGGCGGTGGCACCTTCGACGTGTCGATCCTCGAGCTGTTCGACGGCGTGATGGAGGTACGTGCCAGCGCAGGCGACAACTACCTGGGTGGCGAGGACTTCGATCAGTTGCTGGCCAGGCAGTTTATCCAGGCCCACGCTGAAGATCCGGACTTCCCGGATAGCGCGTCGATCAGCCCGCTACTGCGCCGCGAGGCCGAGCGCGTACGAATCGCACTGGGCCACTCCCCCACCAGCGAATTCGTGCTGCAGGTCGGTGCGCAACGCTGGCAGCACACCTTCACCCAGCAGGCCATGGCCACGCTGTTCGAACCCTTGCTGGAGCGGCTGCGCAACCCTGTGGAACGCGCCCTGCGCGATGCCCGCATACGCAGCGACGAACTGGACCAGGTGCTGCTGGTGGGCGGCGCCACGCGCATGCCGCTGGTCCGCAAGCTGGCTGCCAGCCTGTTCGGCCGCTTCCCTTCGGTGCAGCTGAACCCGGACGAAACCGTAGCGCTGGGCGCTGCGGTGCAGGCCGCCTTGAAGGCACGGCACGCGGCGCTGGAAGAAGTGGTGCTGACCGACGTCTGCCCCTATACCCTCGGCATCGCGACCCTGCGGCGGGTGGGCAACGAACATGAGAGCGGGCACTATCTGCCGATCATCGAGCGCAATTCCACCGTCCCTGTCAGCCGGGTGAAAACCGTGTACACGGTGCATGAGGCGCAAGAGCTCGTGCGGGTACAGATCTACCAGGGCGAGAGCCGCCTGGTGCGTGACAACATCGCCTTGGGCGAACTGGAAATCCCGGTGCCGCCGAACAAGGGCGTGGTTGAAATTGATGTGCGCTTCACCTACGACAGCAACGGCCTGCTCGAATGCCAGGTCAGCATCCCCATCACTGGCGAGCAGTTCGCGCTGGTCATCGAGAACAACCCCGGCGTGCTCAGCGCCGATGAAATTGCCGAATGCCTGCACAAGCTCGAAGCGCTGAAAGTGCACCCACGCGACCAGCAGGTCAACACCCTGCTGGTCGCCCGCCTGGAGCGCTTGTATGAAGAAAGCCTGGGCGAGCGTCGTGAGCTGGTAGACCACTGGGCCACACGGTTCCAAGAGGCGCTTGCCAGCCAGGATGAACGTGTCATCGGCCGGGCGCGCCACGAGCTGAACGCGCGCATGGCAGCATTCGAAAGCAGCGACGGGCGCTGACCGATGAGCTCGGTTGACGATTGCTGGCAGGTGCTGGAGCTTACATCCGCGTGCGACGCGCGAAGCCTCAAGCGTCAGTACGCCAAACTGCTCAAAGTCACGCGACCCGACGAAGACCCGGCCGCGTTCCAGCAGCTGCGCGACGCCTATGAACAGGCCCTGCAGGCGCTGCAGGGGGAGCGCACGGATGCTCAAGTTACCGAACGCGCGCCAGCGCCCGACACACCACCCGCCAGCCGTACGCTCCACGCGGGTTCAGCCCATGAGCAAGCCGTTGCCTTGCTGGACGGGTTCGTCGACTCGGCCATCGAAAAGGCCTGGGCCCAAGCGCAAGCAAAAGGCATCGAGGGCGTCTTCGAACGCCTCTTGTTCGAGCGTTGCCTGCGCGCCGCATCAGCCCATTCCCATACCCTGCACTGGGGTATCGAACAGCGTCAGTGGCTCACCCCATGGCAGCAGTTTCCCGCCTCGCACGCCGAACAGCAGCACCTGTCGCTCATACTCGCTGCCACCCTCTACAACGCGCTCGAACAATTATTGGCCGTAGGCGAGCATGAGCGCTTTAGCGGCATGCTCGAACGGGCCAGTCGCCAAGGCTGGCTAGCGGACCTGGAGCGTCGCCAAGCGCTTCAAGTGCACGTGCTGACCCTGTTGCTGAACGATGAAGGCTGGCCGCCCGAGCTGTTCGAGCACCTGTGCCAGACATTCGCCTGGAACGCATCAGGTGCCGAGCCGCCGATTGCAGACGAGCACTGGCAAACCCTGCGCAGGCGTTACCAACAGCGAGCCTGGCTGAGCCACCTGCGCAGCCTGGCGGATCGCCGCGAGGCGCAGGCCAGCCCCGATGCCAACGCCGCCGCGCTGTTTCTGTCGGCGCCTCACCCTGAGCAGCAAAAGGCAATGGCCGCCGCCTTCGTCGAGGCCGACTGGCAAGCCTGCGAGCGCCTGTCAGAGGCGTTCGCAGCGCGCTACCCCGACCTGCTGGGGATGTTCCCCAACCATGACGCCTGGTTCTGGAAAATGCTGGTCGAGCCCCGCGACCCGCCCCACGGCGTCAAACGCGCCGCCGCTGTGATCACACTGGCCCTGGCGCTGAAAAGCTTGCCCAATCTGGACCCTGTCACCACCTTGATCCTGCTCCCGCTTTACGCGGTGGGCGGGCTGCTGGCAGCGAAGATGGGCCAGTGGCTGTTCGGCCACTGGGCGCAGATTGCAGCCAGCCTTGAAGACATCGATCAACGCCTCAGCGCCTGGTGCGTCAGCAAGCGCATCACCCGCGACCGTCGCTACCTGGTCATACGCAACGCAGGGCCGTTGCTTGGGCTGGCCGTGCTGTTATGGCATTGGCTGGGGCCGCTTGGCCTGGGCACCTACGTGCTCATTGGCATCATCGGGCTGCTGCAGCCCGCCGATTGGGGGCCGCAGGCCCGCGACTATCGTTGGCGCAGGCCGCTGCAAGCGGTCTATCGGATTGCCGGGCTCAGTGGTGTGCAGTGGCTGCTTTGCAGCGTGATGGTGGTGGTGATCGCTTGGATGCGGTGGGTAGCCTGATCGCCTTTGACACCTGAGTGAGCCACGAGACATGACAATGGCATACGCATCCCAGTATCCCTCAAGCCCGCGTGGCGCTTAGGGCTAGCAAAGCCTGCCGTTTTCACACGGTGCAATCGATAGTCACTATCGAGAATGGCAATTTCTAATGATCGCGGCCGCTCAATAACCTTGCTCCATCGATTCGTCATACACCATCCCCGAATCCTGGAGCTTCGCGATGAACACCACGGCCCGCCTGCTGCTCGCCACCTTGTCCGCTACAGCCATTGCCGTGCTCAGCGGTTGCGCCAGCCACCCGGAATTGCGCCCTTACACCGCGGAAGAAACCCGCCAGCTGCAGCTCGAAGCCATCCAGCGCCAGGCACTGTCCCTGGATGAGTACGAACTGCGCAAGCGCGTGATCTTGCGCGCCGCCAGCAAGCAGGTGGTGACCGAGGCGGCCGAAACGCCCGGGGCGATCGAAGGTTGAATTCAAAAAGCAGGCAGTACGTTCGCCACCTGGGCCAGAACCCGATTGAGCCCGCCTGAATCCGCTGGAATACGCCGTATTGTTTTCCCCACCCGCCAACACAGGTATCCTGTGCCGCTCAAGCGCAAGCCTTCCAGGACGGTGACCATGACCAGGCCCTTTCTGTTGCTCAGTGCGGCTCTGCTGTTCAGCACAGCGCTGCAGGCGCAGCAAATACAGCGCGAACTGGGCGATTTCGACTTCAAACTTGGCACCACGCCTTCACGCAGCATGGCCCAGGGGCTGATTTCGCCCAGCGCCAGCGGCGCCTTTCACGGTGGCCTGGACCTCAGCCACTCCAGCGGTTGGTACGTGGGCCAGTATGCGCCTAGCATGGGGGTAACGCCTGACTCGACCCTGCGCCTCGACAGCTACCTGGGCTACAAGCACCACTTCGACAGCACACTGGGTTACGAAGTAGGCCTGATCCACTACAGCCAGCCGAACATCGCAGGGCCGGACAGCTATGCGTTGTATGGCGGCATTTCGGTCATGGGCAGCCGGATCGGCGGGGCCTGGCGTGACAACCCGGACAATCGCACCGGTACGCTGTTCGCCGATTTCGGCCAATTGCCGTTGTTCGACATCGACCTCACGGTCAAACTCGCCCATCATCGCCTGGGCACGCCCTTCACCATCGGCGACGGCAGCCAGGTCAATGCCTTCTCCGACTGGTCACTGGAGCTGTCGCGGCCCTGGCTGGGCATCGACCTGAACCTGATCTACAGCAACTCCGACCTCAACGGCGGGGGCTGCGATGCCTATGCCGGTATCAACACGTATTGCGAGAGCATGGTGACGTTCAAGGCTCAGCGTAGTTTCTTCTAGGGGGCCGGGGGCGGTTGCAATGCGCTGTCTTCCCCCTCAGGCATCAAGGTGGCGATCAACGCCCTCACCGTCCCAGGCAGCGCATCCAGCTCACGCACCAGAATGCTCCGCTCACGCACGGCCCAGGCTTCATCCAGTTCGATGGTGACCAGGTTCATGGTCTGGCTGTGGCGGATCGCCGCCGACTCGGGGATGATGCCAATCCCCACGCCCGCCTCCACCAGCCGGCAGATGGCCTCAAAGCTCGACAGCTGGATACGCAGCGATAGGCTCAAGCCCATGCGCTCGACATGGTCACGCAGAAAGCTGAGCAAGGTGCTGCCGTCGTGCAGCCCGATGTGCTGGAACGCCAGCGTCTGCCTCAACGTGACCTGCCGGCTGCCCGCCAGCTCATGCCCTGCCGGCACGATCAGCACCAGCCGGTCGGTACTGAAGTGCAGCACTTGCAAGCCGCTGGCTTCCACGGGGCCGGCAATGATGCCCATGTCGGTGCTGCCATCGAGCACACCGCGCACGATATCCCGCGACAGGCGCTCCTGCAGGTCCACGGTCACGCCGGGACGTTTGGCGAGAAAGCCCGCCAGCACTTCGGGCAGGAACTCGGTCACGGCAGTGGTGTTGGCAAAGATGCGGATATGCCCGGCCGAATCGGTGCCGAACTGGGCGAATTCGGCTTTCAGGTAGTCCACCTGGCGCATGATCAACCGCGCATGCATGAGCAGTTTCTGCCCCGCCGGCGTCAGCTCGACACCCCGGCTGTCACGGTACAACAGGCGCGTGTCCAGCTGCGCTTCCAGGGCCTTGACCCGTGCACTGGCGGCGGCTGGCGAGAGGAATGCCCGCCGCGCGCCTTGGGTCAGGCTCGGTGACTCGCCGATATGAATGAACAGCCTCAGGTCTGCCAGATCGAAATGCATGGGCCTATCCGAAAGGGGTGCAGGCGTTCAGCATACATGAACGCTGCTTTACACAAATGCAAATTCACAGAATGCCAGGTGCCTCGCATGATCGCTGCATAACAACAAATGCAGAGGCCAATGGTTATGACTGCTACGCACCCGCCCACGGATTACAGCGCCTGGATCGGCCGCACCGAAGAAGCCGTCGATGAGCTCAGCCGCAACCTGATCAAGCGCATCGCCGCCACCCTCGGCGAAAGCGCCCCCGCCGTGGGGCAGCCCTTGCCACCGCTGTGGATGTGGTGTTTTTTCCAGGAGCCGGTGGCCGAATCGCAACTGGGCCGCGATGGCCACCCGGCGCGCGGCGGCTTCCTGCCCCCCGCCGACAACCGCAACCGCATGTGGGCCGGGGGCCGTGTCGAGTTCATTGCCCCGCTCAAGGTCGGTGCCGAGGCCCAGCGCCTGTCGACCATCGTGAACATCGAAGAAAAGCACGGGCGCAGTGGCGCATTGCTGTTCGTCACCGTGCGCCACGAGTATTCACAGCACGGCGCACTGTGCGTGCGTGAAGAGCAGGATATCGTCTACCGCGAACCGACCCCGCCCAAACTCAGCAGTGCCGTGCCAAGCGCCCCAAGCGACTGGAGCGAGGCCGTTACGCCCTCCCCGACCCTGCTGTTCCGTTACTCCGCCGTCACCTTCAACGGCCACCGCATCCACTACGACTACCCCTATGTCACCGGCACCGAGGGCTACCCCGGCCTGGTGGTGCACGGCCCGTTGATCGCCACCCTCACCCTGCGCGCCTTCCAGCGCGCCAACCCCGGCAAGCGCCTGCGCCAGTTCACCTACCGCGGTGTACGCCCACTGACCGTGCCCACCCCATTCGACGTGGCCGGGCGCCTGGGCGCACCGGGCCAGGCGCAACTGTGGGCCGGCAATGCCGACGGCGTGGCGCAGAGCGCCGACGTGCTTTTCGACTGAGAACTGGACAGGGAACCCCCGCATGCATACGTACGACAGCGATGATCTCAATGCCATCCGCGAAGGCGTGCGCGCCTTGTGTGCCGAATTCGACGCCGGCTACTGGCGCAAGATCGATGAAGAAAAAGGCTTCCCCGAAGCCTTTGTAAAAGCCATGACCGACGCTGGGTGGCTGTCGGCGATGATCCCCGAGCACTACGGCGGATCGGGCCTGGGCCTGGCCGAAGCTTCGGTGATCCTGGAAGAAGTGAATGCCTGCGGTGGCAACTCCGGCACCGTGCATGGGCAGATGTACAACATGTTCACCCTGCTGCGCCATGGCAGCGAAGAGCAGAAGCGCCACTACCTGCCCAAACTGGCCAGTGGCGAACTGCGCCTGCAATCGATGGGCGTGACCGAGCCGACCACCGGTACCGACACCACCAAGATCAAGACCACTGCGGTGCGCCAGGGCGACAAGTACGTGATCAACGGGCAGAAGGTGTGGATCTCGAGGGTCCAGCATTCCGACCTGATGATCCTGCTGGCCCGCACCACGCCCTTGCCTGAGGTGAAGAAAAAGTCCGAGGGCATGTCGATCTTCCTGGTCGACCTGCGCGAGGCCATCGGCAAGGGCCTGACCGTGCAGCCGATCGCCAACATGGTCAACCACGAGACCAACGAGCTGTTCTTCGACAACCTCGAGCTGCCGGCCAGCAGCCTGATCGGTGAAGAAGGCAAGGGCTTCCGCTACATCCTCGACGGCCTCAACGCCGAGCGCACCCTGATTGCCGCCGAATGCATCGGCGATGGCCGCTGGTTCGTCGAGAAAGCGAGCCAGTACGCCCGTGACCGCGAGGTGTTCGGCCGGCCGATTGGCAAGAACCAAGGTGTGCAGTTCCCCATCGCCGAGGCGCACATCGAAATAGAGGCCGCCGACCTGATGCGCTGGCGCGCCTGCGCCGAGTACGACAGCGGGCAGCCGGCCGGAGCCAGCGCCAACATGGCCAAGTACCTGGCGGCGAAGGCTTCCTGGGAAGCTGCCAATGCGTGCCTGCAGACCCACGGCGGCTTTGGCTTCGCCTGCGAATACGACGTCGAGCGCAAGTTCCGCGAAACCCGCCTGTACCAGGTGGCGCCTATTTCCACCAACCTGATCCTGTCCTACGTGGCCGAGCACCTGCTCGAACTGCCGCGCAGCTTCTGAGGGCTTGAGCATGCAGCATACCCATGCCCTGGCCGGCTTTCTCGCCGACCTGCGCTACCCGCACCTGCCCGGCCACGTGCTGGACCGCACCGAAGACCTGTTCCTGGACTGGCTTGGCTCAGCGCTGGCAAGCCAAGGCGCGCATCCGATCCCGCTGTTCGAGCGCTATGCCGAACGCATGGGGCCTGCGCAAGGCCGTGCGCGGGTGCTGACCAACGGGCGCACGTCATCGCCCTACTTCGCCGCCCTGGTCAATGGCGCGGCCTCGCACCTGGTCGAGCAGGACGATTTGCACAACAGCTCGGTGCTGCACCCGGCCACCGTCGTGTTTTCTGCCGTTCTGGCGGCGGCGCAGGACCTTGGCAAGTCTGGCCAGGACCTGCTGCTGGCTGCGGTAGCCGGCTATGAAGCCGGCATCCGCATCGGTGAATTCCTCGGCCGCTCGCATTACCGCATCTTCCATACCACCGCCACTGCCGGCACCCTGGCCGCCGCCGTGGGTGTGGGCAAACTGCTGGGCTTCAACCAGGCGCAGTTCATCAACCTGCTCGGCAGCGCTGGCACCCAGGCCGCCGGGCTCTGGGAGTTTCTGCGCGACGCCGCCGACTCCAAACAGCTGCACACCGCCAAGGCTGCCGCCGACGGCCTGCTGGCCGCCTACCTCACCGCCGATGGCCTGAGCGGTGCGCGCAATATCCTCGAAGGCGAACAGGGCATGGCCGCCGGCATGTCCTGCGATGCTGACCCGGCGCGCCTGAGCGACCGCCTGGGCACCCGTTGGGCCCTGGTGGAAACCTCATTCAAGTACCACGCGTCGTGTCGCCATACCCACCCCGCCGCCGATGCCTTGCTGGTGCTGATGCAGCGCGAAGGCCTGCGCCATGACCAGATCGCCAAGGTCGTCACCCGCGTGCATCAGGGCGCGATCGATGTGCTTGGCCGCGTTACCACACCGGCCACCGTCCACCAGGCCAAGTTCTCGATGGGCACCGTACTTGGGCTGATTGCGGTGCATGGCAGCGCTCAACTCATCGACTTCCGTGACCTGGCGCTGAACGACCCACAGGTCGCGCACTTTCGCGAGCGCGTCGAGATGCACCTGGACACCGAAGTGGACGCCGCCTACCCCAAGCGCTGGCTGGGCCGCGTGGAGGTCACCGGCAACGACGGCCGGCGCTTCAGCGCCGCCATCGACGAACCCAAAGGCGACCCCGGCAACACCCTGTCGCGCCCTGAGCTCGAGGCCAAGTTCCAGCGCCTGCTGGCCTATTCCGGCGCGCGCAGCCCGGCCCAGGGCCAGGCATTGATCGAGCGCGTGTGGCAACTGCGCGACGCCCGCTCGCTGGCTGATCTGCACTGAACACCAACAGGTGACCCTATGACTCAAACAACGCCCCGCCCGCTGGACGGCATCACCGTGATCAGCCTGGAGCACGCCATCGCGGCCCCCTTCTGCACCCGTCAGCTGGCCGACCTAGGCGCCCGCGTGATCAAGGTCGAGCGCCCTGGCAGCGGCGATTTCGCCCGCGGCTACGATCAGCGTGTCGATGGCCTGGCCTCGCACTTCGTATGGACCAACCGCTCAAAGGAAAGCCTTACCCTGGACCTCAAGCAGGACGCCGCCGACGGTATTCTCCAGGCCCTGCTGGCCAAGGCGGATGTGCTGGTGCAAAACCTCGCCCCGGGTGCAGCAGCGCGCATGGGGCTGTCGTTCGACGCCCTGCACGCGCGCTTCCCACGGCTGATCGTGTGCGATATCTCCGGCTATGGCGAAGGCGGGCCTTATGAAAAGAAAAAAGCCTATGACCTGCTGATCCAGAGCGAAGGCGGCTTTCTTTCGGTGACCGGGGGCTCGGGCGAAAACGACATGGCCAAGGCCGGCTGCTCGATCGCCGACATCGCCGCCGGCATGTACGCGTATACGGGCGTGCTCTCGGCGTTGCTGCTGCGGGAGAAAACCGGTGTCGGCAGCCGCATCGACGTCTCGATGCTCGAAAGCCTGGTGGAGTGGATGGGCTACCCGATGTACTACGCCTACGACGGCGCGCCGCCGCCCCCACGTGCCGGCGCTTCGCACTCCACCATCTACCCGTATGGGCCGTTCCCCACTGGCGGTGGCGGCACCATCATGCTTGGCCTTCAGAACGAACGGGAATGGGCGCTGTTTTGCGAAAAGGTGCTGCTGGACCCGAAGCGGGCCAGTGATGACCGCTTCAATGCCAACTTCAAGCGCTCGGATAACCGCGAGGTGCTGCGCCAGATCATCATCGAGGGCTTCGCCAGCCTGTCGCTGGACCAGGTAGTGGCACGCCTTGAAGAGGCGCAGATCGCCAACGCCCGGGTCAACGACATGCACGGGGTGTGGCACCACCCACAGTTGCAGGCCCGCGACTGCTGGCGTGAAGTGGACAGCCCGGCCGGCAAGCTGCCCTCGCTGCTGCCACCAGGGCGCAATGCAGCCTTTGCCCCGCGCATGGACGGCGTGCCGGCGCTTGGGCAACACACCCAGGGCATCCTCGGCGAACTGGGCTTGAGCCCGGCAGAGCAGGCCAGCCTGGCCGCAAGCGGTGTGGTATGAACGCCGTCCGCTCTGCGCTGTTCGTACCCGGCAGCCGGCCTGAGCGTTTCGCCAAGGCGCTGGCGGCGGGGGCTGATGCCGTCATCGTCGATTTCGAGGATGCCGTGGAGGAGCCCCTCAAGCGTCAGGCCCGGGACAACCTGGGGGCTTTCCTGCAGGCCACGCCACTGGCGTCGGTGTGGGTCCGGGTGAACGCGCCGCAGCACCCGGAACATGCCTCGGACCTGGCCTTTTGCGCGCAGCAGCCTGGCATCGCCGGCGTGCTGCTGCCCAAGGTGGAAAACGCAGCCCAGGTGGCCGTAGCACGGCACACCGGCAAACCGGTATGGCCCATCATCGAAAGCGCCAAGGGGCTGTTGGCGCTGGAGCAGATCGCCCATGCCGAGGGGGTCGAGCGCTTGTCGTTCGGCAGCCTGGACCTGGCGCTGGACCTTCACCTGAACACCGACAGCGCTGCGGCCCGGCAATTTCTCGATCAAGCACGCATGGCCGTGCAGCTACACTCGCGGGGTGCCGACCTGCTGCCACCGCTCGATGGGGTATTTCCGGCCATTGGCGATGCCGAAGGTTTGCACCAAGCGATGCGCCATGCCTACGACCTGGGGTATGGCGGGGCGTTGTGCATTCACCCCGCGCAGGTGGCGGTGATTCACGCGGCTTTCACCCCCAGCGCCGAGGCGCTGGCATGGGCCCGCCGGGTGCTGACGGCGAGCGCCGCAGCCAACGGGGCCGGTGCGTTTCAGCTGGACGGGCACATGGTGGATGCGCCAGTGGTGTTGCGGGCGCAGCGGTTGTTGGCACAGGCGCCCGCTTGAACCGCGCGGGCGTTCGGCTATACCGAATGCTGTCTTATACAAATGCTAATTCACCACACGCAAGCCATTGGTCCATCTTTACCTCCAATCCTCCTACAACAATAAATCAGAGGTGACATCGATGTTGAAGCTGACCCAGGCGCTGTTCTGCGCCGCTGCAGTGTCCATGGCCGGCCTTGCACAGGCTGCCGATCCGATAATCATCAAGTTCGCCCACGTGGTGGCCGACAGCACGCCCAAAGGCCAGGGTGCGCTGATGTTCCAGAAGCTGGTGGCGCAGGACCCGAAGCTCAAGGACAAGGTCAAGGTCGAGGTCTACCCCAACTCGTCACTCTTCGGCGACGGCAAGGAGATGGAGGCACTGCTGTTGGGTGATGTGCAGATGCTGGCGCCTTCCCTGGCCAAGTTCGAGCACTACAACAAGCAGGTGCAGATCTTCGACCTGCCGTTTTTGTTCGACGATCTGGCGGCCGTCGACCGCTTCCAGCAAGGCCCGCAGGGCAAGGCATTGCTGACCTCGATGGAAGACAAAGGCATCCACGGCCTGGCCTACTGGCACAACGGCCTCAAGCAGCTGTCGGCCAACAAGAAAGTGATCCTGCCCAAAGATGCCCGCGGCCTGAAGTTCCGCGTGCAAGCCTCCAGCGTGCTCGAAGAGCAGTTCAAGGCGATCCGCGCCAACCCGCGCAAGATGAGCTTCGCCGAGGTTTATCAAGGCCTGCAGACCGGCACGGTCAACGGCACCGAAAACACCTGGTCCAATTACGAAAGCCAGAAGGTCAACGAGGTGCAGCCGTTCTTCACCGAGACCAACCATGGCCTGATCGACTACATGGTGATCACCAACGCCAAGTTCTGGAGCGGCCTGCCTGAGGATGTGCGTACCGAGCTGGAAACGCTCATGGACCAGGTCACCGTCGAGGTGAACAAACAGGCCGAAGCCCTCAACCAGACCTCCAGGCAGAAAATCATCGATGCCAAGACCAGCGAGATCGATGCCCTGACTGCCGAGCAGCGCCAGCAATGGCGTGAGGCCATGCGCCCGGTGTGGGACAAGTTCTCCGACCAGATCGGCGCTGACCTGATCAAGGCCGCCGAGGCGGCCAACAAGGCTTCCTGACAGCCGCACGCCTGCCCCGGCCACCTCTGGCACAGGTGGCCAACCCTCTCTCTGTGTGGAGAATTCCTATGCAATCGCTCAGGCGTGTCTGGGAGCACTTCGAGGAGGGCATGATCGCCTTTCTCCTGGCGGCCATGACCTTGGTGACCTTCGTCTACGTAGCACTGAACAACCTCTATACCGTGTTCTACACGCTCAGTGATCACTGGAGTTTTGCCAGTGACCTGCTGCTGGGCATCGGCGACCACCTGATGGGTTACGCCCAGGAAATGACCTGGAGCATAGCCCTGACCAAGGCGCTCTTTGGCTGGCTGATCTTTTTCGGTATTGCCTATGGCGTGCGCACCGCCGGCCACCTGGGGGTCGACGTTTTGGTGCGGCGCACCCCCAAGCCCGTACAACGCGTGCTGGCGATGATCGCCTGTGCCTGTTGCCTGGCGTATGCCGGGCTGTTCCTGGTGGCGAGCATCAAATGGGTAAGCGCGGTGCTGGTAGCCGGCATCGGCGCCGAAGACCTGGACCGCTACGGCATCAAGGTCGGCCATATCGCACTGATCGTGCCCTTCGGTTTCGCCTTGGTCATCGTCCGCTACCTGCAGATCCTCTATCGCCTGTTCACCCACCGCCAGTATGGCCTGGGCCTGGCCGACGAGGCTGCCGAGGCGAGCAAGCTGGCCAACCCAGGTGAGGAGCATCACTGATGACGGTCATCTGCCTGTTCCTGTTGTTGTTCGTGTTCATGTTCCTGGGGGTGCCGATCGCGATTTCGCTAGGCTTGTCGGGCGCACTTTCAATCCTGATGTTCAGCCAGGACTCCCTGAGCTCGCTGGCGATCAAACTGTTCGAGACCTCCGACAGCTACACCTTCCTGGCCATCCCTTTCTTCCTGCTGTCGGGCGCGTTCATGACCACCGGGGGCGTGGCGCAGCGGTTGATCGACTTCGCCAACGCCTGTGTCGGCCACATACGCGGCGGCCTGGCCATTGCCGCGGTGCTGGCATGCATGCTGTTCTCCGCGCTGTCGGGCTCGTCACCGGCCACAGTCGCGGCGGTGGGTTCGATCGCCGTTGCCGGCATGGTGCGCTCCGGTTACCCACGCGAGTTCGGCGCCGGGATCATCTGCAACGCCGGCACCCTGGGCATCCTGATTCCGCCATCGATCGTCATGGTGGTGTACTCGGCGGCGACCGAAACCTCGGTAGGCAAGCTGTTCATGGCCGGTGTGGTACCCGGCATCCTGCTGGGCCTGGCGCTGATGGTGACGATCTACATCGTCGCCCGGATCAAGAACCTGCCCGCACAACCTCGTGCCAGTTTTGCCCAGTGGTTGAGTACCGCCAGGCGTGCGTTCTGGGGGCTGTTGCTGCTGGTGATCATATTGGGCGGCATCTACAGCGGCATGTTCACCCCCACCGAGGCGGCCGCCGTGGCAGCGGTGTACTCGGCGTTCATCGCGCTGTTCGTGTACAAGGACATGCGCCTGCGCGACTGCCCGAAAGTACTGCTGGAGTCGGGCCGGCTGACCATCATGCTGCTGTTCATCATCGCCAACGCCATGTTGTTCGCCCATGTGCTGACCACCGAGCAGATCCCGCAGCAGATCACCCAGTGGGTGATGGCCGAGGGCCTGACGCCGATCGGCTTCCTGATCATGGTCAACGTCGTGCTGCTGGTGGCGGGCAGCTTCATGGAGCCGTCGGCGATCATCCTGATTCTGGCGCCGATCTTCTTCCCGATCGCCATGAAGCTTGGGATCGACCCGATCCACCTGGGGATCGTCATGGTGGTGAACATGGAGATCGGCCTGGTGCATCCACCGGTGGGGCTGAACCTGTTCGTGACTTCAGCGGTGACGGGCCTGACGCTGGGGCAGACGATTCGCGCCGCACTGCCGTGGCTGTCGATCCTGCTGCTGTTCCTGATACTGGTGACGTACGTGCCGTTCATTTCGCTGGCACTGCCGCAGTGGCTGGGCATGCCGTGATGCGCGGATCATCCGGCCCCATCGGCGGCACGCCGGCGCTGGGGCCGTAAAGGCATCAGATGCCTCCGCCCTCCAGCACCTGGGACATCACCTTGGCCAATGCCGTGACCATCACATCTGCCGTCGGCCGGTGGACGATGACGATTTCGTAGCTGTCCACCTCCGGCAGTCCCTGTTCCCCCCCTAGCACTCGATGCTCCCCAGTGGCCGCCCGTGGCGGCAACAGGCTTATGCCCATACCATCGGCCACCGCTGCCTGGATGCCACTGAGGCTGGAACTGGTAAAACTGATGCGCCAGCGCCGGCCCATGCCTTCGATGGCGCTGATCATGTCATCGCGGTACAGCCCGCGTGGCGGAAATGTCACCAGCGGGATCGGGTCGAGTTCGAAGGCAGGCATGCGTGCGCTGTCGATCCACTGCAGGCGCTCGGGCCAGCACGCCACGCCTTCGCGGCTGTTGCGGCGCTGCTTGAGCAGTACCAGGTCAAGTTCACCGTTGTCATAGGCCTGGCTGAGGTCGCGGCACAGCCCGCTGGTGACCTCCAGCTTGACCTGCGGGTGCAGCCGGCTGAATGCCGACAGCGCGTTGGTGGTACGCCCACCGACGAAATCTTCCGGAACGCCCAGGCGTACGGTGACGCCGACCATGGCACCGGCCAGGGCTTCGAGCATCTGGTCGTTCAATGCCAGCATGTGCCGGGCATAACCGAGCAAGGTCTGGCCGGCGTCGGTCGGCAATACGTCACGGTTCCCGCGCACCAGCAGGCGGTGGCCAACCATGTCCTCGAGACGGCGGACTTTCTGGCTGATGGTCGATTGCGTCGAATGCAGGCGTACGGCAGCGGTGGTGAAGCTGCCACAATCGGCCACCACCACAATGGCACGCAGCAGGTCGAGGTCGAACAGGCTCCTATTCGATTTAACGCTGATAGACATCCTGGTATTCAACTTTTGAATGACAAGGTTGTCTTCTACCACGACTAATCGCCAAGCGCCACGCCCTCGCGCCGCGGGTCGGCGCCCCCCGCCCAGCCTGCGCCGGAGCGCTGGATGATCTGCATGCCGCTGGTCATGCTCATGGGCGTCACCTCATGGCCCCAGGCCGCCAATTGCCGGATCAGCGCCGGGCTGGTCAGCCCGGCTTCCACTTCAGTACCTACGTTGCGGCTGCCGAAATTTGGCAAGTTGCTGGCCTGTTGCGGGTCGAGCCGCCAGTCCAGCAAACCCACCAGCGCCTTGTTCACGTAACCGATGATCTGCGAGCCACCGGGTGATCCGAGGCTGGCCACCAGTTCCCCGGACGCCCGCGCGAACACCAGTGTCGGGGCCATCGCCGACAACGGCCGCTTGCCCGGTTCCACCCGGTTGGCCACGGGCTTGCCCTTCTCCTGAGGAATGAATGAAAAGTCGGTCAACTGATTGTTCAGCACGAAGCCCTTGACCATCAGGTGCGAACCGAATGCCGCCTCTACCGAGGTGGTCATGGCCAGCGCCTGACCGCTGTCATCCACCGCAGAAACGTGCGAGGTGGAAATACGCAACGGCGAGCGGTCCGGGGCCAAGGCCAGGTCCGCACCCTGCGGCCTGCCCGGCCGGGCCTGTTTCATGCTGAAGTCACCGATCAGCGTGGCCCGCCGGGCCAGGTACGCTGGGGCGGTCAGTGCCTTGAGCGGTATCGGCACATAGTCGCTGTCGGCCAGGTACTGGGCACGATCGGCGTAGGCCAGCCGTTCGGCCTCGGCAATCAGGTGAACGGCCAGCGGCGCAGGCTCAAGGCCTGCAGGCGAGGCACTGGGGCTGGGCGGCAGCTTCGCAAGGTCCCGTTGTGGCATGGCGTGCTGCAGCGCCTCGAGGATACCCAGGGTCTGCAGCACGGTCACCGCACCGGACGAGGGCGGCGGCATGCCACAGATCCGCCAGGCCTTGTAGGGGCCGCACAACGGCGTGCGTTCCTTGGCCTGGTACGCGCGTAAATCCGCCAGTGACAGGAACCCGGCATTGGCATGCCCCTGTACCTGGGCGACTATCGCTTCGGCAATTTCACCGGTATAGAACGCCTCAACGCCCTGCTGCGCGATGCGTTCGAAGGTATGGGCAAGCTCGGGGTTGCGCAGTTGCGTGCCCACCGCCAGCGGCTGGCCGTGCTCATCCAGGAAATAGCGGGCCATGGCGGGTGATTTGGCGATGAAAGGGTCACCCGCCAGCAACGCGTGCAGGCGTTCGGACACGGGGAAGCCACTGCGTGCCAGCGCGATGGCCGGCGCGAACAGTTGACTCCACGGCAGCTTGCCATGTTGCTCGTGCGCCATTTCCAAGGCACGCAGCACCCCGGGTACGCCTACCGAGCGCCCGCCGATCTGCGCTGCCCGAAACGGCATCGGGCTGCCGTCCGGTTGCAGGAACAGCGTTTGCGTCGCCGCTGCCGGCGCGGTCTCGCGGCCGTCGAATGCCTGCACCCGTTGGCCATCCCAGTACAGGATGAACGCCCCACCGCCAATGCCGCTCGATTGCGGCTCGACCAGGGTGAGTACCATCTGCATGGCAATCGCGGCATCGATAGCGCTGCCACCGGCACGCAGCATTGCCCGCCCGGCTTCACTGGCCAGCGGGTTGGCAGCCGCCACCATGTGCCGGTTGGCGTAAACCGCTTGCAGGCCAGAGCGGTACCCGGACTCAAGCTCAGGCGGCGCAGGCAGCGGTTGGTCGGCCCAAGCCCAGGGACTGGCCAGGGCAAGGCACAGGGTGCTGATCAATTGGGAAGACGATGGCATGGTGGCGTCCTGTCGAAGTGCGTGCCGTGGCCGCCCAACATAAACCAGGGCAGGTACTGCGCAAAGCGCCGTGGCACCACCTGGGCATTGAATGCACAATTTCTCGTATACAAAAATGAACATTTCTGGTTACATCAACCCGCGCCTACGACAGTGGTAATCGCTGCTGCGTATTGCGACAGGCTAAAGCCATGTACTACCCCTATCTGCTCATTCCCTTCGAGCGCCCCTTGCGAATCGACGCATTCGCCGTTCACCCGTTGCCCTCTGCACCCCTCCACCGCCTTACGCCAAGTCTTAGTGACCCGGCGTCGTCGGTGCGTGCCCGGCTGCGCTGACCGGCCCTGCCGCCCACACCGTGTTTTCCAAGCCGGGCCTGGTTACCTCGATGACAACCAGGTGTCCGCACTGACAAATTGCACCCCGCCCTTAGCGGGAAGGAATACCTATGCCAAAGACTTTGCTGATCAAGAACGCCGAACTGCTGGTGACGATGGACGGCGAGCGCCGCGAAATCAGACGCGGCGGCCTGTTCATAGAAGACAACCTGATCAAGCAGGTCGGCCCCAGCGACGAACTGCCCCAGCATGCCGACGAGATTCTGGACATGACCGGCAAGGTGGTCATCCCGGGGCTGGTCAACACCCACCATCACATGTACCAAAGCCTGACCCGCGTGGTGCCAGCGGCCCAGGACGGTGAACTGTTCAACTGGCTGACCAACCTTTACCCGATCTGGGCACGGTTGACGCCCGAGATGATCGCGGTGTCGACCCAGACCGCGATGGCCGAACTGATCCTCTCCGGCTGCACCACCTCCAGCGACCACCTGTACATCTACCCCAATGGTTGCAAGCTCGACGACAGTATCCACGCCGCCGGGGAAATCGGCATGCGTTTCCATGCCGCGCGCGGCAGCATGAGCGTGGGTCGCAGCCAAGGCGGCCTGCCGCCAGATTCGGTGGTGGAAAAGGAAAGCGATATCCTCAAGGAGTCGCAGCGCCTGATCGAGGACTACCATGACGCCAGCCATGGCTCGATGCTGCGCGTGGTCGTGGCGCCCTGCTCGCCGTTCTCGGTCAGCCGCGACCTGATGCGCGAAGCCGCGGTACTGGCACGCAACTACGGGGTTTCACTGCACACTCATCTGGCTGAAAACGTCAACGATATCGCTTACAGCCGCGAAAAGTTCGGTATGACACCGGCTGAATACGCCGAGGACCTGGGCTGGGTCGGCCATGATGTGTGGCACGCGCACTGCGTGCAGCTCGACCAGCACGGCATCGAGCTGTTCGCCCGTACCGGCACCGGCGTTGCTCACTGCCCGTGTTCGAACATGCGCCTGGCCTCCGGTATCGCGCCGATCCGCAAGATGCGCGACCACGGGGTGCCGGTAGGCCTGGGGGTCGACGGCTCGGCCTCCAACGATGGCGCGAGCATGATCGGTGAAGTGCGCCAGGCTCTGCTGCTACAACGTGTCGGCTTCGGCCCTGATGCGATGACCGCCCGCGAAGCGCTGGAAATTGCCACCCTGGGCGGTGCCAAGGTACTCAACCGTAATGACATTGGGGCATTGGCACCGGGCATGGTCGCCGACGTCGTCGCCTTCGACCTCGGCCATGTCGCCTACGCAGGCGCCCACCACGACCCGCTTGCGGCCTTGGTGTTCTGCACCCCGACCCAGGTCCACACCAGCGTGATCAACGGCCGTGTAGTGGTCACGGATGGGCGCATCACCACCGTCGACCTGCCGCTGGTACTGGAGCGCCACAACCAGTTGGCCCGCCAGCTGGTTAGCGGCGACTGATAGCGGCATGCAAGCCCGTGGAGCGGCGCGCAGGCGCCGCTTTGTCGGGCCCTGCGCAAGGCGCTGTCACAGCACCTTCACCGCCCGACCGATGAACTGCACCGGCCCGGTTGGGCGTCCGGTCGGCGAGCCACCGGCGCTTTCCAGGGTCAACTCAAACAGTTGGTTGGGCTCCAGCGGGGGCAGGCCATCGGCGGGCACGCGGTATTGCTCGCCAGGTTTGACCAGGCCCAGCGACAGTGGCGCCTGCCACTGTTCGCCCTTGGTCCAGAACTGCAGCACCTTGTCGCTCGGTACCGCGAACTGCCCCAAGGGTATCAGCTGAATGCTGCGTGTATCGCTTGCCTGCACCACCCAACCCGGGGCACTGTCTGCCGGCGCAACCAGCACCACCAGGTAGGAAGGCTCTGGCGCCTTGGCGGTGAGCAGCGTGAAGGCCAACAACAGGCTGGCAACCAGGCCTGCACCGGCCAGGCCCTGCCACAGCACCAAGCGATGCCACCAACGCTCGGCCTGCGCTGGCGGCCCGACGCGCTGCGGCTGTTGCTGTGCATCGACGCTGCGGCTGATCCGCGCCCACAACCGTGGGCTGGGCGCCAAAGGCTCAGCGAGCGCATTCAACGCCAATAGCCGCTGCTCCCAGGCATCCACAGCAGCACGCAACGGCTGATCCTCCGTAAGGCGTTGACGCACAGCCTCATGCTGTTCAGCCGACAAGGTACCCAGCACATACTCCCCGGCCAGTTCATCGAGTGCGTCGGCGGTCTCGCCTTGTGGCTTCTTCATCCCATGCACTCCCGCAACGCCTTCAGGCTGCGTTTGATCCAGGCTTTGACGGTGCCCAGCGGCGTGTTCAGCAACCCGGCGATTTCGGCATGGCTGCAACCGTCGACATACGCGTGCAGGATGCACAGCTTGCGTGAAGGCTCCAGTTGCTCCAGGCAACGGTGAACCTTGGCCGAGTCCGCCATGAGATCGATATCACTGGCATAGGGCAACGGGACTTGTGCGCTGTCCAACGTTTCTTCATCCAGCACGACCTCGCGCCGGGTGTCGCGTATGTAATTGAGCGCCAGGTGCCGGGTCACGCTATAGATCCAGCCCCGCGCAGAACCACGTGAAGCATCGAAGCTGGCTGCGCGGGACCATATCCGAATGAAGGCATCGTGCAGGATGTCTTCCGCTGTAGCGTGGTCACGGGCGATACGGCGCACCACACCTAACAGGCGTGCGCCCTCCTCCTCGTAGAGTGCATGCAGCGCTCGGCGGTCTCCCTCTGCGCAAGCTTCAAGGCAACGCTGAAAGTCGAAAGGGGGCAAAGGTGAGTTCAATGCAAGGTCAGCCCTGTAGTCCCTGGACGGTTCCCCCGGCCATTGGGCCGGGGGGCTGTCGATCAGCGTAGACGCCAGTGGCTCACCTGCCTATACGCACTGCCATCATTTTGCCGCCCAGAAGATATAGTCGGCCTGGTAGTCGACGATTTTGCGCTCACCTTTGTTCTGCATCGAGCAGGCAGTTGCCGGGGCGACCCCGCCACGGGTAGCCACGCGCTGGATATAGCTCACACCCGTCATGGCGCCTTTACCTTCGGCCGGGCTGGCCTGAACCAGTTGGTAAGGCAGGTCGCCCTTGCCCGCTGGCGCCACGGCCAACTGGGTGCCGGTGACCTTCGAACCGTCCTTGGCCTGCCAGGTGGCTGGGGGGCCGAAGTAGTCGCCCACCGCCTTGCCAGACCTGTCCTTGAGTACCGCTTTGGGGCCGACGAATGTCCACTCGGTCTGGCCGGGTGCATTGGCTTTGTCGCGGCATTCGTAGGTGACCTGGCCCACACCGACGGTTTCGAGCATGACGCTGTGGCCGTCCGGAACCTTGACCGCGGCAGGCAACGCGGATTGAGCGTGTGCGGCTTGGCTGGCCACGATCAAGACTAAGCCGCCTGTGAGCATCAACATGGTAACTGGGCTGTTCATGGTGCAAATCTCCTGGCGAGTAATCGACAGCGCGAAGTCGCGCTACCGGTAATACCCGCCAGGTTGCAGATTGGATGCACCTGCAGAAAAAAATGTGCACCCACTCGCCCGTTACCCGGCTCGCCCATCAGCCAACTTGGGCGGGTGCCGCCTTGGCTGCCTTGCGCAGGCTCCATACACCCCAAGTCAGGCCGATCACAGCCGCGATGACCGAGCCGGACAGCACGCCAAGCTTCGCCGCGCCCAGAACGCCAGGGTCAGAGAACGCCAGGTTGGCAATGAAGATCGACATGGTAAAGCCGATGCCCGCCAACAGCCCGATCAGCGTGATGCCGTGCCAGGTAACGCCCGCCGGCAGCGCACACCAGCCCAAACGGACCATTAGCCAGCTGATCGTCACGATACCCAACGGCTTGCCCAGCACCAGCGCCACAGCGACGCCTGTCATCACCCAGTGAGGACCATCGGCAGACAGGTCGACACCAGACAACCCGACACCGGCGTTGGCCAGGGCGAACAGCGGCATGATCGCGAAAGCCACCCAAGGGTGCAGATAGCCTTGCACGCGCAGCACAGGAGCAACCAGCTCCCGCTGCGCCACACGCAGGTTTTTCAACGGGTTCATCAGTTCGCTGTCATCGATCTGCGGTGCCTTGGCGCGACCTAGCAGGTCGTCGGTAAAGCGCCTGACGGCTTCCATCGGGCGCTCGCCCAAGGGCATCGCCCTGACCGGTGTCATCAGGCCGAGTACCACGCCCGCCAAAGTGGGGTGGGCACCAGTCATCAACATGCCTACCCAGGTGATGAACCCGGGAATGACGTAGGCATAGGCCGAACCGACACCGATCTTCTGCAGGCCGAGCACCAGCAGCAGGCCGATGCCAGCGACGCCGAAGCCACTGTAATCCAGGCCACCGGAGTAGAAGAAGGCAATGATCAGCACGGCGATGATGTCGTCGATGATCGCCAGGGCGAGCAGGAACACCCGCACATTGGAAGGAATCGACTTGCCCAGCAGCGCCAGTACACCCACCGCAAAGGCAATGTCGGTGGCGGTGGGCACAGCCCAGCCCTCTAGCCCGGGTGGCGAATGATTGAACGCCAGGTAAATGAGCGCGGGTACCACCACACCGCCGACTGCTGCCGCCATCGGCAACGTGGCCTGGCGCAGGCTGGACAGCGCGCCTTCATGGATTTCGCGACGGATCTCCATACCCACGACCAGGAAGAAGATGGTCATCAGGCCGTCGTTGATCCAGAAGTGCAGTGACTGGGAATAGACCAGGGAGCCGAGGCCGAAGCTTATCGGCGTGTGCCAGAGGGCGTCGTAGCTTTCGGCAGCGGGCGAATTCGCCCAGATGAGTGCTGCAACGGCGGCGATCAACAGTACGACACCGCTCACGGCCTCAATGTGCAGAAAGCGCTCGAAGTTGGCGAATGCACGCTGGGCAAGTTGCTGGGCACGGGGCATTGCATGTTTTTGCATGGGCACAAGAACTCCCGCATGGCGGCCCGACCTGCGTAGTTATTTAACCTGCGTCACTGCTTCATGCAGCTAGCACCCGGCGGGGATTCTAGCGCAAAACCTCGATGGTGTGCACGAAACCGTCTTCAACGCTTTGATGCACCACGTGAATGCCTCCCCCCGCAACACCGCAACAGCGGTCACATTTACAAGTGGGGTTGGGCAGATGGCGAATTCATTCCTAGTATGAAGACGTCACAGCGATTGCGTTGCGCGCTAGCTGGTTGTCTCTACAAGGAGTCGAGAATGCCTTTGCCTGTCATTGCTCAACGGTATCTACCCTTGTTGCTGGCCTTGGCCAGCGCTGGCGCAGTGGCCGAGCAAGGCGCCGCAACCGAGGACCCGCAACTGATTCGCGTGCTGCTGGCTGCCGAGCTGGAAACGACACTGTCCAGCCAGATGAGCGGCACCTTGGGCGAACTCCACACGCGCTTCGGCGATCAGGTGGCCAAGGGCGTGACATTGGCCAGGTTCAACTGCAACGAAGCCCAGGCCCGCAGCAAGGTCGCCGTGGCTGAACTGGCCATGGCCCGCCAGAACCTGCAGGCCAAGCAACAGTTGCGCAAGCTGGACGCGGTAGGCGACATCGAAGTGGCCGCAGCCAGAACCGAAGTGCAGAAGGCCGATGGGGCCCGCGCCATGGGTGAGGCGCAGATGAGCTACTGTCGGGTACTCGCCCCGTTTTCGGGCCATGTGGCCAAGGTTTACGTCAAGCCCTACCAAACCGTCAGCGCAGGAACACCGCTGTTCGACCTGGTCAGCGATGGGGCATTGAAGGTCCGCCTGAATGTCCCTTCCAGCCAGCTGAAAACGCTCAGCCCTGGCCAGCCGTTGACGGTGAACGTTCACGAAACGGGCAAGGCCTACCCGGCCAAGGTCAGCGTGATCAACGCCAGGGTTGACGCGGTGGCACAGACGGTGGAGCTCGAGGCGCGCTTCGATCAGCGCTTTCCCGAACTGATGGCCGGCATGAGCGGCACCGCGCGGTTCGACCATGACCGTGAATAGGCCGCTGCCTCACCCGCAGTTGCTGCTGCAGCTGGACGCCCTGCGCGACAAGGCCATGGCCGCAGAGACCCTGGGGGCACTGACGTTCAGCATGGCCAACGACCTGTACCCTTTGCTGCCCTTCCACCAGGCACTGGTGTTCGGCCAAAGCAAGGCCGGCCTTGAGCTGCTGTGCGTGTCGGGGCTGGCGCGGCCCAGCGAAGACTCGCCCTACCTGGTCTGGCTCAGGCGCGCCAGCCGTTGGTTGGCCGCACGCCTGAGCGATGCGCAGCCCGCCTGGCTGACCCTGCAACATGCCTCGCCACCCGACGACATCGCCCAGGGCTGGGCCGAATGGTGGCCTTCGGGGCTGTGGTGCATACCGCTGCACGCCCCTGCCGGCGAGCGCCTGGGCGTGCTTGTACTACTGCTCGAAGAGGCCCCGCCGCCGATGGTGCATCAGCAGCTGGATGGCCTGATACGCACCTGGGCCTACTGCTGGAACACGCTGACACGCCGCCGCCGGCTCGGCCGGTGGCGCCCCAGCCGGCGCCAGGTGCTGCTGACCTTGTTGGTGGCTGCGTCGCTGTTATTGGTGCCCGTGCGGCAGACGGCACTGGCACCGGCGCAGATCGTCTCGCGCCAGGCACAGATTGTCAGTTCTCCGATCGACGGCGTGATCGCAAACGTAATGGTCCGCCCCAATCAGCCGGTACAAGCCGGCACGCCGCTATTCACCCTCGACGAAACCACGCTGCGCAGCCGCGCCGAGGTGCTCGGCAAGGAGGTCGCCGTGGCCGATGCCGAGTTGCAGGCTGCCAGCCAGCGGGCCTTCGACAACCCGCAGAGCAAGAATGAACTGACGCTGCTTCAAGGCCGTGTCCAGCAAAGACGGGCCGAACTGGCCGCTGTACAAGCGCAGTTGCGGCGCACCCAGGTGCTGGCTCCACGCGACGGGGTCGCGGTGTTCAGCGACCCCAACGACTGGCTCGGTAAACCGGTAACGACCGGCGAACGCATCATGCACGTCGCCGACCCTACGCAACCGGCCATGCAGATCCAACTCGCCGTGGCCGATGCCATTGCCCTGGAACCGGGCGCCGAAGTGACCCTGTTCCTGACGGCTTACCCGCTCAGCCCAATCAGGGGCCACATCCTCGAAACCAGCTACCAGGCCAAGCCCGGCGACGATGGCGTCGTCGCCTATCGCCTGCTGGCAAGCATCGACGCACACGCCGAACATTCCCGCCTGGGCCTGCATGGCACCGCCAAGCTCTACGGCGATCGGGTCCTGCTCGGCTACTACCTGCTGCGTCGGCCGTTGGCTACGTTGCGCGCCTGGAGCGGCTGGTGATGATGGACCTCACCGACCTGCCGCTGCCGCCACTGCGCGAGGACCTGCGCCTGTGCGAGGCCGCCGACAGCCGCGAGGGTGAACCGGCGTGGATGATCCACGACACCGTGCTCAACCGCTTCTACCGCATAGGCTGGCTGGAGTTCGAATGCCTGCTGCGCTGGGGCCAGACACCACGCCAGATCAGCGAGCAGGTGTCGCACCACAGCGCGCTCAAGCCGGATGTCGAGCAGGTCCTGGCACTGCGTGCGTTTCTCGAACAACACCACTTGCTGCGCCCAGGGCCCGAGCAACTGGCCAGGCTGCAAACCGCCAACGAGGCGCGCACCTGGTCGAGCTGGCGCTGGTGGCTGCACCACTACCTCTTCTTTCGCGTCCCGCTGCTGCGCCCGCAAGCGGGGCTGCAGCGCCTGGCCGCTGCCTTGGGCTGGCTGTTCCACCCGCTGACCGGGCTGACGGTAGCCGGCTTGACCCTGCTGGGCGTGATCCTGGTGATGCAACAATGGGACAGTTTCACCCATGCCGTGGTCGAATCATTCTCCACCGAAGGCTTGTTCAGCTTTGCCCTGGCGCTGATAGTGGCAAAGACCCTGCACGAGCTCGGCCATGCCCTGGTCGCCACGCGCCTGGGCTTGCGGGTCGGGCATATGGGTGTGGCGTTTCTGGTGCTGTGGCCGATGCTTTACACCGACACCGGCGAAAGCTGGAAGCTCAAGCGTGCCCACCAGCGCCTGGCGATCGCCTCGGCGGGTATCGTCACCGAGCTGTCCCTGGCGGGTTTGGCGACCCTTGGCTGGGCCCTGTGCGACGATGGCGCCCTGCGCAACGCCCTGCTGTACCTGGCGACCACCAGCTGGGTCCTGTCCCTGGCGCTCAATGCCAGCCCGTTCATGCGTTTCGACGGCTATTTCATCCTCAGCGACCTGCTCGATTTCCCCAACCTGCACGAACGCTCTTCTGCCTTGGCGCGGGTGGCCCTGCGCCGCAGCCTGTTAGGCCTTGACGAGGCATGGCCGGAGCCGTTTCCTGCAGGCCACCGGCGCCTGCTGGTGGGCTTCGCTTTCGCTACCTGGCTGTACCGTCTGGTGCTGTTTCTCGGCATAGCCGTGGCGGTCTACCTGTTTTTCTTCAAACTGTTGGGGATCGTGCTGTTCATGGTCGAATTGGCGTGGTTCATCGCGCTACCGGTTAAACGTGAGCTGAGCCACTGGTGGCAACAGCGGGCACGCATCCCGGGGCAGCGCAAGAGGGTATTCTATTTGTGCCTTGGCCTGGCCCTGCTGGCCCTGGCAGTGCCTTGGCACAGCCAGGTCAATGCCGTGGGTGTGGCCCGCGCCGAGCACCAGTTGCGCATCTATACCCCCTATCCAGCAAGGCTGAAAAGCCTGCACCAAGCGGGGCCCGTCAAGGCTGGCGAGGTGCTGGCAGTGCTTGAAGAGCCTGACCTGAACTCACGCATGCGCAGCAGTGAGGCCAGCGCCCGCAGTTATGAGGCACGCTTGTCGGGGCTGCTGGCCGACCCTGCGGGGCTCGCCGAAGACGCTGCCACCCAGCAGCGCCTGCGTGTGCAGAACGAGGAAGCACGCGCCGCGCGCAGCGAGATTGCCCGTCTCAGGCTGCAGGCGCCATTCGCGGGCAGCTGGCTGGACCTTGAACCAGGCTGGCAGACCGGCCAGTGGCTCAACCGTGAGCAACCTCTGGGCATCCTGATAGACCCCCGCCACTGGCAGATCGATGCCTACGTCGCTCAGGACCAGGTGCACCTGCTGGCCGTGGGCAACCCGGTGAAATTCTATCCCGAAGGCCAGGCCATCGCCCTGCGCGGCAAGGTGCTGGCGATAGGCAGCACACGCGCCGGGCATCTGGCCCACCGCATGCTCTCGTCACACTTTGGCGGCCCGGTGCCCACCAGCGGTGAAGCGCTGGTGCCCAGCCATGCGCTTTTTCAGGTGTTGGTGGCCTTGGATGAACCGCTGGCCAGCGTGCGCGAAACCCGCGGCAAGCTGAAGATCGATGGGGAAAAGCGCAGCGTGCTGGGCGACCTGGGCAAATGGCTGCTAGGCGTTGGCCTGCGTGAGAGCGGTTTCTGAACATTGCCATCCGGCGCCTGCTCCCACACCCCGAGAAAACCCGACTACGATTGCTAAAGCTTCGCATCTGGCGACGAACTTCTGGGCAGGGATGAGAATGGACATCAAGAGCAGAGCTGGCTTTGTCACTGCCTCGCGCCCTCGGTCGCACACCGTTGCCCTTGAGCAACGCATTCTCTTCGATGGCGCTGCAGCCACCGCTGTCGATCAACAGCACCACAGCGATGCCAGCGATGCCCAGAGCAAAGATACCAGCCACCCTGCGCCGACCGCCAGCGAAGCGCAGACTGGCGCTGCGCCAACCACGCCACGCAACCTGGTGGTCATCGATGCGCGCGTGGAAAACCGCGACCAGTTGGCTGCCAACCTGCCAGCCGGTACCACTGCGTTGGTGGTGGACCCTGGCCAGGATGCCATCGCTGCCATCAGCACTGCCTTGGCGCAACTGGGCAAGGTCGACGCCATTCAGGTGTTCTCCCATGGCGCTTCAGGCCAGTTCACCCTTGGCAATCAGGTGTTCACCAGCCAGACGGTCGAACAGTTGGGTGACCGCCTGAGCGCCTGGCGCAGTGAGCTGAACGCAGGTGCAGATATTCAGCTGTATGGGTGTGATGTGGGTACCGGCAGCGCGGGCCAGGCGCTGGTCAACGAACTGGCACGCTGGACCGGTGCTGACGTTGGCGCATCGAGCAATGCCACAGGCAACGCGCTGGCCGGCGGCGACTGGCGCCTTGAGGTCAGCAATGGCGACATCGACAAAGCCATTGCCCTGGCAGCGACCACCCTCGACAGCTTCCAGGGCCTGCTGGCCGACGCCAGCCCTAGCGCCAGCCTGGCTAGCAGTGGCGCCGAGGTGCAGTTGGGCGAACAGTTCACCTTCACCGTCAGTTTCAACAACCCGTCGAGCCAGGAAGGCTACGCCCCCTTCCTCGATGTGTTCATGCCGGCCAGCGGGCGCGACGGCGATGATGGTGCCACCTTCGTCTCCGCCACCTACCTGGGCCAGGCGGTGAACAGCTTCGTGATCACGTTCGATGCCAACGGCAATGCCACCCACCCTCTTGCCAAAGATGCCAGCGGCAACGCGCTGGTCATCAACGCAGCCAGCGTAGGCATGAAGCCCGGTGACCAGATGGTGGTGCTGCAGTTGCCTTACGCCAGCGTCACCAACGGCCAGCCCAGCATCGACATCCAAATTACCGCACAGTTGAGCAACCTGGCCGATACCAACTATTCCGACGGCTCGCCCAACCTCACCATCAATACCCGTGCGGGCTTTGAATACGGTAACGATTCGCTGAACAACCCGGTGCAGGACCCAAGCCTGGTGGAGAGCGCCCTGCACAGTTTCATCGTGACGCCCACCCTGCTCAAAGTCACCCAGACGTTGAACATGCCAGAGGGCGAAACGGTCACCGGGCCCAACTTCACCCGCACCCAGACCGTCACCGTCACCCCGGCCCCCGGGCAGACCCTGAGCAATGTCACCGTTACCCAGACCGTGCCTGACCAGGTACACGTCAGCGCCATCACGCCAGGGCCGGGCGGCACCCTGACCTCGATCACCTTGCATGACGGCACCGTCCTGACCAACCCGGCCCTCATCGCTCTGGCACTGGCGAACCCCAATGCCTTCGTGGCCAGCTATGACATCCACTACGACACCCTCAGCGCCGCCAGCACGACGCAAGTCAGTTTCTATGTACCGGAAATCGACGCCAACGGCCGACCGGTGATCGACCCGAGCACCGGTAACCCGGTAACGATCAACTTCGGCACTGCCAGCGTGTCGGGTGACTGGAACCCACTGGACCCACGCGACCGCCCCACCGCCCCGGAAGGCTACCCATTCGACGAAACCGGCAACGGCCAAGGCGTGACCTTCGTCGCCAAGTCGATAACCCTGCTCAAACAGGTCAACCTGCAAAACGACGTCGGCACCACCGGCCTGACACCTGGCGACACCTTGCGCTACACCCTGGATGTGGCGATCTCCGATTTCTTTGCCTTCGGTGAGAATATCCTTGAACAAGGCCAGTTCACCCTGACTGACCTGCTCAGCGATGGCCAGACATTCGACCCAAGCAACCCGCCGACCCTGCTCGTCCAACAGCATGGCGCCACACAGAGCATCACCCTGATCTACACCCAGACCGTGAATGCCGACGGCAGCACGACGCTGGTCTTCGACGTTGCCGAATCCATTCGCCAAGCGGTAGCCGGCCCCGGCGTTGCGGCCCTGTTCGGCGACCTCTACGACGACACCCTGCAGGAAGGCGCCACGCGCCTGAGCATCGTCTACGACGCCCAGATCGACGCCACCTACACCACCGACCACCCGCCCCACGACCAGCTCAACGAGGGCGACAGCGTTGGCAACAACGCCACGGTGGAGGCCACCGTGCTGCGCGATGCGGTCAACATCGGCGGCAGGCAGACCGATGGTTCGGCCACCACCAGCACCATCCAGTCCTCCACCGTCGATATCGAACTCACCCAGGTCAATGGTGGCAACCCACCCAGCAGCGGCGAACTGCGCCCGGGCGACGTGGTGACCTTCACCATCAGCTACGACCTGCTGGTAGCCGACTACGAGAACTTCAAGCTCACGGCCTACCTGCCCCTGCCCCTTCTCAACGCGGCCGGAATCAACTGGAGCTTCGGCACAGGCGTTGGCCAATGGTCGTTCGGCAGCGGCAATACCATTCTCGACGTGCCGGACAGCGTTACCACCGGGCCCGGCAATGCGATCGTCTTCGACTTCGGCAACTACGTGTCCGGGGGGCTGGACGGCGGTACGGTGCAAGTGCGTTTCACCATGGTCGTGGGCGATCAGCCTTTTGCCGACCAGCGCGCACTGGATGTGCTGGCGCAATCGAGCCAGACCACCACCGTTGACAAGACCGTACTCACATCATCGGATGTGGCGGTCATCGAGTCGGTCGCCGAACCGGTGTTGGACATCAAGCACGGCGTGGTAGCCAGCAGCAATGGCACAGTCACCGGCACCACCGGCAGTTGGGCGGCGCCCGGCAGCAGTGGCGTGCCGTTCAGCGGCAGCGTCACCAGCCTGGCCGCGGTGGACGGCAATGTCAGCGGCATCGATGGCGCCGACACCCTGCGGCTGGCCACTGCCCTGAAAAACAGCGGCGGCGGCGGTGCTTACGACGTCAGCACCAGTATCACACTGCCTGCAGGGCTGTCGTTTGCAGGGGGCAGCCTGGGTGCGGCCAACCTGCAGATCTACCGCGGCGACGGCACGCTGCTGGTGCAGGGCACCGACTACAGCGTCAACGGCAACACCATCACGTTCCTCGACGCCAACGGTCTGGCCACCTTGCTGGCCGGCCGGGCCGGCACCGCTGCTGACCTTTCCGGCAGCAACGTGGTGGTCATCACCTATGACGTGACCGTGGCCAACGCCATCCTCGCCTCCAGTACCCTGCAAAGCACCGCAGCACTGACCAACTATGCCAGCGTCGACGGCGGCCAGGACTTCACCCCGACCGATCTGGTCGAGGTCGCCAACCAGCAGGTTGCCGCCCCGACCGTCAGCAAGACCTACAAGGACGGCGCCCTCAGCGAGGATGACTCGAGCGCCACGCACACCACTGGCAGCAACCTGGTGATCGGCGAAAGCATCACCTACGACATCGTGGTCACCTTGCCGGAAGGGGCCACGGGCAGCCTGCGCATCAGTGACCTGATCCCCCCCGGGCTGCGCCTGGACCCGCGCTTCAACGGCAACCTGGGGTACGAAATCATCACGACCACGGCAGGCAGCGCTGCCTTGGCGGCCAACTTCAACGGTGTGCTCAACGTCAACCCGGTGGCCCTGGATGGCAGTGACGGCGCCGACCTGCTGCTGTCGTTCGGCAGCGCGGGGAGCACTGCCGACAATATCATTGGCAACAACAGTTTCGTCATCCGCCTGGTGCTGGTGGCCAGCAACGTGGCCGGCAACCAGCAAGGCACGCCACTCAACAACGATGCTCGGCTGGTGTACAGCGACCCGGACGGTGACACGCCCAATGGCGCCACGGCGGTGGACCGCAGCATCAGCAGTGCCCAGCAACCTGGGGTGACCATCGTCGAGCCCACCCTGAGCGTCACCCAGCAGGTGACCTCGACCCCATCCTTCGGCGGATTCGACGAAGGCGATACCGTCACCTTCACCATCACCGTGGCCAACAACTCTGGCACTGACGCCTTCGACATCAGCCTGCTGGATGTGCTGCCGACCGAGATCGACAACCTGGTGATCAGTGGCACGATCCAGTACAACGGCGGGGCCAGCAACAACGGCGGCCTCGATTTCGTCATCCTCAACGGCCAACTGGTGACCGCCAATGGCGCCAACATCGACATTGCCAACGGCGGCAGCATCGTCATCACCCTGTCTGGCGTGGTCAACGCCACTGCCGCAGGCGAAGCGGCGATCCCCAACAATGTCGAAGTGCGCTGGAGCAGCCTGAACGGCACCAGCAGCACGACCGACACCGCCAATGGCGAACGCAGCGGCGACGACGGCCGGCTCAATTCAGGCGCACTCAACGATTACCGCGTGTTGAGTGCGCTGCTGATCCCGGTCACCAATGGCATTCAGGTATCTCGAGTAGGCGGCGTGGCCGATACGCCCCCGGCCACCAACAGCGGCGGCGCTACCGACACCAGTGGTTTACAGGAGGCCGTGGTGGTCGGGGAAATCGTCCGTTACCGCGTTGCGGTGCTGGTGCCCACCGGCGACAACCCCGATTACCAGATCCGCATCGAACTGGCGGCGGGCCTGGAGTTCATCCCCGCCGACCTCAACACTATCCTGATTGCCATGGTGTCGAGCCAACTGGGGGGCCTTACCACGGACGCCACCGACCTGCTCAGTGGCGGAACGTTGTACATGACCGGCAACCAGGACAGCGCTGTGGCACTGCCGATCCAGGCAGACCTCAGCGGCACGACACCGTCCGGCACCTTCGACGGCACCAACGCCGGGCGGCTGGTGATCACCACCCATGCCGACGGCAGCCAGACCATCACTTTCAACCTGGGCAACCTGACCAATACCGAGACCAACGACAGTGACATCGAAGGGGTGATCCTGGAGTTCAACGTGCGGGTCAACAACGTGGCCGGCAACCAGGCCAACAGCCAGTTGGGCATGACGGTGTTCGAACACGTGGGCGAAAACGGCGGCGTGGACCGGGGCAAGAGCGATACCCTGTTCGAGCGGATCGTCGAGCCCAGCTTCAGCAACCTGGACAAGTCGGTGATCGACGTGTCCCCAGGCAGCGGCACCACCGATGCCACCGTGTCGGTGAGTTTCACCCAGAATGGCGAAGCGCCGGCCTACAACACACACCTGGCCGACCAGTTCCCCAGTGGCAGCAACTACCAGGTGCAAAGCATCCTGCTCAACGGCGTGGCGCTGGACCTTGGCAATCTGCCCAGTGGGGTGACCTTCAGCGATGGCACGGCAATCGCGGTGGACTTCGCCCGGCTCGCGCCCAACGACTCGGTCCAGGTGATCTACACCGTCACCTTGCCCAATGTCACCATCGCCGACAATGCCGCCAGCGCCGCCGTACTGACGTGGACCAGCCTGCCCACCGACTTCGAAACCACCGGCTGGGGTGGCTCGCTCCCCGCAACCGCCGGTGGCGCTAGTGGCGAGCGCACCGGGCAGGACGGCGCCAATGGCTTGAACAACTATATCCTCAGCGAAGGTGCCGGCATGGGCGTGGTCCAGGGCACGCTATGGGACGATACGCGCAGCGCTACCGACGACGTCAACCCGGACGGCCCTGGCCTTGACGGCATCGGCGTCAGCCTGACCTGGGCCGGCGAGGATGGCGTGTTCGGCAGTTCCGATGACCGTACGTTCAACACCGTGACTGCCAATGGTGGCCTCTACCAGTTTGCGCTGCTGCCTTCGGGCAGTTACCTGATCGCAGTGGCACAGGATCACCAGGCCAGTGCCAACAACAACTTTCATGTGCGCATCGATACCGACAGCGGCGCTGCGGCTGTCGGGCTGGGCAGCATAGGCGTCACCCTCGCCGAAGGCTCGACCGGTACCGCCGATGCAGGTTATGTGCATGTGAACGAAGCGCCGATCAACACCGTCGCCGATCAACACGGCCAGGAAGACACGGTGTTGCACATTGGCGGTCTGGTCACCAGTGACGTGGATGTGAACGCAGGCACTGTCGATGGCGTCATGACCATCACCCTGACGGTGGTGCATGGTGTCATCTGGCAGGCCGCCACCCCGCCTGCGGCCACTGCCACCCCCCCAACCGGTGCAGGCCGCAGCCTGGTGCTCAGCGGTACCCTGGCCGAGCTGAACGTACTGCTGAGTCAGCTGTATTACAAAGGTGATCCGGACTTCAATACCTTCCGCGACCGGGAAACCCTGACCATGGTCACCAATGACCAGGGCAACTTCGGCGATGCGCCTCTGAACGGTGATGGAGTACCTGGGCAGAACCCCGCCGACGCGCTTACCGACACGGACGTGATGAATATCGTCATCGACCCGGTCAACGATGCACCGATTGCCAACGCCGACCTGGCCACGGCAGTGGAAGCCGGTGGGTTCAACAACGACGACCCAGGTGTGAACCCTACCGGCAACGTCCTGAGCAACGATACCGACGTCGATGTACAGACCAACAACGACGTGCTCACCGTGACCCGTATTGCCAACGACATCACGCCCGGCGGCGTGGCGGTGGCAGCCAATGGCGTCACCACCCTGCAGGGGCTGTACGGCACCTTGTCCATTCTCGCCGGCGGCGGCTTCCAGTACATCGTCGACAACGACAACCCTGCCGTACAAGCGCTGCGCACAGCGGGTGATTTTCTCACCGAGTCGTTCGGCTACCAGATTGCCGACAGCGGTGGTTTGACCAGTAGCGCTGTGCTGCAGATCACTGTCCGTGGCGCCAATGACACCCCCGTTGCCGTAGCCGATACCGCCACGGCAACGGAAGCCGGTGGCACCAACAACGGCACGCCAGGGCAAGATGCCATCGGCAATGTGCTAGCCAACGACACCGACGTGGACGCTGTGGCACTGGGCGAAACCAAACAGCTCAGCGCGGTGCGCTACGACGGCCCGGGCGGCGGTCGCATCATCCCGGTTGTCAGCGGCCAGCCGGTCAACCTGACGGCGACTTTCGGCACGTTGACGATCAATACCGACGGCAGCTACCGCTATGTCGTCGACAACAGCAACACAGCCGTGCAGGCGCTGTCCCCAGGGCAGACGCTGGTCGAGCAGTTCACTTACCAGATGGTCGATACCGATGGCTTGAGCGCCGTGAGCGTGCTGGTCATCACCGTCCAGGGCGCCAACGATGCCCCGGTGGCCGTCGACGATCGGGGCAGTGCCAGTGCAGGGGCCAGCGACAACAGCCCAGCGCCGGTCAACGCCTCGGGCAACGTGATCACCGGCAATGGTGGCGTGGGCGCCGATACCGACGTTGACAATCTGGACCAGCCACCCGCTACCCAGCTCAAGGTTGACGGTGTGCGCAGTGGGCTGGAAAGCGCAGGTGGCGTGCTCACGCAGGTGGCCAGCGGCGCGCCCGCCGTCATCACCGGCTCAGTGGCCCGGTTGGCCGACAACAGTCTGATCAGTGGCAACTTCGGCCAGCTCACCCTCAATGATGACGGCACCTACAGCTTCGTGGTCAATAGCGCTGACCCGGCCATCCGCGCACTCACATCCGGGCAAAGCCTGAATGTGATCTTCACCTACCAGATCCAGGACAGCGGCGGGCTGACCGACCGTGCGCAGTTGGTGATCACGGTCACCGGGGTCAACGACCCGCCCGTGGTCAACCCGGTCAGCATCGACGCGATCGAGGCTGGCGGGCTGAACAACGCAAGCCCAGGCCTGGACCCTAGTGGCAGCATCCGTGCGGCGTACAGTGACCCGGATGGCGACACCCTGACCATCAGCGGCGTCATCAGCCCGAACGGCATCAACGGCGCGCCGGGCCAAGCCCTGGCCGGCAATTACGGCAGCCTGGTGCTCGATGCCCAGGGCAACTACCGCTACGTGGTGGACAACGGCAACAGTGCGGTGCAGGCACTGCGCAGCGATGCCGACAGGCTCACCGAGGTCTTCCAGTACAGCGTCAGCGATGCCAACGGCAAGGTCGTCACGGCAACCTTCACCGTGGTCATCCATGGCCGCAACGACACCCCATTGGCGGCCAACGACAACGCCATTGCCATCGAAGCCGGTGGCAGCAACAACGGCACACCAGGGCAGCCAGGCAGCGGCAACGCCTTGAGCAATGACAGCGATGTGGACGCAGGCGACAGCAAGACGGTGGATGGCATTTACCTGGGTACCCTGGCAGCCGGCGGTACCTTCATTCAGGTCAACGCAGGCACGACCGTGGTCGCCGGCAGCTATGGCACGCTGAGCATCGATGCCAATGGCAACTACAGTTACACCGTCAATGACAGCCTCGCTGCCGTGCAAGCACTCAAGGCCGGTGAGCGACTGCGCGAAACCTTCGTCTACCGCATGCATGACACTGCCGGTGCCAGCGCCCAAGCGCAAATCAACATCACCGTCGAAGGCCGCTACGATGCTCCGGTAGCTCGCGACGACCTTGCCTACGCGGTAGCGGTGGACGACGACGGCACGGGTGGGCGCAACCCCACCGGCAATGTGCTGAACAACGACACCGACGTGGATGCCAACGATACCAAGACAGTCACCGCCGTGGGCGTGGGCGCCGAAAGCAGCAACCCTGGCCTCGACCCACTGACCGACAGCGCGACCGTCACCACGCGCTACGGCACCCTGACCCTCAACGCCGATGGCAGCTACCGCTTCGTCGTCAACTCCAACGACCCCGACATCATTGCCCTCGGCGCGCTGGGCTTCGTCATCCAGCGCTACACCTATCAGGTGACCGACGCTGGCGGGCTGAGCGACACTGCAACGCTGACCATTCTGATCCGTGGCGAGAACCAGCCGCCCGTTGCCGCCCCCGACCAGGGCCAAGCGGTCGAAGCGGGCGGCATGGACAACGGTATCCCGGGCAGCGACCCCAGCGGCAACGTAATGGACAACGACAGCGACCCGGATTCCGTCAACATCCTGTTCCCGGAAGTGCTCGAGGTGCTGGCGTTCTGGACGGGCGACGGCCCGCTGCCAGGCAACGCCAGCCAGGTCGGGCAAACCCTGCGCGGCCAGTATGGCGACCTTACATTGAATGGCGACGGCAGCTGGAGCTATGTCCTGGACAACAGCCTGCAGGCAGTACAGGCACTGCGCGTCAGCGGCCAGACCGTGGTGGACAATTTCACCTACTTGCTGGCAGACGTCTGGGGCGGTACCGCCAACGGCCTGCTGACCATCACCATCGACGGGCGCAATGACTACCCTACCGCCAATGATGACACCGCCACCGCGGTGGAAGCGGGTGGCGTGAACAATGCTACGGCGGGCGTCGACCCCAGCGGCAATGTGCTGGATAACGATACCGATATCGACGGCACGCAGTACGGCGAGACGAAGACCGTGGTGCAGTACACCAGCGAAAACGGCAGAACCGCAGCCGCCGGCCAGGTGCTACAAGGCCTGTACGGCACTCTGCTGATCAATGCAGACGGCAGCTACCGGTACGTCGTCGACAACAGCAACCCGACCGTGCAGGCCATGCGCAGCGCTGGCCAGTCGCTGCAGGAGGTGTTCACCTACCGCATGCGCGACACCGACGGCGTCACCTCGCAGGCGCGCTTGAGCGTGACGGTGCAGGGCGCCAACGACAACCCAGTGGCCCGCGACGATGCCAATACAGCCAGCGACCAGGTACCGGCACCGCACACCAGCGGCAACGTGCTACCCAATGACAGCGATGTGGATGCCGGCGACGAGCTGACGGTGACCGCCATCCGTGCCGGGCAAGAGTCCGGCGCTGGGACCGCCGGCGTGATCGGCCGGCCGGTCGCTGGCCGGTACGGCACCTTGGTGCTCAATGCCGACGGCAGCTACACCTACACCATCGACCTGAGCAATCCCGACGTGCTGGCGGCTGCGGGCCTTGGGCAGGTACTCAAGGACTACTTCACCTACACCCTCAGTGATCTGGCGGGAGCCACCGACCAGGCTGAACTGGTCATAACGCTGGATATCGCCAGCCCATTCATTCCCGCCGGCCCTCATCTGGACAGCAATGGCAGCGACGGCCTGACGGGCCTGCCGCTGCCGAACGTCAACCCAGCGGTTTTCGTCGCACCGGTGGTGGAACGCATCAACGAAAGCCTGACCCTGTCCGCCTGGAGCGCCGATGGCAGTGATGTGCGCCTGTTCGCCACGCCAGAAATCGAAAGCCAGTCGCTCGGCAGCGAGCTCGGGCAGGTCGCAGGGCAATTCGTCGCCAGCGCAGTCTCACAAAGCCGGCGGGCCAGCGCCGAGGACCAGAACTGGATCGACGGCCGCCACGGCGTCATCAGCCTCACCGCAGACGGCCTTTTGCCCGACCCTTCGCTGTGGGCAACGGCGCAAGCCGACATGGTGGCGCAACCGGGTGAAAGCTCACAGCCAGCGCAGGGCTTTCGTGCGCAATTGCGAGAAGCCGCGCAGCGTCGTGGCAGCGTAGCCCCCTGACGCCGATACATACACGGATGGACCAAGGACTGCCTATGTCAGTATCGACCTGTAAAGCCCTGAGCACTTTCACTGCTGTCAGCGTGCTGCTCAGCGCCTGTTCGGCCTTCGCACCCAAGCCCTACACCGAGGACCAGATGCGCCAGCGGGTGATCGAAGACCAGGCCCGCATGTACAAGGAGCAGGAGCCGGTCAATGGACCGATCACCTTCTACGAGGCCTCGGCACGCGCCCTCAAATACAATCTGGACTACCGCCTGAAACTTCTGGAAAGCGCGCTGGCATCTGACCTGCGCGATGTCTCCAGCCACGAGATGCTGCCGCGCCTGGTAGCCTCCGCCGGCTATGCCGGGCGCAACAATGACTCCGGGGGCACATCGATCGGCATCGAGGACCGCCAGGTCAGCTTGCGTCCGTCCACTTCCGAAGAACGTTACCGCACCCTTTACAGCCTCGGGCTGTCGTGGAGCCTGCTGGATTTCGGGGTCGCCTACTTCCGCACGCAACAGAAGAACGACCAGATGCTGATGGCCGAGGAGCGCCGTGAAAAGGTCGCGCAAAACGTGCTGCAGGATGTGCGCAACGCTTACTGGCGCGCCCTTGGCGCACAGCGCCTGCTGCCCGAGGTCGACGGCCTGCTGATGCGCACCCACCGCGCCCTGACCTCAGCTCGCGAAGCGGAAGGCAAAGGCCTGCTGCCGCGCCAGGACATCCTCGCCTACCAGCGCGCCCTGCTCGATTCGGTGTACATGCTCACCGTACGCCGCCAGGACCTGGAGTTCGCCCGCGCCGAGCTTGCCGCGCTGATGTCGCTGCCACCCAACACCCGCATGGTGCTGGCCGACGTCACCGAGCAGCCGCTGCCCCTGCTGACCAGCAACGTCGAACAGCTGGAGCGTTTGTCCCTGGAGCGCCGCCCGGAAATCATGGAAGAGTGGTATCGCAAACGCGTGAGCATGAACGATCTGAAGATCGCCAAGGCTCAGCTGTGGCCAAACGTGAGTTTCAACTACGGCTACGAGTATGACTCCAACAAGTACCTGTACAACAGTGACTGGAACCAGACCGGCATCAACGTCTCGATGAACCTGCTGCGCCTGCTGCAGTACCCGGACATCACGGCGGCGGAGGAAAGCCAGGAAAAGACCGATGACATGCGCCGCACAGCGCTGTCCATGGCGATTCTGACCCAGGTCCGCGTCGGCCTGTTGCGCTACCAGCTGGCGCGTCAGGAAGTAGAGTTTGCCGACGAAAGCCTGCGCGTCGACCAGAGCCTGCTCAACTACGCCCAGTCATCACGCAACGCCGCACTGGGCAGCGAGCTGGAATTGATCCGCGCCGAAGGCCGGCTGCTGCTGTCACGCTACCAGCGCGAAGCGGCCTACTCCGATGCCCAGGCTGCCTGGGGGCGCCTGTACAACTCGATCGGCTTCCGGGTCATGCCCAAGGAAATCGAGCAACATGACGTGAAGACCCTGGCGCGGGAGATCAAGCGAACGGTAGATCAACAGACGCGGGACAACCTGTTGGCGGCAGGCAAGTAGGCCACGCACCGGCGATGCATGAACAAATCTTCATAGTGCCTGTGAGCGCCCGGGCTGCGGGGTGAAACGCCGGATGCTCGGTTTTGCGCATGGCAGCTGTCTTGAGCGGAGCCCCCGGCACGCGTAGCATCGCCGCCCCGCATGCTTGTGGGAGCCGGCCTGCCGGCGATTCGAGTGCATGGCACTCGTCTACATCCATGTTGGCTGGCCTGGCGTAGTCGCCGGCAGGCCGGCTCCCACAGGTTCGCGTTCAGCCGACACATCACCGCCCATGCCCCAACCGATCCCTCTCAAAGACCACGAAAAGGAAAAGCACCTGGTCAACCGCCGGCTCCTGGCTTGCGCTGCCCTGGTCTTCAGCCTGGTCGCCGTGCTGATCGGCCGTCTCTATGTGCTGCAAGTACTGCAACACGACCAGCAAAGCGCGGTATCGGAAAACAACCGCGTACACGTGCTGCCCATCGCCCCCGAGCGCGGGCTGATCTATGACCGCAACGGCGTGGTACTGGCCGACAACAAGCCCAGTTTCGACCTGACCATGACCCGTGAGCGCGCCGGCAACCCGGCCAAGGTGCTCGATACCCTGATCCAGGTGCTGGGTTTGAGCGAGGATGAACGCAAGCAGTTCGACAAGGACCTGCGCCGTGGGCGCAAGCCGTTCGAACCGGTCACCCTGATGGTTGGCCTGACCGAGCAGCAGATCGCCCTGGTGGCAGTCAACCAGTTCCGCCTGCCCGGCCTGGATGTCGAACCGCAGTTCATCCGTGAATACCCGCTGGCCGAGCACTTTGCCCACTCGGTCGGCTATGTCGGGCGGATCAACGAAAAGGAAGCCAAGACCCTCGACAGCACCGAGTACCGCGGCACCCAGTCGATCGGCAAGACCGGTATCGAACACTTCTATGAAAGCCAGCTGCACGGCCACGTCGGCTATGAAGAGGTCGAGACCAACGCCCAGGGCCGGGTGATGCGCGTGCTCAACCATCAGGACCCGATCCCCGGCAAAGACATCCACCTCAGCCTCGACGCGCACCTGCAACTGGCCAGCGAAAAAGCCCTGGGTGACCGCCGCGGCGCGGTGGTGGTGCTCGACCCGGCCAACGGTGACGTGCTGGCAATGGTCAGCAACCCAGGCTTCGACCCCAACCTGTTCGTCAAGGGCATCAGTTTCAAGCAATACGCCGCCCTGCGTGACTCCATCGACCGGCCGCTGTTCAACCGCGTGCTGCGCGGGCTGTATGCACCGGGCTCGACGGTCAAGCCGGAAGTGGCCATCGCCGGCCTCGACAGTGGCGTGATCACCCCCGGCAGCCGGGTGTTCGACCCGGGTTACTACGAGCTGCCCAACTACGCGCACAAGTACAGGAACTGGAACCGCAGCGGCGATGGCTGGGTGGACATGTACACCGCCATCATGCGCTCCAACGACACGTACTTCTACGACCTGGCGCACAAGCTCGGGATCGACCGCCTGCACGACTACATGGCTGAATTCGGCCTTGGCCAGAAGGTCTCGCTGGACATGAACGAAGAGGCTTCGGGGTTGATGCCGTCTGCTCAATGGAAACGCGCCACCCGCCGCCAGGCCTGGTACCCCGGCGAAACGCTGATCCTGGGCATCGGCCAGGGCTACATGCAGGTCACCCCGCTGCAGTTGGCTCAGGCCACCAGCCTTCTGGCCAGCAAGGGCGTATGGCACCGCCCACACCTGGCTTTGACCGTGGGTGACGAAACACCGGTCGACCCGAACCCGATGCCGGACATCGTGCTGCACGACCGGCACGCCTGGGACCAGGTCAGCCAGGGCATGCAGATGGTCATGCATGACCCGCGCGGCATTGCCCGCGCCGCCGCCGCCGGCGCGCAGTACCGCATCGCTGGCAAGAGCGGCACGGCGCAGGTGGTGGCGATCAAGCAAGGTGAGCGCTACAACCGCAACAAGACACTGGAGCGCCACCGTGACAATGCCCTGTTCGTCGGCTTTGCACCCGCTGACCACCCGCGCGTGGTCGTGGCGGTGTTGATCGAGAACGGTGAGGCCGGTGGCCGGGTGGCCGGCCCTGTGGTGCGCGAGGTGATGGATGCATACCTGCTGGATGACCAGGGGCACCTGAAACCGCAGTATGCCGGTGATGCAGCGCCCAAGCAGGTCCCACACGCCTGAGGCTGCCCGGCACACTGATCGCCGGCACGCCCATAGTCACATTTCGGTCACGCTACCGTCGTAATCTGCCGGGCAATTCTGTGCCAAAGGTCGCCCGGCATGCTCCGTCTGTTGCTCTTGCTGCTTCACCTGCTCCCGCTGACGGCCGTGGCCGACCCCGTACACCTGCGGGTGCAAGGGTCCAACACCATCGGCGCGGCGCTGTTGCCCGCGCTGGTGCAAGGGCACCTGTGGGCGCAACAGGCAACGGCGATCGAGCAACGCCCGGGCGCTGTGGCCAATGAGACCGTGATAACCGCCGTAGACACCCACGGTCAGCCGCTGCGCATCGACATCGCGGCGCACGGCTCGAGCACCGGCTTTATCGCGCTTGGCCGTGGCGAGGCCGATCTGGCGGCAGCGTCTCGCCCCATCAACGATACCGAGGTGCGCCAGCTCAAGGCGCTGGGCGACTTGCGTGCAGCCGGTGCCGAGCAGGTGATCGGCCTGGATGGCGTGGCAGTGATCGTCCACCCCGACAATCCCCTGCCGCAGCTCACCACTGCGCAGTTGGCTCAGGTGTTTTCCGGCGCTATCGGCACTTGGGAGCAACTCGGTATCGCGGGGGGGCCAATCCACGTGTATGCCCGCGACGATCGCTCCGGTACTTTCGAGACCTTCAAGGCGCTGGTGCTGGAGCCGCATCAAGGTGAACTGGCCCCCGGAGCACAGCGCTTCGAGTCCGGTGACAGGCTGGCCGACAACGTGGTTGCCGATCGCCAGGCCATCGGTTTCAGCAGCCTGGCAGCCGTGCACGGGGCCAAGGTGCTGGCGATTGCTGAAGGCAATGCGCCGGCCATGCTACCTGAGCGCCCGCAAGTGGCCAGCGAGGACTACCCCCTCTCGCGCCGGCTGTATCTGTATCTGCCCGCCAACGCCAAACCTCAGGCCAAGGCCCTGGCGGAGTTCGCGCAAAGCCCTGCTGGCCAGTCGATCGTCGCTGAGCAGGGGTTCGTTTCACAGCAGATCCGGCCTCTTGCAGTGCCGGCGCAAGCCGACATGCCACCGCGCTACCGCAACCTGGCCCAGCAAGCGCAACGCCTGAGCGTCAACTTCCGCTTCCAGGAAGGCAGCGCCAGCCTCGACAACAAAGCCCTGCGCGATGTACAGCGGGTCGCCGACTACCTGCGCCAGGCCGGCAAGCTGCAAAGCAAGGCGGTGCTGGTCGGCTTTGGCGATCCCAAGGAAACACCAGGCCGCGCCGCCCTGCTCTCGCGCCTGCGAGCACAGGCGGTACGCCGTGAACTGGCGCGCGATGGCGTCGAGGTGCTGGAGGTCACCGGCATGGGCGACGAGCTGCCGGTCGCGGGTAACGAGCTGGAACAGGGGCGCTTGCGTAACCGCCGGGTGGAGGTTTGGGTGTACTGAGGCAGGCCGCCGCGCACGGGCTCAGGCAAAAATTTGTAACAGCACGCCACTCGGCATCACAGGGAAATGGGGCTAGGCTCAAATCCATGTGATACCGGGCCCCTCTGACGGCTGCGCGCCGCCATGTCGGATCACTGTTGCCATGCAACGTCGACAATCAAGGAGGGGCTCATGACAGCTCTACAGACCTTTCTCACAACCCCATTTCTCGGCACCAGCACCTGGTTGTGGCTGGTGTTCCTGGCCATCGTCATCGGGCTGCTGGTACTCGACCTGGGTGTGCTGCACCGCAAAGAACGCGAAATCGAAATGCGCGAAAGCCTGCTGCTGTACTCGGGCTATTTCAGCGTGGGCGTGTTGTTCGGCGCGTGGGTCTGGTATGAACTGGGCGCGCAGTCGGCGCTTGAGTTCTACACCGGCTTTTTGGTCGAACAGTCCTTGTCGATGGACAACGTGTTCGTCATGGCGATGATCTTCGGTTTCTTCGCCATCCCCCGCCGTTACCAGCATCGGGTACTGTTCTGGGGCATTCTGGGTGTGGTGTTCCTGCGCGCGATCATGATCGGCGTGGGCGCGACGCTGGTGCAGAACTTTGAATGGGTGCTGTACATCTTCGGGGCATTCCTGCTGTTTACCGGGGTAAAAATGGCGTTCTCGAAAGAAGACAGCCACCCCGACCTGGCCAACAACCCGGTACTCAAATTCGTCAAGCGGCACATGCGCGTGACCGACCAGATTCATGGTTCACACTTCTTCGTGCGCCTCACCCCGCCAGGCGAGAGCAAGGCACTGCGCTATGCCACACCGCTGTTCCTCGCGCTGGTGCTGATCGAGCTGGCCGATTTGGTGTTTGCGGTCGACAGCGTGCCGGCAATCTTCGCCATCACGCAGGACCCGTTCATCGTCTACACCTCGAACATCTTTGCCATTCTGGGTCTGCGCTCGCTGTACTTTGCCCTGTCGGCATTGATGCACCGCTTCGTGTACCTCAAGTACGCGCTGGCGCTGGTGCTGATCTTCATTGGCTGCAAGATCTTCTACCACGGTATGGTCGGCAAGGTGCCGGCACTGCTGTCGCTGGGCGTGACGTTCGGCTTGTTGCTCGGTGGGGTCGTGGTGTCGCTGATCAAGACCCGCGGCGAGAAAGCGGTCGTGGGCGACGTGCAAGGGGAGCAGCTCCCACCCACGCAGCCCGAAAGCGCCAAAAAGGAAGAAGACCCGCAATTGCGGGTCTGATCCCTGCATCTGCTGCGCACATTGCTTTCAGAATACCGAACAAGCGTTTATCGAGGCCGCGCTCACCGCCCGCTACGCAACATTTCAACCGGCACATATTTGCCGATCTCGTACTTGCCGATCGCCGCCCGGTGCACCTCATCCGGCCCGTCAGCCAGGCGCAAGGTACGCTGCATCGCGTACATGTATGCCAGCGGGAAATCCCCACTCACCCCTGCACCACCATGGAGCTGAATGGCACGGTCGATCACCTTCAATGCGACATTCGGCGCCACCACCTTGATCTGGGCGATCTCACTGCGCGCCACCTTGTTGCCGACCGTGTCCATCATGTACGCCGCCTTCAGGGTCAGCAGCCGCGCCATGTCGATTTCCATGCGTGAATCAGCGATCTTGTCGACATTGCCGCCCAGCCGTGCCAGCGGCCGGCCGAACGCCGTGCGCTCGACCGAGCGCCGGCACATCAACTCCAGCGCCCGTTCGGCCATGCCGACCGAGCGCATGCAGTGGTGAATACGGCCTGGGCCCAGGCGGCCCTGAGCGATCTCAAAGCCGCGACCCTCACCAAGGATCACGTTTTCGTAGGGCACACGCACGTTCTCGAACAGCACCTCGGCGTGGCCATGGGGGGCGTCGTCGTAACCGAACACGGGCAACGGCCGAACGATCTTAACCCCCGGTGCGTCAGTCGGCACCAGCACCATCGAGTGCTGCTGGTGGCGCGGCCCGTCAGGGTTGGACAGGCCCATGAAGATCATCACCTTGCAACGCGGGTCGCAGGCCCCGGAGGTCCACCACTTGCGGCCATTGATCACCCACTGATCACCGTCACGCACGGCAGTGGCGGCCATGTTGGTGGCGTCCGAGGAGGCTACGTCAGGTTCGGTCATGGCGAATGCCGAGCGAATCTCGCCCCGCAGCAGCGGCTCCAGCCACTGCTGCTTCTGCGCCTCGCTGCCATAGCGCACCAGCACTTCCATGTTGCCCGTGTCCGGCGCCGAACAGTTGAAGGGCTCCGGCCCCAGCAGCGAGCGGCCCATGATCTCGGCCAGGGGCGCGTACTCCAGGTTGCTCAGGCCGGCACCGTACTGCGACTCCGGCAAGAACAGGTTCCACAAGCCCTCGGCGCGGGCCTTGGCCTTGAGCTCCTCCATGATTGCGGTAGGTTGCCAGCGGTCACCTTCTGCAACCTGGCGCTCGAACACTGGCTCGGCGGGATAGACATGGGCATCCATGAACGCGGTGACGCGCTCGCGCAGAGCCTGGACCTTGGGTGAATAGGCGAAATCCATCGGGGCTACCTTCACGGTTCGAAGTACATGGGCAGAGCCTAGAGCAGCACAGCTCAATCCACCTAGTCTATTTTCTATGTGTATAAACATTCATAACCGATATATGATCGGCCGATAATTCCAACAAAGAGCGGCGCCCATGAACCTCAGCAAGGTCGACCTGAACCTGTTCATCGTCTTCGATGCCATCTATACCGAAGCCAACCTGACCCGCGCCGGGCAGATCGTCGGCATTACCCAGCCAGCGGTGTCCAACGCGCTCTCGCGCCTTCGCGAAACCTTCAACGACCCGTTGTTCGTGCGCACCGCCCAGGGCATGGTGCCGACCCCCATGGCGCAGAACATCATCGGCCCGGTGCGCAACGCCTTGGCGCTGCTGCGCACCTCGGTGCAGGAAAGCCGCATCTTCAACCCGCAGCAGGCCAACAAGACCTTCCGCATCAGCATGACCGACCTGACCGAAGCGGTGATCCTGCCCCCGCTGTTCCAGCGCCTGCGGCGCCTGGCGCCTGCGGTGCTGATCGAGAGCTTCCTGTGCAAGCGGCGTGAAACTACCAAGGAGCTGGCTGCAGGGCGCCTGGACTTTGCCGTCGACGCACCGTTGAACACCGATCCGCAAGTGCGCCATGTCAAGCTGATGCAGGACCGCTACGTCTGCGCCGTACGCCAGGGTCACCCGCTGGCCGACGCCAAGCTCACCGTCGAGAGCTACCTGGGCATGACCCATATCCATATCTCCAGCCGCCGAAACGGCCTGGGCTATGTCGACCTGGCGCTAGGCAAGATGGGTGTGCAACGCAAAGTCGCCCTGCGCTCGCAGCATTACCTGATGGCTTCCCAGGTGCTGCAACAGACAGACATGGCGATGACCGTGCCAGAACGGTTCGCCCGCCGCCACCAATTGCGCTACCAGCCTTTGCCGGTGGAAGTGCCTGCGCTCGAGACGCACCTGTACTGGCACGAAAGCACCGACCAGGATCCGGCCAACCGCTGGATGCGCGAGCAGATCATCGAGTTGTGCCAACGGGTAGTGGCTGAAGAAGAGCGGAGTTTGGAAAGCGCTTGAGCGTCGGCCTAGCTTATGAAACAACCTACGATCGGTCACTTTTGGAGAATAGTTTTCTACAGAAACGGGTAAACCATGAAAACAAGGGCAAAAATTTTCGCAGCGCCCGGGGTACGCTTGCTGCCAGGATCGCCGAACCCGCGGCGACAGCTACGGACCCACCGCCATGCCCAGCGCCCCACTCTATTTCGACTACGCCGCCACCACACCGGTAGACGACCGCGTCATTGAGACCATGCTCACCTGCCTCGGCCGCCAGGTGAACTTCGGCAACCCCGCCTCCTCGGGTCACGCCTACGGCCAGCGGGCTCGCGAGGCCGTGGAGCAGGCTCGCCAGCAAGTGGCCGAGCGTGTCGGGGCGAGCGCTGAAGACCTGGTCTGGACATCGGGCGCCACCGAGTCCAACAACCTTGCGCTCAAAGGCATCGCGCAAGGCATCGGCCAGCCAGGCCACCTGATCACCAGTGCACTAGAGCACAAGGCCGTACTCGATACCGTCAGCGAACTGGAGCGCCAGGGCTGGGCAGTCACCCGCCTGGCCCCGGACGCTGCCGGCCTGATTCAGCCCTACGACGTACAGGCGGCCCTGCGCGAGGATACCCGCCTGGTCTCGCTGATGGCAGTCAACAACGAACTGGGCACCGTCACCGATTTCGCTGCCATTGGCGAGCGCGTGCGTGCCCATGGCGCCCTGCTGCACGTGGATGCGGCCCAGGCGGTGGGCAAGCTGGCCATCGAGTTGCGGGCGATGGCGGTAGACCTGATGTCGTTTTCTGCCCATAAGGTCTATGGGCCAAAAGGCATTGGCGCGCTGTATGTCGGCGCTCGCGCACGCGCCTGGATGCGGGCCCAGATCCACGGGGGTGGCCATGAGCTTGGCCTGCGCTCAGGCACCCTGCCTACCCATCAGATCGTTGGCATGGGCAGCGCCTTCGCCCTGGCCGGCCAGCCTGGCGACAGCGAGCACCAGCGCATCGAGCAGCTCGCCCGGCGGCTGCGCGAAGGGCTGCTGGCCGTGCCTGGGGTCCGCCTCAACGGCTGCGCCCGCCAGCGCGTAGCGCATACCTTGAACCTCTGTATCGAGGCCCCGGGCTTCAACAGCCTGGCGCTGGCCAGGGAACTGGCGCTATCGAGCACCTCGGCGTGCAACTCGGCGAGTCACGCGCCGTCGCATGTACTGCTGGCGCTGGGGCTGGATGAGGCGCAGGCGCGCAAAAGCGTGCGCTTGAGCATCGGGCGGTTTACCAGCGAAGCAGAGGTGGACAAAGCGATCGAGGTGTTCGAACGCACAGTTGCGGGCGCTTCGCTGGCCTTGTGGTGAACCTGGCGTTACCGCTTGCTGCACCGGCCTCTCTCAGAGGAAGGTGAAGACCTTCGAAGCCGGCAGGCGCGATTTGTTCAGCCCGGCATTGAAGTCCGACTCGCTACGGTAACCCAGGCTCAGCACCACCACACTGGTGTACCCCTGCTCACGCAGGCCCAGTTCGGCATCCATGATCTTGCTGTCGAAACCTTCGATCGGCGTTGCGTCCAGCCCATGGGCGGCAGCGCCGAGCAATGCAGTGCCCAGGGCCAGGTAAGTCTGCTTCTCCATCCAGTGCTGCAGGTCTTTCTGGTCGTAGCGGTGCAGGCTCACATAATGGCGACGGCTCTGGTTCTGGCCGGCACGGGCCTGATCATCGCGAAAACGTCCGTCGGCCGCTTCCTGGTCGAGCACGGCGTCCAGGTGTGCTTCGGTCATGTCGGTGCGGGTACAGAACACGATCACATGGGACGCATCGAGGATCTTCGGCGTGTTGTAGGCAAAACCGTCCAGGGTGCTCTTGGCCAGGCGTGTCTTGCCCTCTGCGCTGTCGGCCACGATGAAGTGCCATGGCTGCGAGTTGACCGAGGATGGGCTGTGGCGCAGCTGCTCGAGCAAGGCGTCGATGGTGGCCTGAGGGATCTTGCGCGCGGCATCGTAGGCCTTGGTGGTGTAGCGGCCCTTGGCCAGAGAAACGGTATCCATGTTGCAACTCCTTAAGCGGAACGGGACGTGCGGCGCATATTATCTTTCCTGCCAATCAAAAAAAGCAGCAAAATGCAGCAACACTTTCACCCCTGGAGTGAAAATGCTCCGCATCACCGACCTCGAGCTGTTCGTGCGCAGCAGCGCACTGGGCAGTTTCACCGCCGCCGCCCACGAGGCCGACCTGCTGCCCGGGCAGGTCGCCGCTGCCATCAAACGCCTGGAGCGTGACCTCGACGTGCGCCTGTTCGCACGGACCACCCGCAGCCTGCGCCTGACAGCCGAGGGCGAGCTGTACCTGCCTACCGCGCTCAGCGTGCTGCAAAGCCTGCGCCAAGGCCGGGAGAACCTGCACGGCGCCAACAGCACCCTGCGTGGGGTGCTGCAGGTGTCGGCGCCCTCGGACCTTGGGCGCAATATCCTGCTGCCATGGTTGAGTGATTTCCGCCGCGAGCACCCTGAGCTGACCCTGCGCCTGCACCTGTCCGACCAAGTCGCCGACCTGTTCCGCGATCCGGTGGACGTGGCCATACGCTATGGCCTGAACGAAGAAGCCAACTACATCGCCCTGCCCCTGGCACCGTGGAATCGTCGTGTGCTGGTGGCCTCGCCGGCCTACCTCGCGCGTCACGGGCGGCCGCAGACGCTGGATGACTTGCAGCAGCATGCGTGCCTGCTTTACCTGCAACAGGGGCGTATCTACGACAAGTGGCGGCTGGGCAACCGTACCGTTCAGGTGAGTGGCCCACTGTTCAGCGACGATGCCGATGTGGTGCGGCGCTGGGCCATCCTTGGCGAGGGTATCGCCTACAAATCGTGGCTGGATGTCAGCGCCAATGTGGCAACTGGCGAGCTGCAAGTGCTGCTGCCGGAGCACCCGGGTGAACTGAGCCCGGTAACCTTGGTGTGCCCACACCGCAAGCAGCTGTCGCCTGGGGTATCGCAGTTGCATCTATGGCTGCGCGAGCGTTTCGCCGCGCAGCAGCCGCGCTGAAGCCTGCTGTGCACAATTATTCTAAACGCAGGGCGGATTCTGCATTAAGGTGAACTGCCCTACCCTCTGCAGCCTTGCCGCCATGCCAGACTGGATCGACCTCAAGCAAGACGCCGACACCGGCATCGAGTCGGTGCGTGCGCATTTCGTTGGCCACGCCTACGACCCGCACTGGCATGAGAGCTTTCTGGTCGGCGTCACCGAGCAGGGTGTGCAGCAGTTCCACTGCCGGCGTACACGCCATCACAGCACACCTGGGCAGGTGTTCCTGCTCGAGCCAGGCGACATTCACGACGGCGATGCGCCAACGGCAGAAGGTTTTACCTATTCGACCCTGTACCTGGAGCCGACCTGGCTGGAGGCCGAGTTGCGCGTGCTGTTCGAGCAAGCGCCCAGTGACAGCCTGCCAAGCTTCGCCGATACGCTGTGCGATGATCGCCAGCTTGCCTGCGCCACCACCCTCGCCTTTCAGGCGGTGCATGGCGGGGAGCTGCGCATCGTGCGGCAAACCGCCACCGATGACCTGCTCAGTTGCCTTACCGGCCACCTGCACTGGCGCAAACGCCTGAACCCCGATCCGCGCCTGCCGCTGACCGCCCAGCGGGCACGCGACTACCTGCATGCACACCTCGATCAGGACATCGGCCTCGACGACCTGGCACTGGCCTGCGGCGTGGACCGCTTCCGCCTGACCCGTGCCTTCAAAGCTGCATTTGGCCTGGCACCGCACGCCTATCTGATCCAGCTGCGCCTGGCGCGCGCCCGGCGTCTGCTTGCCCAAGGCCGGACCCCGACCGAAGTGGCCATGGCCCTGGGCTTCGCTGACCAGAGCCACTTGGGGCGCTGGTTCCGCCGTGCCTACCGGCTCACCCCCGCGGACTACCGGCGCCGCTGCTCAAACCTTCCAGACTGACACACAGCAATCGGCCAGCATGGTGCCCTGTTCAATAGGAGCCGTTCACCATGTCGCATTCGTTGTTGCCGTTCATGCTCTTCGCCCTGGTCGCCAGCATCAGCCCAGGGCCGACCAACCTGCTGATCCTAGGCCATGGCGCACGGCAGGGCCTGCGCGCGAGTGTGGCGCCGATCCTGGCGGGTTGCAGTGCGGCGGCAGCGGTCGTATTGCTGGTCGGCCTGGGCCTTGGTGAGTGGCTGATGCGTCACCCGCTGGCCCAGCAGGTGATGAGCTGGGCCGGCGTACTGTGGTTGAGCTGGCTGGCGTGGCGCATTTTGCGCAGCGCGGGGCAGCCCTTGGATGTCAGTGCAGCCAAGCCTTTCGGCGCCCTCAGTGCCGCGTCGCTGCAAGTGGTCAACCCGAAAGTGTGGCTGATGGCAGTGGCGGTGATCGGGGTGTTCGCCGCGCCGTCACTGCCGGTGTGGCAATTGGCACTGGTGTTTCTAGTGATTGCCCTGCCGTGCATGACGGCCTGGGCACTGTTGGGGGTCGGAAGTGCACGCTGGTTGCAGACGCCGGAGCGGTTACTGTGGTTCAACCGAGGGTTGGCGGGCATGTTGCTGGTGTCGGCCTGGGCCGCGCTGCTTGGCTGAGCCGAAGGTAGGCTGTACCGGCCCTGTCGGCAGCAAGCCGACGACAGGGCCGGCACCATCAATCAATGACGCAGGGCCTCGCGAAAGCGTCGGGTGCTGGCCAAGGCCAGCAGCAACCCGGCCACCGCCACAGTGCCGCCGGCCCACCCGATGGAGGCCACCCCCATCTGGCTGCTGACAATACTGCCCAGCAGCGCCCCGCCGCCAATGCCGATGTTATAGATGCCCGAAAACAACGCCATCGCCACGTCCGTGGCATCGGACGCGAGCTTCAGCGTCTTGGACTGCAGCGACAGGCTGAAGCTGAGGATCGCGACGCCCCAGAACATGCTCAGCCCGGCAAACAGATAGAAGTTGCCGGCCAAAGGCAACAGCAGCAGCAGGCACGCCGCCAGCAAGCCGATCGAGCCTACCAGCAGGCCATGCGGAAAGCGCTCGCTGTAGCGGCTGAACAGCACCGAGCCAAACACCCCCGCACCGCCGAACAGCAGCAGCAACAAGGTGATGCGCTCACCACTGATCTGCGCCACCTGCAGGGCGAACGGCTCGATGTAGCTGTACGCCGTGAATTGCGCGGTGATCACCAGGGTCACCAGCACATACGTGATCACCAGCGCCGGGCGCTTGAACAGGATCGGCAAGCTGCGCAGCGAGCCGGAGTTCTGGCTGGGCAAAAGCGGCAGCGATTTCACCAGGCAAAGCATGGTGGCCAGCGCCACCCCGGCAATGCTGAGGAAGGTGACCCGCCAGCCCAACGCTTCGCCGACCACGCGCCCCAGCGGGATGCCCAGGACCATTGCCAGGGTCGTACCGGTAGCCAGCAAGCCCAACGCCTTGGCCTGCTGGCCTGGCGGCGCCACACGCACGGCCAGCGAGGCGGTGATGGACCAGAACACGGCATGGGCCAGGGCGATGCCGATGCGGCTCAGCAGCAGTACCGCAAAACTTTGCGACAGCCACGACAGCAGGTGGCAGACCACGAACACCACGAACACGCACAACAGCAGGCGCCGACGCTCGATATTGCGCGTGAGCAGCATCATGGGCAGCGAGGCCAAGGCCACCACCCAGGCATAGATAGTCAGCATCAGGCCGACCTGAGCGGTGCTCATGTCGAAACTGCGGCCGATGTCGCTGAGCAGCGCCACCGGGACGAACTCAGTGGTGTTGAAGATGAAAGCCGCAAGGGCCAGGGCGATCACACTCAGCCAGCTGCCGCCGCCGGCGGTTGGCGGCAGGTTGGTGGGGATGGGTCCGTTCATGGGGCGAATTTTATTCTCCGCAGGCAAGGCGAAAAGACGCGCGTCAGGGGCCAAGTATCGGCCGCGCTGAGGCACGGGTTTGTTATTGGAGGGAATGCCGGCATGGTACGCGTCAACAGCGCACCTCACAACCAGGCGCGCACGGGGGAATGGCCGCCCCCAGACCCGATCGCCCGGAGGGTCTGGGGGCAACGCCTGGCTGGGAAGGATCAGCCCTGCAACGTCGCCATGTCGATCACGAAACGGTACTTCACATCACCGGCGATCATGCGCTCATAAGCCTGGTTGATATTACGGATATCCAGCATCTCGATATCGCAGCGGATATCGTGCTCGGCACAGAAATCCAGTACTTCCTGGGTCTCGGCGATACCGCCAATCAGCGAGCCCGCCAGCACCCGGCGCTTCATCACCAGGTTGGCCGCGTGCAGCGCCGGGTCGATCGGCTCGATCAGGCCCACCAGGATATGCACGCCATCGAACTTCAGCGTCTCCAGGTACGGGTTCAAGTCGTGCTGCACCGGGATGGTATCGAGCAGGAAGTCGAAGCGCCCGGCAGCGGCGCGCATCTGCTCGGCATCGGTGGAGACGATCACATGGTCGGCGCCTTGGCGACGGGCTTCATCAGCCTTGGCCTGCGAGCGGGTGAACAGGGTCACTTCAGCGCCCAACGCCTTGGCCAGCTTGATGCCCATGTGCCCCAGGCCACCCATGCCAAGAATGCCGACCTTGTGGCCAGGGCCGACGCCATGGTGCTTGAGCGGCGAGTAGGTGGTGATACCGGCGCACAGAATCGGCGCCGCGCTGGGCAGGTCCATGCCAGCCGGGATGCGCACCACGAAGTGCTCGCTGACCACGATGCTGCTGGAGTACCCCCCCATGGTATTGCTGCCATCGACCCGGTCCGGGGTGGCGTAGGTCATGGTCGGGCCTTCCAGGCAGTATTGCTCCAGGTCCTTGGCGCAAGCCTCACAGTGGCGGCAGGAGTCGACCATGCAGCCGACGCCGACCAGGTCACCGACCTTGTGCGCCGATACCTTCTCGCCCACCGCCGTGACGCGGCCGATGATCTCGTGGCCGGGCATCAGCGGGTACACGGCGATGCCCCACTCATTGCGGGCCTGATGGATGTCGGAGTGGCAGACGCCACAGTAGAGGATCTCGATGGCGACATCGTCCGGGCGCGGGCTGCGACGCTCGAAGGTCATGGGCGCCAAGGGGCTGGTCGGGGTTTGCGCGGCGTAACCGATAGCAGTGTACATACAAGACCTCAGGTGACAGTGAAACGATTCAGGCGGTATATTTTCGCCGTCCTCGCCTTTCCCGCCCACAGCAAATCCTCCGAGGTGAATGCCTTATTCTCCGAACCTGGCCTGAGCCACCTGGCGCCGCGCCACGGATCTGAGATGATGCAAGTGTCTGATTCTCTGCCCATGGTCCATCATGCAACTGACCCGCCACGTCGACGCCAACGCCACGCTGTGCGCCCTGATCCGCAGCCTGGCCACACGCCCGGGCTTCGTGCCCACTCATCTGCCACAAGTCCAGGTGTTGAGCTGGGACCATTACGTGGCCAGCAGCCCGCAGATCTATGAACCCAGCCTGATGATCCTGGCCCAAGGCAGCAAGCTGGCGCGCCTTGGCCCGCGCACGCTGGAGTATGGCGCCGGGCATTACCTCGTGCAGGCGCTGTCGGTGCCGTTCATGTGCGAAACCTTCGCCACCGCCGAAGCGCCGTTACTGGGCGTTGCAGTGGACATCGACCGCGGCGTGCTGGGTGAACTGGTACAAAGCATGGCGCTGGCGCCTGACCCTGCAGTGCAGGCGCAGACGCCGCAATCGATGACCTCGGCGGCGCTGGATGCGCCCATGCGCGAGTGCGTCGAGCGGCTGTTACGCTGCCTGCAGGATCCGACAGATGCCAAGGTGCTCGGCCCGGCGCGGGTGCGCGAGGTTCTGTACACCGCACTGCGCGGGCCCCAGGCCGGGGTGTTGCGGGCGCTGGTCGAACAGCAGGGGCACTTCGCGCGCATCGGCGCCGCCCTTGCTCACCTGCGTGAACACTACACCGAGCCGCTGAGCGTGGAAGCGTTGGCTGCACGGGCGAACATGAGCGTGTCGACCTTCCACGAGCACTTCAAGCGCTGCACCGACATGGCGCCGATGCAATACCTCAAGCGCCTGCGGCTGCTCAAGGCGCAACAGATGCTGATCGGCGAAGGGCTGGGTGTGGCGCAGGCAGCGCATCGCGTGGGCTACCAGAGCACCTCGCAGTTCAGCCGCGAGTACAAACGCCAGTTTGCCCGTAGCCCGGGGGATGAGCAGGCCTATCAGAGTTTGCCTGTGTGACGGCGGGCAGCCACGAGCCCCCCGTCGTGATTGCCGCGCAAGCATGGCGGCAGATCGACCAGTACCCGCCTCAGGGCGTCAACGGCCACTGCGCCAGCGGCAGGTACTGGCCTTTGCGCGATTCGTAGAGCGTGAAGTGCCGGGCTGCGATGAAAAAATCGGGGGCCACGCTGGCCTCGGGCACCTGGCCGCGAAAGTCCCGTGACAGGGTCAGGTGTGGCCGGTACTCCCGGGCCTGCTCGGCAAACCCCATGGGCAGCAGTGCCTGCTGCAGCCCATAGACGAATTGGCGCAGCGCCGCCGGGGGCTGCTGCGGCTCGAGCACGAGCACGTTTGCCCGGGGCCAGACCTTGAGCTGATCGAGCAGCAGGCGCAGGGGGGCATCGGGACGCGCCAGGTTGTCCACCGCAGCGCAAATCGCCGGCACCTGCACGGCATCCACATCGCCTAGAAACATCAAGGTCAGGTGGAAGTTGGCACTCGGCACCGGTTTGCCACTACGCAGTTGGAGGCCACGCCGCCACTGGGCGATAGCACGCTGCTGGGCGTCGGTGACCGGCAGGGCGAAAAACAGCCGTTTGAAGGGGGCGCCAGTGAGGCGCTGATCCTGAACCATGCGTGCTCCTTTACGTTAAACGTTTGCGCATACTGCGGCCATTGCACCTTGGTCGGCCGCAAATCTCGCCAACCACGGTGCAAACTATCTGTACAAACTCCCCCCATGATTGTTTATGCTGGCGGGCTTATGCCATGGCGCATGGCCATTTTTCGACAAGTAATCGTCCATGAAAATTGCACTCGTACTCATCTTCGCCCTCTCGATCGCCTATGTTCATCTGCGCGGTCGGGTACGCCACAAGCTCACCCGCCAGTTGGGTGACCACTCCAGTTTCCTGGCCCCGGTCAACAGCTTCCTTTACCTGTTCTCCAGGCACCCGGCCAAACCCTACCTGCCGGTCGAGGCCTTCCCCGAGCTGCAGCCACTGAAGGATCACTGGCAGGAAATCCGCCAGGAGGCCCAGCAGTTGCTGCATGTTGGCGAGATCAAGAAGTCCGACAATTACGACGACGTTGGCTTCAATTCCTTCTTCAAGACCGGCTGGAAGCGCTTCTACCTGAAATGGTACGGCGAAAGCCACCCGTCTGCGATGAACCTGTGCCCACGCACCACCGAGTTGCTGCAAGGCATCGGCTCGGTCAAGGCAGCCATGTTCGCGACCTTGCCGCCGGGCGCCAAGCTGGTGCGCCACCGCGACCCGTATGCCGGCTCGTACCGCTACCACCTGGGCCTGGACACGCCGAACGACGATGGCTGCTACATCGATGTGGATGGAGAGAAGTACTCATGGCGTGACGGCGAAGCCGTGGTGTTCGACGAGACCTATATCCACTACGCCGCCAACACCACCGAGCACAACCGGATCATTCTGTTCTGCGACATCGAGCGCCCGCTGAAATACCGCTGGGCGACGGCGTTCAACCGCTGGTTCAGCCGCAATGTCATGGCTGCCGCGGCAGCGCCGAACAATGCCAATGACAAGACTGGCGGCATCAACCGCCTGTTCACCCGGATCTACAAGATCCGCGAACGGGGCAAGGCACTGAAAAAACGCAACCGCATGCGCTACTACCTGGAGAAGTGGCTGGTGGTGGCGGCCTTGGTTCTGGTGTTCATCTATATCTGAATGGGCCGGGAGCCTTTGCCGCCATGATCCACATCCGCCCCATGACGCCCGAGGATTTCGAGCGTTTCTGGCCCACCTTTCAGGCCGTTGTCCAGGCCCGCGAAACCTACGCCTACGACCCTGCCCTGAGCTTCGAACAGGCGCGCCAGCTATGGTTGGAGCTGCCCTTGCGCACGCTGGTGGCCGAGCAGGACGGTGTGTTGCTGGGGTCGTACTACCTCAAGGCCAATGCCGCGGGCCCCGGCGCCCATGTCGGCAACTGCGGCTACATGGTTGACGAAGCCGCCCGTGGCCGTGGCGTGGCCAGGCTGATGTGCGAGCATTCACAGAAACTGGCGCGCCAGGAAGGCTTCCTGGCGCTGCAGTTCAACTCGGTGGTGGCCAGCAATGAAGTGGCCGTGGCGCTGTGGCACAAACTGGGCTTCGAGACCGTCGGCCGCTTGCCCAAGGCTTACCGCCATGCCCGCCTGGGCCTGGTGGATTGCCTGGTGATGTACAAATGGCTGGCCGACGAGCCGGTAGTGGAAAAACCACCGCTGCTGATTGGCCGCAAGAACATCGAGGCGCGCGTGTCGCGGCGGCGTGGGCGCTAGGTGCGTTGCACTTTTCGGCGAACCCGTGGCATAGATGCAGGTCAACGCCTGTATGTGACCGTTTGCGCCACTCAAGGAGCCCCGCATGAACAATCCCCCCTACGTTCCACCCAAGGTCTGGCGTAACGAAGCTGCCTCCGGCGGCCAGTTCGCCAGCATCAACCGCCCCATCGCCGGCCCTACCCACGACAAGGCGTTACCTGTCGGCAAGCATCCGCTACAGCTGTACTCGCTGGCCACCCCAAACGGTGTGAAGGTCACCATCCTTCTTGAGGAACTGCTGGCTCTGGGCCATAGCGGCGCCGAGTATGACGCCTGGTTGATCCGCATTGGCGAAGGTGACCAGTTCTCCAGCGGGTTCGTTGAGGTCAACCCCAACTCGAAGATCCCCGCCCTGCTCGACCGCAGCGTCGAGCCAGCGGTGCGGGTATTCGAGTCGGGCTCGATCCTGCTGTACCTGGCCGAGAAATTCGCGGCCTTCCTGCCCAGCGGTGCGGCCGCGCGTACCGAAACCCTGAACTGGCTGTTCTGGCAGATGGGTTCGGCGCCTTATCTGGGTGGGGGCTTTGGTCACTTCTACGTGTATGCCCCGGAAAAGTTCGAATACGCCATCAACCGCTTCACCATGGAAGCCAAGCGCCAGCTGGATGTGCTCGAACGGCGCCTCGCGCAAAGCCGCTACCTGGGTGGCGACGAGTACAGCATCGCCGATATCGCCGTATGGCCGTGGTATGGCCAATTGGTGCGCGGCAACTTGTATGACGCAGCAGAGTTCCTTGCCGTGCATGAATACCCGCAGGTGCAGCGCTGGGCCGAGGAAATCGCGCAGCGCCCGGCCGTACAGCGGGGCACCCGGGTCAACCGCACTTGGGGGGACGAAGCCAGCCAGGTGCCCGAGCGCCATTCGGCAGCGGACCTGGATTAAACACGTGAGGGCCGCCTGGCGGCCCTTCGCCGGGCACGCCGGCCGCCGCAGTGCCCGACAATGCCCCGCTGCAAAAAACCATTTGCCCCCGCGCAAACCTGCTTCCGCCCAGCCCTTCTTGTACACTCCTCGCAAAAGCCCCCACCTGCACACATTTTGGTGAAAGCATGATCGAGGTAACCGAGGTTTCCATTGCCGAGCTGCGCGATGCGCTCGAACAGGGCCGCACGACGGCGGTCGAGCTGGTCAAGGCCTACCTGGCGCGCATCGACGCCTACGATGGAGCCGATACCCCCACTGCGCTGAACGCTGTGGTCGTACGCAACCCCGAGGCGATCAAGGAGGCCGAGGCGTCCGACGCGCGCCGCGCCCGCGGCGAACTGCTTGGCCCGCTCGACGGCATCCCCTACACCGCCAAGGACAGCTACCTGGTCAAGGGCCTGACCGCGGCATCCGGCAGCCCGGCGTTCAAGGACCTGGTAGCCCAGCGCGACGCGTTCACCGTCGAGCGCCTGCGCGCCGGCGGCGCCATCTGCCTGGGCAAGACCAACATGCCGCCCATGGCCAACGGTGGCATGCAGCGCGGCGTCTATGGCCGTGCCGAAAGCCCATACAACGCCAACTACCTGACCGCACCGTTCGCCTCCGGCTCATCCAACGGCGCCGGCACCGCCACCGCTGCCAGCTTCAGCGCCTTCGGCCTGGCCGAGGAAACCTGGTCCAGTGGCCGTGGCCCGGCCTCCAACAACGGCCTGTGCGCATACACCCCTTCGCGCGGGGTCATTTCGGTGCGCGGCAACTGGCCGCTGACACCGACCATGGACGTGGTAGTACCTTTCGCCCGTACCATGGCCGACCTGCTGGAAGTGCTCGATGTGGTGGTTGCCGACGATGCCGACAAGCGCGGCGACCTCTGGCGCCTGCAGCCTTGGGTGCCAATCCCGGCGGCCTCTTCGGTCCGCCCGGCGTCCTACCTGGACCTGGCGGTTGACGCCAGCGCGCTCAAGGGCAAGCGTTTCGGCGTACCGCGCATGTACATCAATGCCGACCCCGAGGCCGGCACGTCCGAAAAACCTGGCATCGGTGGCCCGACCGGCCAGCGCATCAACACCCGTGCCACGGTCATCGAGCTGTGGCAACAGGCGCGCCAGGCCTTGGAAGCAGCGGGCGCGGAAGTGGTCGAGGTGGATTTCCCGCTGGTTTCCAACTGCGAGGGCGATCGCCCCGGCGCACCGACCGTGTACAACCGCGGCATCGTCAGCAAGGCGTTCCTGCATGACGAGCTGTGGGAACTGTCCGGCTGGGGCTTCGACGATTTCCTGCGCGCCAATAACGATCCCAAGCTCAACCGCCTGGCCGATGTCGACGGCCCGCTGATATTCCCCCACGACCCAGGCACCCTGCCCAACCGTGAAGACGACCTGGCCGCCGGCATGGACGAGTACGTCAACATGGCCAAACGCGGCTTGAAGGGCTGGGACCAGATCGACACCCTGCCAGACGGGCTGCGCGGCCTGGAAAAGACGCGCAAGCTGGACCTGGAAGACTGGATGGACGCTCAAGGCCTCGATGCGGTGCTGTTCCCCACCGTGGCCGATGTCGGCCCGGCCGACGCCGACGTGAACCCAGCCTCGGCGGACATCGCCTGGAGCAACGGCATCTGGGTGGCCAACGGCAACCTCGCCATTCGCCATCTGGGCGTGCCGACCGTCACCGTGCCAATGGGCGTGATGGCTGACATCGGCATGCCGGTGGGGCTGACATTCGCCGGGCGTGCCTACAGCGACAATGCACTGTTGAGTTTTGCCGCGGCCTTTGAGGCGACCGGCTCACGCCGCATGGTGCCGCCGCGTACACCGGCACTGGGCTGAGGATGGCCTGAAAGGCCATTTGCTTGCCCATCCCTGGGGTCGAGCGCCGTTTGAGGCGCGTTGAGGCCTGTCAGTCACGCGATCCAGGGCCGCTTCGCGGCCCATCGCCGGCAAGCCAGCTCCTACCGTTACCGCGCATGCCTCAAGAACTGCGCGGGCATCGAGAGAGCTGGCAGCGCCACAAATCACTTCACGTCGGTAATCTGCTGCGCGGTGCCATCGGCGGTTGCGGCCGGGACACTCGCTGCGGCCTTCGCACGGTTGCGTCGGCCCTGGCTGCGTTGCCGCGAAGCCTGTTGCTTGGCATGCAGCGCCTGAGCGGCGGTCACGGTGCCAGAGGGTTGACCATTCAAGTCAAGGCGCGGTGCATTCTCCACCATGGCTGTCCAGTACCGCGCTCCGCGGCACCAGGTAGAAATGCCCAGCTTGAGTTGTTCGCGGGTCAGGCCGAGCAGTTCCAGGTGCTGCTCGGCATCCTTGAAAATACCCTCCTTGAGCGGCACCTTGGGCGCCGGATTGACCGGGAAGGCCAATGGAAAATGCTTCTGCAATGGCCAGATCGCCTGCACTGCAGGGTCCAGGTCGCGAGGCTTCGCCTGGGGGGAAGCCTTGCGCTTGGGGTGTTTACCACCCTCGCCTTTTACCTGCTCTTTTTCCGACCTGAGGCGGTCACGTAGCTCAGCTAGTTGTTCAAAACCCATCGTTCAATTCACTGCTTCGAGGTTGATTGCGTTACGCAAGGATATGCCATGCAAGCCTTGAACGCAGCTAGAACAGGATAAACCGCCGCCAAATGGGGGCTGCGACTAAGCATTCAGCGCCCGTTTCAACACTTCGTAGATCTTGCTGTCACCAGATTGCGCGACGTTGAAACGCAGGTAATCACCCGCACTCATGGACTGGCTGAACGCATTGCCGGGCGCGAGCACCACGCCTTCCATCAAGCACACCCTGGCCAGCGTCGCTGCATCCTTGCCCTGAGGGAGTTGGCACCACAGGTACATGCCTGCCTGGGGCTCCAGCCAAGGCTTGATCCCAATCGCCTGGAGCCTCGCGACTGTTTTGTCCATTTCCTCGGCTAACCTGAGGCGGACACCTTCCATGTGCTTTCGGTACCCGCTATCGGTAATCGCGTGATGAACAATGTCCGCAGCCATGCGCCCACCTCCGAATGTGGTGGCAATCTTGAGGTCGACCAGGCTCTCGATCCATTCCCTGCGCGAAGCGATATAGCCGCACCTGATCGACGCGGAAATGGTCTTGGAAAAACTACCGATCTGGATCACCCGAACCAGGCCATCGAAGGCAGACAGTCGTGGAGCCGGGCTATGCTCGAAATCAGCAAAAATGTCGTCCTCCACAATGACCAGGTTGGAGGCGTCGGCCAGCTTCAGCAGCCTGTGTGCTGTGACGGGCGACAAGGTGGCCCCGGTCGGGTTGTGGATGCCGGAATTCGTGATGTACAACCGCGGAGCATGCGCGAGCAGCGCGGCGCCAAACGCATCGATATCTGGGCCCTTTGCCGTGTAGGGCACCCCGACGATATTGACCCTATGTGCCTTGAGCAATGCGTGAAAATTGAAATAACAGGGGTCGTCCACCAGCACAGTGTCTCCCGGTTCCAGCAGAAAACGGCAAACCAGGTCGATGGCGTGGGTGCCGGACTCCGTGAGCATGATCTGTTCCAGAGGGGCCTCTACACCGATGCCCGCCAGGCGTCGCGACAAGAATTGCCTGAGAGGCGGATGCCCAAGCGGTGAAGCGTATTCGCTCAGCTTCAACGTGTCAGAACGCGCGACCATTCGTAGCGCTTTACGCATGCCGGCTTCGTACAGCCAGGAGGGGGGTAGCCAACCGCACCCGGGTTTCAACGCATCGCCGGAGGTTTCCAAAGACTGACGCGAGATCCACAGCGGGTCGACATTACGATCGAGCTTGGGGCCGAGCTCAGTCAGTGCCAATGGCGCAACCGGCCCAGCCACGTAAAAGCCGGAGCCAGGGCGGGCCCTAAGCACACCCTCTGCGCTTAACCGTTCATAGGCCTCCAGAACGGTAGAAACCGATACCTGCATGCTCTGAGCCATTGCGCGAACTGAGGGAATTCTCGCGCCTGGCGTGTAGCTTCGCGAGGCGATCTTGGCCTGGACCTCCCCCATCACAGCTCGGATCCGCGTTCCGTTACGTTTCATCGCACCCTCAACTGTGCTGGATTCACTTGCATAACAGTTCGGTTGAATTGTAGTGGAGTGTACATGGCCTCGGCGAACCCGTCAGTGGTGTACTGAGCCCTGACTTATCGAGGACTCACGGATGGACAAAACAACCAGCGGGTGGATAAACGGCTTCATCGGCGTGGCCATATTTGCCGGCTCCTTGCCCGCGACCCGTGTGGCTGTGACGGCCTTCGAACCTACGTTTCTGACATGTGCCAGGGCAACCATTGCCTCCCTGTTGGGTGCGCTGTTCTTGATAGTGCTACGCCAGCCCCGGCCCCAGCGTGGTGACCTGTCGTCACTGGCTGTCACAGCGCTTGGCGTCGTTATCGGTTTTCCGCTGCTGACGGCGCTGGCCCTCCAGCACGTCACTTCTGCTCATTCCATCGTGTTCGTCGGGCTGCTGCCGCTGTGTACTGCAGGGTTCGCCGTGCTGCGGGGCGGTGAACGACCTGGGCCCCTGTTCTGGTTGTTCTCCTTGGTCGGTGCCGGGCTGGTCGTTGGCTATGCGGTGATGAATGGAGGCGAGGCGTCGGCGCTGGGCGACCTGCTGATGATGGCGGCGGTGGTGGTCTGTGGGTTGGGCTATGCCGAAGGGGCGCGCCTGTCGCGCACGCTCGGTGGGTGGCAGGTGATCAGTTGGGCATTGCTGGTAGCGTTGCCGTTCATGCTGCTGCTCACTATCGCGAATTTCCCGGCGCCCGATGCCTTCGCCCGGGTCAGCACCGGCGCCTGGTTCAGCTTCGCCTACGTTTCGCTGTTCAGCATGCTGATCGGGTTTGTGTTCTGGTACAAAGGGCTCGTCCAGGGCGGCATCGCCGCCGTGGGCCAACTGCAACTTTTTCAGCCGTTCATGGGGCTTGGGCTGGCTGCGTTGCTTCTGCACGAGCACGTCAGCTGGGTGATGCTTGTGGTAACGCTGGGTGCGGTCATCTGTGTTGCCGGAGCCAAGAAATACGCCAGCGCGTGACGTTTCGCTGCGTGCTTGCCGCGCGCCCTGCGTTCAGCTCAGCGGTTGCCGCCGGTAAACCAGCGCATGTAAGGGTTCTGTGCGCTGATCGGTGCCAAGGCCCGCGCCTCGCGCATCCAGGCCTGGCGATTGCCGTTGTAAGCCAGCAATGACAGCCCATAAAAACGACGCAGCAACGCCCACTCATCATTCACCGCGGCTTGCACCGAGGGGGCGGCATTCGCCAAGGGCGGCGCCACCCGCAGCGCCAGCAATGCCGGCAGCACGCGGGTGATTTCGCGCGGCCTGACCCACGGCGCATACTCGATCCGGGGCCGATCGTCGGTAACCGGCTGTGCATCGCCGGCATAACGCTCAAGCCCTTGCCTGTCGGTGACCCAAGTGGCCAGCAATGCCTCGACCGAACTCACGCCCACCTGGGCCAAAGCAGCCGAAACCTGGGGTTGCTCGAAGCGCTGGCGGATACGCGGTACATCCAGCTCCATCGGCGTTGCCGAGCCGATCAAGAGCATCTCGTGAAACTCGGTGGTCCACAACGAGGCATGCGGGAACACGTCAAGAAAGCTGCGTACCAGCGAGCGACTGTCCTCGTCGTTCTGAGTGGGGAGCGGTAGCCATTGGGCGACCAGCCCATGCTCCTGCAGGCGCGACGCTGCCAGTTGGTAGAAGTCGCGCGAGTACAGGTTCACCACCCCTGCCGCCGAAGGCGGTGGCGGCTCCAGGGTGATCACGTCGTAGCGTTGCGCGTTACGCAAAAGCTCACGGCGCCCATCACGCAGGCGAATGTCAAGGCGCGGGTCGTTCACCGCATCGAAGTTACCAGAGAACAGCGGCGCCGCTGCCAGCACCTGCGGCAGCAGCTCGGCAACCACCGGATGCTCCAGCCCTGAATAGCGCAGCATTGCCCCGGCGGTGATCCCGGTGCCGAAGCCGATCACCAGCGCCGAGCGCGGCTCGCCGCGATGTATCAGCAAAGGCAGCAACGCCTGCAGGCGCATGTAGCGCAGTGACGGCATGGCATCCCCAGTGTTGGACACACCCTGGATGTACAGGCGGTTGAACGCTTGCCCCTGACGCTGCTGGTGGACCACCGCTACCGTGCCGCCGCGGCCTTCCTGGTAGAACACCAGCTCACCACTACGCGCGCCGGGTAACAACTGTGCCAAGCGTTCTGGTGGGGTGAGCGCGCCGGTAACCAGGGTCGCGCCGCCAACCAGCAGGACCGCTGCCCGCATGCCCTTGTGCACGGCCTGGCCGCGCCATGTCGCGACTGCGCCGATGGCCGCCGCCACGCAGGCGAGCACCACCAAGGTTCGCACCAGCCCTATTCCAGGCACCAGGACAAACCCCGTGAGCATGACACCGACGATGCCGCCCAAGGTATTGAGGGCAACCACCGCGCCCACGTCCCGCCCCACTTGGCCACTGTCCACGGCCAGGCGCAGGGCCAGGGGAAACGCCGCCCCGAGCAAGGTGGTCGGGATGAACACCACACACACTGCGGCAGCCGCGAAGCGCGCGCACATCCCTGCCAACTGGCTGCCGGTCAGTTGCAGTACATGGCTTTCGAGCAGGGTCTGCCAGGCCACCAGCCAGCGCCCGAGCCCGGCAATCTGCAACAACGCCAGCAGCCCGGCGCACGCGATCAGCAGGCCGAACAGCCCCCAAGGGTCGCGGATGCGGTCGGCGCGCCGGGCGTACAGCGCACTGCCCAGCACCAGCCCCGTCAGGTAGGTGGCCAACACCACGGAGAAGGCGAACGCGCGGGTACTCATGAACTGCACGATCGATTGCGTCCACACCACTTCGTAACCGAGCGCCACGCCACCTGCCAGGCAATACAGGGCGATGGCCAAGCGAGCCTGCGGCGTGCGCGGCAGCGAGGCCGCAGCGCAAGCAGGCAAGGCCCGCTCATCCCTGCCGCGCCCGCACCAGGCACCCAGCGCGGCCAGCAGATTCAGCGCACCCGCTACGCAGGCGGCTCCGGTGACGCCAAGCTGCGGCAGCAAGACGAATGCCGCCAGCAAGGTGCCGCAGATCGCGCCAGCGGTATTGGCGGCGTATAGCCGACCGCCCGCCTCCCCCGTCTGGGCATCAGTGGGGGTCAGCGCTCGCACCAGTACAGGCAAGGTGCCGCCCATCAAAAAAGCCGGCAGCCCCACCAGGCTCAATGGCAGCAGCCAGGCCAGCAAACCAACACTCGCTTCCAGGCGGGAAAACAGTGCCGCACTCTGCGCCAGCCCCAGGGTTGCGGCCACCGCCAGCACTGCCACCGCCAACTCCAGCCCCGCATAGAGCTTGACCGGGTGGCGCAACCGGTCAGCCCAGCGACCGAACAGCAGCCCCCCCATGGCCAGCCCGGCAAAAAACGCACTGATGCCCGCGGTGATGGCATACACCTCAACCCCAACCACCAGAGACAACTGCTTGACCCAAAGCACCTGATAGATCAGCGCTGCACCGCCAGAAACGAACAGCAGCGCCGCAGGCAGCAGCCATGGCAACGGTGCCTGCGTTTCGCTAGAGCTGGAACTGTCAGCGCGGGGAAGGTTCACGACTGCGGGCATCGACAAGCCTTAGCGGACCCACACCTCTGTCCGCACTGGGTAGGAAAGAATGCGCCCGCCAACGGCGGGCGCGGGCATCGCGTTTACTGCTTCATCTTCTCTTCGATCTTCTTGTCCACGTCAGCACGAATCTGGTCGATGCTGAAGCTGGCCGGACGCTGGCTGGGCGGGTATTCCACGAACGTCTGCAGGAAGGCGGCAGCCTTGCGGGTCCCCTGGAAGATCAGGTAGTCGTTCTTGGTCACCCAATCGTAGTACTGGTTGGAGACCACATCGGCGCGCTCATACGGGTCCATACGCAAATTGAAGATCTTGGGCACCCGCAAGCAGGTGAACGGTTCGCTCCAAACCGCGAAACCACCGGGGGCACGCTGTTCGCAGAACACCAGCTTCCAGTCGCCGAAGCGCATCGACACCAGTTCACCGTCATCGTTGAAGTAATAGAATTCGCTACGTGCGCTCTTGTCCGTTTTACCGGTCAGGTAGTCCAGCTGGTTGTAACCGTCCAGATGCACCTTGAAGTTCTTGCCACCCACATCGGCGCCCTTGAGCAAGCGGTCCTTGATGCCCGTGTCACCGGCTGCGGCCAGCAGTGTCGGGAACCAGTCCAGCCCCGAGAACATCTGGGTGGACACCGTGCCCGGCTTGACCTTGCCAGGCCAACGGATCATCGCCGGCACGCGGTAGGCGCCTTCCCAGTTGGAGTTCTTCTCGTTGCGGAACGGTGTGGTCGCGGCATCAGGCCAGGAGAACTGGTTAGGGCCGTTATCGGTGGTGTAAACCACGATGGTGTTGTCGGCGATCTTCAGATCATCGAGGGTCTTGAGCAGTTTGCCCACGTCACCGTCGTGCTCGACCATGCCATCTGCATACTCATTGCCCTGCATACCGCTCTGCCCGCGCATCGACTCGCGCACGTGGGTATAAAGGTGCATCCGGGTGGTGTTCATCCACACGAAGAACGGCTTGTCAGCCTTGGCTTGCTTGTCGATGAAGTTGATTGCCGCCTGGGTGGTCTCGTCGTCGATGGTCTCCATGCGCGACTTGGTCAACGCACCGGTATCCTCGATCTTGCCATCGGCGCTCGACTTGATCACACCCCGTGGCGACGTAGCCTTGACGAATGCCTCGTCATCCTTGGGCCACAGTTCACGCTCCGGCTCTTCCTCGGCGTTCAGGTGATACAGGTTGCCGAAAAACTCGTCGAAGCCATGATTGGTCGGCAGGTATTCATCCCGGTCGCCCAAATGGTTCTTGCCGAACTGGCCAGTGGCATAGCCCTGCGCCTTGAGCGCCTGGGCAATGGTGACATCGCGCGCCTGCAAACCCACGGGCACACCCGGCATGCCGACCTTGGACAAGCCGGTGCGCAGCGGTGTCTGCCCGGTGATGAAGGAGGAACGCCCAGCGGTGCAGCTGTTCTCGGCGTAATAGTCAGTGAACAACATGCCTTCCTGACCGATGCGGTCAATGTTGGGCGTCTGATAGCCGACCACGCCCTTGCCATAGGCGCTGATGTTGGTCTGGCCAATGTCATCGCCGAATATCACCAGGATATTGGGCTTTTCCGCGGCGGTTGCCGTGCACACGCTCACCGCTGCAGTAGCGGCTAGCGCGAATGTGGTTATCCATCTTCTGCTGGACTTCATGGGGCGGTTCCTCCGTATCACGTCTACTGGCGTTGGCCACGACTACGTGCACGATCGACCTACTGCTTGGCTGGTTCCCTGTGCCCTGCGGTTCTCTTTCATTGAGCCTGGTTGCTTTCGAATGGGTAGATGCGCTGCCACTCGCGGGCCATATCGACCAAGGTCCAGTTCGCACCCTTGGCGGCATCCAGCGCCTTGTCCAAGCGCCCGACCTTGCTGTCGCGGTCATAGGCCCATTCGCGTGTCGCGTCGGTGTGATGGACCAGGCCGGCAAAGCGCTTGCCTTCGCCAGCCATGGTCCATTGCAGCATTTGCAGGTCGCCGTCGGAGTTGCCAAAGGCGAAGATCGGGCGACGGCCGATATGGGCATCGATGCTCACCGGCTTGCCTGGGCCATCGTCGTTGTGCAGCAACTTGGGCAGACGTTCGATCGACAGTGTGCCGTTGTCATCGATGAAGCGAGCCTCCAGCGTGGTGCCGATCACCTGCTCTGGCGGCACCCCGTAGACTTCCTCTGCGAATGCACGCATGAACGCCACCTCACCGCCCGAGACGATGTAGGTCCTGAAACCGTTGCCCCGCAGGTACTGCAAAAGTTCGAGCATGGGCTGGAAGACCATCTCGGTGTACGGCCTGTGGGTGCGAGGGTGTACGGCCGTTGCCAGCCAACGCTGGGTATTGGCGATAAACGCCTCGGTGCTGACCCCGGCATGAGTGGCGGCGACGATCTTGAGCATGCCGTCCATGCCGCTGTCACTCAAAGCCTTCTGGTCGCCCTCCAGAACGGCCTTGAACGGCTGCTGGCTGGTCCATTCCGGGTGTTGCGGTGCGAGCCTCTTGACCTCATCAAGGGCAAACAACACCTCAAAATACAGCGGCTGCTCGCTCCATAGCGTGCCGTCATTGTCGAAGACGGCAATGCGCTCGGCCTCGGGCACATAGTCTTCACTGCCTTCGGTGGTCACAGCGCCCACGAACGCTTCGATGGCTTGCCGTGAGGGGCCATCCCGCCAGGAAGGCAGCGCATTGGCCGCCTGCACCGCCAAAGGCAACACGAGTAACAAGGCCAACCACCAGCGCGCACGGTGTAGATCGAGCATGAAGTATCCCTTCTCAGTGCTGCCTATCACTTCAGGCAAAGACTCATGGGTTGAGTGGTTTCAAGCCTTCAGGGTGGCTGACCTGCCGCCCGCTCACTGCCGCTCGCCGCAACGCTGGTAGGATCGGGCTCAGTGACGGCGCGCTCTGGCGTACTTCACGGCCATTGCCGTAGCGGTTCTGGAGCCAGTCTAGTAGACGTATTCGCAATTGGGGCGGCAAAGCTGAGGAAAATGCTGACACTGTGCGCTGCCCGGTAGCCCTGCGAATCCACAGGTACAGCCCGTCGAGCTGCGGCGGGTCTTGCGCAAGTTGAGCACGCGCCTGCCGCCAGGCATGCTCAACAGAGTGCAACCGCGTCATACGCCGCGCTGCTTGCCAGCTTTGCAAATGCCGCCATACCGCCCACAGCCACGGCCGTGCAACGTAAATCAGCGCCCCGCCAAGCAGCAGCAAGCCTGCAGCCCACAACCAGTGGCCAGGCAGGCGCAACTGTGCCTGACGGCCGAGCGCGCGCAGGTCCTGGTCGATGGAAAACGGCGCTTTGTAACCACCCTCGATGGCGGTGACATCGATCGGGGGCAACGTTGCTTGCCTGGCCTCACCCGTCGCCGCATCCCACCACTGCAGTTCGATCGCGGGCAGCTGGTAACGTCCGGCGGTCGATACCACATAGCTCACACTGTCCTCGCGCTGGCCGCCGGTCGAGCCCCCTCGCCCATCGCTTAGCGGCGCAACACGAGGGGTTTGCACATAGCGTTTGAGGCCTTCGATCTCGATCAGCGGTGGCGGTGGTATGAGCATCGCCTGCGCACCTTCGGCTCGCGTCACCACCCGACGGGTAATGCTGTCCCCTGCACGCAGCGGTGAATGCGACAGCTGCGTTTGTTGCTCAAGGCTGACCTTGCGTGCCACCAGGCGGTGCACGGTCGCATCACCGGCGAGGGCCTTGGCGACGAATGAAAGCGGCTCGCTGGCGAGTGTGACCGGCGCATCCGACTGGCCGGGGAACACCTGAAAGGTTTGCGCAGGAAGGGTGAAGGCCTGGGCCGTTTGCGGGGTGATCTGATAGGTGTAGCGCAGGCCGAAGAAGGCCTTGCCGTCGAGCCGTTCGTTCAGATGCTGCGCTTCTCCGCTGGGTGCGCTCACCGTAGCACCCGGCAACTCGATCACCGGCAGCACGGCCGGCTGGGTGAACCAGGTGTCTACCAGCAGATCGACCTGCAACTCGAGCGTCGCGCCTACCACCGTGTCGCCGGCCGGCAGCAGGCGCGCCTGCACACGAGCCTCGGGTGCCGCGACCGCGAGCAATGGCAGGTAGAGCCCTAGCAGCAACAGCATGCGTTTCATCAGGTGCCCTCCGCTGTTTGTCGTGAGGCATCCTGAAGCAGGAACTTGCGCCTGAGGAACTGCTCCGGCGACGTCGTCAGGTTATTCAGCCAGACCTGGTCCGAAGCGGCCTGGGGCGTTTGCTGCTGCTTTTGCCGGGCGCCTTTGGAAGGCGTCTGGTCCTCCACCACCTTGTCGGCCTTCTCGTCGGGTGTGCCTGCCTTTTGCTGGTCTTCATAGTCTTTGAGCAGCGCCTGCGCCAGTGCCAGGTTGGCACTGGCCTCGGGGAACGCAGGCTGGCGCTGCAAAGCCTGTTGGTAGGCCTGAACCGCCTGGGGAAACTTGAACTGGCGCACGTAGATATTGCCCCGGTAGAAAAAAGCCTGGGCGGTATCGAGCTTGCCGAGGCTGGCCAAGGCAACGTCATAGTCGGCGGCGGTGTAGGCAGCCAGGCCTTTCCAGTAAGGGTCGTTGAAATGCGCTGCGGCCTGCGGGTAATGGCCATGCTCGAAGGCCCAGCGGCCCTGCTGGTCGGGGGTGAAGAAGGCATCCGCGACAGGCCCGGCCCGCGCGCTTTGCGGCTGCGTGCCCAACACGACCGCCACCAGCACGGTGGCCAGCCAGTGCACCTTCCAGCCACGGCGCAGGCACAGCAGCGCAAGCAGCGCCAGCGGCCAGCACAGCCAGTAGCCGGCGTCCTTCCAGTGCACCTGCTGCGGGTCGCCTTGGGCTGCCTGAAAATGCTGCTGCGCATGCAGTTCGATCCAGTCCAGATCATCGTCGCTCAGGGTCAGGCTGCCCAGCGGGCCGTTGACGGCGTCGGCCAACTGCCTCAAGCCCTGCTGATCGAAGTCCGCCTGCAGCGGGCGCCCTTCGGCATCGACCCGGGTACGGCCCTGAGCGTCATGCACAACCCCGCTGTCTTGGCTGCCCACGGCCAGGACCATCACCTGCAGGTCGCTGCCTTTGAGCGCGCCCGTCAGTGCCGACAATTGCCCGGTATCGGCGCCATCGGTCAGCAGCACCAGCGTGCCGGGCACCTGCTCGGCTGCCAGCAAGCGTTTCGCCACGTCGATCACCCCTGCTACATCCTTGCCGGGTTGCGCGATCAAATCGGTGGTCAGTGCTTGCAAGAAGGTGTCGAGCAAGTGTGGGTCTTCGGTGGCGGGCAGCACCAGGTGCGCGCTGCCGGCATACGCGATGAGCGCTGTGCGTGCCCCTGCGCGGCGCATCACCAGGTCGTGCAAGGTATGTTTGGCGGCTTGCAGGCGGGATGGGGGTACGTCGTCGGCATCCATCGACGGCGACAGGTCCAGCGCCAGGATCAGCGGCGCACGGTTGTCGACGAACGCGGGGATGTCGCGCTGCCAGGTCGGCCCCGCGGCGGCCAGGGCACCCAGGCCGAGCAGTGCTGCCAGCAGGTGAACGGGCCGCAACCGCGCTTGCTCCTCGGGGGTGATGAGCAGATGCTCGACCAGGTGTGGAGCGATCACGCCGTGCAACTGCCGCTTCAGGTCATTGCGCCGCTGCCATGCCCAGGGCAGCAGCGCGGCCGGTAGCCACAGTAACAACCAATAGGGGCGCAGCAGGTGCAAGGCACTAAGGTCGATGTCCATTCATGGCCTCCCCTGCGCAGGCCGTGCCCGCAACGGGCCAGCCACGGCTGCCAGGCTATGCCCCAAGGCCAGCAACAGCAAGGCCGCCCCCAGTGGCCACCAGAACAGGTCACGCTTGGGCTGGTGGCTGAAGGTCTTCACGCTGTGGGGGGTGATCCGGTCCAGCGTGGCATACACCTGGGCCAGCGCGCCCCGGTCGTCGGCGCGGAAGAACCTGCCACCGGTGGTGCGTGCGATGCCCTCCAGCGCTTGCAGATCGACCTTGTCTTCACCGCTGGCCTGGGGGTCGCCGATCCCAATGGTATGTACCACGATGTTCCGCTCACTGGCCAAGCCTGCCGCGTGTTCGGGTGTGATCGCACTGCCGGTGTCATTGCCGTCACTCAGTAGCACCATCACCTTTTCCTGCTCCTTGGCCTGATCCAGCAGCTTGATGGCAAGGCCAATGGCATCGCCTATGGCGGTATTCGGCCCGGCCATGCCCACCTCGACTTCATCGAGCAGCAGCGAGAGACTGGCGTGATCGAGGGTCAGGGGCGACTGTGGGTAGGCACCGGTGCCGAATACGATCAAGCCGATGCGGTCTTGCTTGCGCTGGGCGATGAAGTCGCGCACCACCGCTTTCACCGCGCTCAACCTGTCCACTTGCTGGCCATTGGCGTCGGTAAAGTCCTTGGCCTGCATGGACTGAGAAATATCGATCGCCAGCAGCATGTCGCGGATGGGCTGCTCACGCTCGATGGCCTTTTCCACCAGTACGGGCCGCGCGCAGGCGGCCAGCAGAAGGCCCCATACCAGCAGGTTCAAAAGCACTTGCCAGCGCCCACCCGAGGGTGGCGTGGTGTCGGGGAGCTGGTTCACCGCACGGCTCATGGCGAAGAAAAACGGCACCCGCAATGCGCTGCGCGCCTCGTGATAGGGGCGCATGAAGCGGTAGGCCAGCCAGGGCAAGGGCAGCAACAAGAACACCCACAGGTAATCAAACTGCCACATGGTGAGCCTCGATCCAGCGCCTGCAGGTGTTCACCAAGGTTCGCAGCTCAGGCTCGCCGATTGCCTGCACCTGCAGGTCTGGCGCATAAGCCAGCGTGTGCAGTTGCGCGGCGAACTGCTCAGGCAAGGCAAAGCGTGCCCGCTGCTGCAAAAACACCTGCCATTGCTGGCCTGACAGGCCGTGCACCGCTGGCGCGTCAGGCATGGAAAGCGCTACGCGCTTGAGCAACGCCGGTAATTCACGCAGCGCTGGCAAACGCTGCTCAGGCTGGGCCTGCGCCGCAACAAGGGCGTCGAGCCGCTGCAACGCCTCACGTCGATAACGATCACGCTGCCAGCGCCGCCAGACATACACGGCATAAGCGAGCCCTACCACCACCACAACGGCCAGCAATACCGCCCAACCCCAGGTTTGCGGGGCATAACTGAACGGTGGCACCGGCAACGGCAGCTCCTTGAGCTGGTCGATGGCGGCAGGCGACGGCCGGGCGCTCATCGGCCACCGCCCCCAAGCCGCCCCAGTTCACGCTGCACCTGGCCCAACACCTCATCGCCGGTACTGATCATCATCAGCGGTATCTGGCTGCGGCGCAGCAACTGCGCCACTTGCTCAAGGCGCCCGGAGAGAAAATCGCCCAGCGGCCGGTGCACCTGGCGCCGCCCGATTTCAAGGTCGATCTGCATCTCGCCCTGGGTCACGCTCAAACGCCCCTTGTCGGGGACATCCAGCGCGATAGGGTCATACACCTGCATGGCGATCACGTCATTGTGCGCGCTCAGTTGCCGCAACAGCTTCAAGGTCTGCTCCGTCACCCCGGCAAAGTCACTGATGATGCAGACCAGCGCATCATGCCCGGCCAGGCCGATGACGTTGCGCAGCGCAGTGTCGAGTTGCCCCTCTTGCTCGCTGTCCGGGCCTGACGCGCTAAGGCGGTTGTTGCTGCGCACCACTGCCGCGCACAGGGCCTGCACCCGTGCGCGGCTGCGCAGCGGCCTGATGTGCACCACTTGCTGATCATCGAATACCAGCCCGCCCACCCGATCACCGGCCTGCAGGGCTATCCATGCCGACAATGCGGCAAGCTCGGCAGCGGTGACTGACTTGAAACTGCGCCGGGAGCCGAAATACATATTCATGCGTTGATCGACCAGCAGCAGTGTCGGCCGGTCGCGCTCTTCGGTGAAGGTGCGCACGAACGGCTTGCCGTAGCGTAACGATGCGCGCCAGTCGAGGTGGCGCAGATCATCGCCAGGTATGTAACGGCGCAGCTCGTCGAAGCTCAAGCCGCGGCCACGCAGGCGTGAGGCGTGATTGCCCGCCAGGATGCTTGCCAGCGGCTGACGCGCCAGGAAGCTCAAGCCGCGCACGCGGTATTCGAACGCCATCAGCTGGCTGAGCGAGGCGTAGACGAAACCATCCTGGGTCGGTTGCATGGGCTCGCTCCGTTCAGGCCGGGATGGCGACCGTGTCCAGCAGCCGGTCGATCACCTGGTCGGCGCCGATGCCATCGGCAACCGCGTCGTAGGAGAGCTGCAATCGGTGGCGCAACACCGGATGGACCACTGCTCGCACATTGTCCGGGGTGACGTACCCCTGCCCGGCCAGCCATGCGTGGGCACGCGCCACTCTGTCCAGGCTGATCCCGCCACGTGGGCTGGCGCCGATCTTGATCCAGCGCGCAAGGTCCGGATCATGCTCGACCGGGTGGCGGGTGGCGTTGATCAGGTCGATCAGGTAACGATCGATCGCCGGCGACACTTCAATGCCCGCGATCGCACTGCGTGCGGCGAACACCACGTCCTGGGGCAGACGCCCAGGCGCCTGGTGCGGGTGGCCTGCCTGTTGTTCCTCGTTGCGCACCAGGCGCAGCACCAGGGTTTCATCCTCCACCTTGGGATAGTCCAGTTGCAGCTTCATCAGGAACCTGTCCATCTGCGCCTCGGGCAACGGGTAGGTACCCTCTTGCTCGATGGGGTTCTGGGTCGCCAGCACCATGAACAGGTTTGACATCGGGTAGCTCTGACCGGCCACGGTAATCTGGCGCTCCTCCATGGCTTCAAGCAGGGCCGCCTGAACCTTGGCCGGGGCGCGGTTGATCTCATCGGCAAGAATCACGTTGCCGAACAACGGCCCGGGTTGAAACTTGATCTCGTTGCCCTGTGCGGTCTGCTGGAGGATTTCGCCACCAGTGATGTCCGACGGCAGCAGGTCGGGGGTGAACTGGATGCGCCGCATGCTGGCCTCCAGGTGGGTGGCCAGCGCCTTGACGGTACGCGTTTTGGCCAGCCCCGGCAGGCTTTCCAGCAATACGTGACCATTGGCCAGCAAGCCAAGAATCACATGCCGAATGGTGTCGGCCTGGCCCAGCACGCTCTGCGCCACACTGGCTTCGAGTTCAGCAATCTGCTCGCGTGTATCCACTGCTCGGTCCTTGTCAGTCGGGGCATCGACACGAGGCCCCACGGATGTTCGCAACTGCTCGAAGGCGACGAGGTAAATCTAGCCGCTCACAGCGCCATCGCCAGCTCAATTGGTGCTTTCGTACTTTTGCCAGTAAGGCTCGATGCCTTGCAGGCGTGAATCGTCAGGGGCCGCTTTGCGCATCCGTTGCACATAGGCATAGGCTTCGCTGCGTTCACCGGCCAAGGCATGCAGGTAGATCAACGAGTACAGAAGGTCGGCGTTATCCGGTGCCTGCTCAAGGCCACGCTCCAGCGCCGCCAAGGCCTCATCGCGACGGTTCATGCGCGACAGCAGCAAACCTTGGTTGTAGCGAATGCGCGCATTGCCTGGCAGCGCGACCGCTGCCGACTCCATCAAGCCCACGGCCTCTTCGGGCTGGCGTCGCTCCACCAGCAGCAGGGCCAGCATGTACGCCAGGTTGCCGTGATCGGTCGTCGACATCTTTTCCAGCGCCAGGCCTGCGCGCAGTACGTTTTCCGCTTCATCGAGCTGGTGCTCGGCTGTGGCGAGATTGGCCAGGTTGACCCGCGCCGGCACAAAGTATGGGTCAAGGCGCAGTGCCTGACGGTACTGCTCCATGGCTTCTTGCTGACGCCCCTGGCGGCTCAACAGAACGGCCAGGTTCAAGCGCCCGCCTGGCAGGTCTGCATTGCCACGCAGGCGCGCCTCGTAGTCTGCCAGCGCTGTGCTGAACGCCTCCTTCGCCTGGGCCGGCAACTGCGTGCTGGGCACATCCGCAAGCGCCCGCACTGCCTCATCGCGCACCGCCAGGGAGGGGTCTTCGAGCAGGGGCAACAGCGGCTTGAGGCGCTGCTCTGGCGGCACGCTCGAGAACCCAGACGTGGCATAGGCACGCACCAATGGGCTCGGATCGTTCAACGCCCAGCCCAGGCTGATGAGGGCTTGAGGGCCCAGGTCAGCCATCTGTTCGGCGGCAGTGGCGCGCACGATGCTTGGCTTGGTCTTGTCTGCCAGCACCGTGCCCAAAAGGTTCAATGGGATACCTTGGCCATTGCGCACCGCCTGGAACGCCTCGCCAAACAAAACCGGGCGCTGCGGCTTGCCAAACCACTGCTCGATCGCCTTGGCGGCCCAAGCCGGTTGCTGGTCTTGGTGGCAAGCCGTGCAGGCATCGGGGCTGTCGACCTTGCTGGCGAGGTCCGGACGCGGGATCCGCAAGCTGTGGTCGCGCCGGGGGTCGACGACCATGTAGGTCTTGGTCGGCATGTGGCAACTGACACACTGGGCGCCAGGGCTGCCGGCGACGTGGTGATGGTGCGCCGGCGTATCATAGTCCTTGGCCTGCAGGGTGGCGAAGCGGGCTACCGGTGGATTGCCGTTGTGGCATTGCAGGCACAGCCCGTTGCCTTCGACCTTGACCTTGGCGGTATGAGGGTTGTGGCAGTCGGTGCAGCCCACCCCTGCGTTGTACATCTTACTTTGCGTGAAGGAGCCGTACTCGTACACCTCACCGTCGATCTGGCCGTCTGCGTGATAAAGCCCCGCGCGCAATGTTGCCGGCAGGCTCTGGTCGAGCTGCGGATGACCGGGGAGCTGGCCCACGCCAAGGGTCTGCCGCCGGCTGTGGCAGAACGCACACTGCTCGACCAGGCCCTGACTGCCCAACGCCTTGTAATCGACAGCCAGGCCCATGTCCTTGGCCGACGCATCGGCTTGCTCAGCGGATGTGGCTTTGTTCGCCCAATCGACATGGGCCTGGCCAGGCCCATGACAGCTCTGGCAGCCAACGTTCTGCTCTTTCCAGGTGGACGCGAAGCTGTCCTGGCGATCGTCGTAGTGCTTGATCAAACGCGTGGAATGGCAATCGGCGCACATGCCGTTCCAGTTCTGGTAGCGACCGGTCCAGTGCAAAGGGTCATCGGGTGCAAAACGTTGCCCAGGGTAGAGCGAGAACCAGCGTTGCCCGCCCTCGCCCTTGGCTCTGCTGTCCCAGGCGATGGTCAACGCCTGCAGGCGGCCCCTGGGCAGTGCAACCAGGTACTGCTGCAGCGGATAGTGGCCGAAGGTGTAGATGATTTTAAAGTCTGCCGGCTGGCCATCCTCACCTTCGGTATTGACGTAAAAGCCGCCGTGCCTGCGAAAGAAATGCGCCGAGACCCCGGCCTCGTCGAAGCGCGCGTCGTTGAAATTGCCAAGCACATTGGTCTCGTTGGCGTCGCGCATCGCCCAACCGTGATCCGAGTCCTTCCAGGCCTTGGCCTGGTCAACGTGACAGCCAAGGCAAGTAGCGGCAGCAACATAGCCTTCGGATTCGGTCGAAAAGGCGGGTGCAGCCCCCGCCTGCTCGGCACACAGCGCAGAGCCCACTGAGCCAACCAGGCAGGTGATCAAAACTGCAGACCAGGACAAGGCCTTCAATGCCAAGCCCAGAATATTGCCTTTGTCGCGACGCCCCATCCTTAGCTCCGTGATCAATAGAATCAGCAACCCTTGCGGGTTGTTCTTGCAGGCGTATTAGCGATGCCGGCGTGCATTACCTTGGGAAAAGCAGCGTTACAGCAAACCGAAAGCCCCAGCCTTCGGGGCCATTATCCGGTGAGTCGAGCCAATAACGCGGGCCCGCCTGGACGGTAATGGGGTGCCCACCCACTTTCAGTAGTTGGGTCACCATCAGGTTGATTGGAATTGACCATTGTTTGGATTGCCAGTCGTAGGTCGACTCACTGTTGATGCCAAATGTGGTCAAGGCGCTGTTCGTGTAGGAAAGAAACGGCTGCATGAACGTCTGGTTGACCTTCTCCTTGCCATCTGCAGGGCTGCCCTCCAGCCCCCAGATATGGTTCGCCAGTATCCCGTGCGTCCACCCGTTGGCTTGCTTCAAGGCTACCGCTGTCGGTCCGAGCCCCCACTGTTCACTGCTCAGCACGTCGTTGCTGCCTGTTGGTATCAACAGCGCCGGCCCTGCGCCCAGTATCCAGCCACTGGCCGTGGGTTGTTTCGGTGAGAAGAAAAAGCTTTGGGTCACATCGCCCACACCGGAGGTGTCCGCCGCGCCACCCAAACCGTGTTGGTCGACGACAGGCAGGATGGTCCTGGAGATCAGGTTCCAGTCATCATTCAGGCTGAACGGCAGCACGGGCTGGATATTGGTCAGGCTGCGCTTGCCCTCGCCATTGGGGCCCAGTTTTTGGTCCCAGTTATATTGCACCGGCAAGCTGTACATGGCCGCAACCGGGTTCAGCGCCTTCTTGGCAAGCTCTGCCGAATCCTCTGCTTGGCCTTGGCCGCTGTGCGCCAACAAAGCAAGCGCGTAAAGCGGGTAAACGTTCTTTTTCAACGCGGTGTCTCCCGTCAACTGCAAGCCAAGTGGCCAAACCGGATCCATCGTTCGGCTATCCGCTGTGTTTCGGCATATCGGGCTGTTTTGGCGGCAGCGGACCAATGAACATGCGTTTAAGGCGCTCGCGGCCAATGACGCGCGCCAGTTCAGCGATGACGCAATACATGAATATCAAGGTGATCAACAGGATCTGAACCGCCCAGAAGCGAGGCCAGTTAATGGATGACCACAGCAGCGCATTGGCATCCATCACACCGGCCGCCTCTTTCCAATACTCATACAGACGCTCCAGGTAATGGACGATCAGCGCGACCAAGGCATACATGCAGGTCTTCCAGGCGACGTTCCAGATCAGTGGCTTGTCGGGGAAGCGATTGATGAAAGGCAGCATATCCGCCACCAGCACGGACTTGCCCAATATCAGCGCGGCGATCAGGACCGACGCTGAAACAGGCAGCTCCACCCCTGACCCTTTGATCATCAGCGCACGAATCAGCGCAACGATGTGCAGGATCACGAAAAAAAACACGGTGGGAGGAAGCACTTTCAGGAATTCATGTTTGAGCTTGAGCATGACCGTTTTCATCGGGGCATCCTTGAAACTTCGAGTCCGTGCATCAAATGCCGATGCCCCTGCCGCAGCCACGGCAGGGGAACATTCGGGCTACTTTTTCAGGGCCTTGAATGAACTGACCATGTCCTTGGCCCAGCCATCGAGCACGGCACGTGCGTCCGTGGCCTGCATGACCTGCGAGGAGTTCTCCAATTCAGTACCTGCTCCTTTGCGTACCACCTGGGCCACTACCTCGTTGGAGTTTCCGTCAATGAATGCGGCCTCGGTGGCCACGCTGGTGTCTTGATCGCGGATCCCCGTCGCCGTGCTGATGCCGGCGGCCACCAACGCGATCGGGATAACTTCATACGGGCGCAACCCCTTGGTTTTAGCGCTTACCCCAGTGATCGCCGGGCGCACCACCAGCACACCTGGCCCAGGGCTGGTCGCCAGCGGCAGCACGGTGGAAAACTGGTTTTTCAGCGCCTGATCGTAGTATTGGGTTATGCCTTGCAAGGTTTGCTGCGGAATTTTCGCAGTGGGTTGCGGCTTGGGATAAAACTGGCTGGGTTCGATATAGACCCTGGTAAATTGGTTGGCAGTGATGCCCGGCTTGATCCAGCGCATAACCTCCGCACCTGACGGTGATTTTTCCTCTTTGAGCTTGCTGTAGTCCTTCAGAAACCCGGAGTAATCATCAGGCTCCACGTATTTGCTCGCACAGCCATGCAGCAACAGCGATGCGAGGCACACGGTTGCAATAAGCGGCCTACTTTTCATGCAACTTCTCCTTCCACGTTGAAGCGGTTATCGAGGATGAAAACCTTCAGAATCGCCACGTTGCACCGCCGCCGATGACGTGCAAGGCGGCGTTGTCGAAACTGCCTGACAACGTATCGCCGGAGCGTGCCTTGGTCTGCTCCACGTCCATATCGCCGAGCCAGAGCAGCGTGTAGGCCAGGTGCAGGTCCAAGCCTTCTTCAACCTGATAGTTCACCCCGGTCGCGAAGCGCCACGTCTCGCCCATCGGGTTGTCCACGGTGCGATCCTTGTCATCGACGGCCGAGCTGTCATACCCCACCCCAACGCTCCAGCGCAGCTGGCGGGTCATTTGGTACTGCGCGCCGAGTGAGGCGTGCCAGGTATCCTTGTACTTGCGATCGACCGTGCGGCTGACACCGGCGGCATTGGCATCGACCTCCACGCCGATATCCCCGAAATCGCTCCAGTCCTGCCAACCCACGCTGCCAAGCAACGTCCATTGCTCGTCCAACTGGTGGGCCACGCTGAACGTCGCGGTCTGCGGCACGTTCATGTCCAATTCCAGGGTGTCCACCGCCAAGCGGTTGAGCGCGGCGTTGATGAGGGGGTTGTTGATGTCGCGGACATGCGGGCTGTCCTCGAACTCCAGCTTCACCTTGCTGGTGTAGGCCAGGCCAATACGCGTGCGGGGGTCGACCTGGTAGAGCACGCCCAGGTTCACACCCATGCCGAAGTCGGTGTCCTTGTATTCGAGTTGGCCATCAGGCCGCTCGACCAACCCCAGCAGGCTGTTGTTGATGGCCACCTCGGTGCGGTAATAGCCCAGCATCATGCGAGGGCCGATGCCGACAGTGAGGTCATCGGTGAACTTGTAGGCAAAGGTGGGTTGAAACGAGACGCCGATCACAGCCGCTTCCTGGGTGAAGTACCGCCCTGCCCAGTCGTCGTCGTAGTTCAGTGCCAGGCCGAAGTTGCCGTACATGCCGAATCCGATCGCCGAACGGTCATCGAGTTGGTGGCTGATGAACAGGCTGGCGCCCGGTAGATACTGCAGAGCATTGCCGCCCTCGTTGCCGTCGAACTGGTTGTTGCTGTCGCGTGAGTAACGCAGGTCGCCGAGGATGACCTGTGCGTTGGCGCTGACCTGCGTGCCGGGCAGCAAGGCGATGCCTGCCGGGTTGCTCATCAACACGCTGGGGTCTGTGGCGAGCGCCGCCGAGCCCGCGTTGGCCAGGCCGTTACTTTCCTGGCCGGCCTCATAGATGAAGATGCCTCCCGCTGACACGCCACTACTGTGCAAAGCCAATACCGTTATCGCCGCGGGCATCCACCCTTTCGCGTGCGCGATACGATTCGAAGTGGTCATCGTTCCTTGCTCCACACTTGGAATGGAACAGGACACCGATTGCTCAGTGCCCCGCCTGGCGCAGTCTGCGTCAACAGAGCAATCAGGGCGTTAAGGTCGGAAACCAGCTGTCTGGGTCTCTCATGCGTTATTTGAGAACAGCCATTTCCAGTCCCTTTTAAACAATGCCCTACATCGTTTCGGCATAGCCTCTATGACGACTAGAGAGAGTAGACCGTGGTTTAGTACTTTGCTTCTCAGTGACGTCGTGTTTTACGCAAGGCATCGATACTCATCATTGGCTTGAGGTCGCACGCGAGCACAACTCGCAAGTTTTTTCAAACAGCCTGGCCCCTTAGCGACCGCTCAGCCCTGAGAAGCTTGCACAGCACATATGAAAATACGTATATTCGGCTATCCATATATTCCGGTACCGCCATGTTCACCCCGCCTGATGTCTTCAAATGCCTCTCCGACGAAACCCGTGCTCGGGCCACACTGTTGATTGCCAGTCTCGGTGAACTTTGCGTCTGCGAACTGATGTGCGCGCTGAACGACAGCCAACCTAAGATCAGCCGCCACCTCGCGCAGCTTCGCAGCAATGGCATGCTGCTCGATCGCAGGCAGGGCCAGTGGGTGTACTACCGCCTGAACCCGGAACTGCCCGCCTGGGTGCATGAAATGTTGCAGGTGACCTTGCAGGCCAACGCACAATGGTTGGCAGATAACGCTCTGCGGCTGAAGAACATGGACGGCCGGCCCGTCCGTGATGCTGCCTGCTGCTGACCTATTTCAAGCGAGGTCTTCATGCTGGTCGCCATTGCAGTCTTTGTATTCACGCTCATCCTGGTCATCTGGCAACCGAGGGGGCTTGGTGTTGGCTGGAGTGCCACGCTCGGTGCGCTCATCGCCCTGGCAGCGGGTGCCGTTTCGCTGCACGATATCCCGACCGTGTGGGCCATTGTCTGGAATGCCACCGCCACCTTCATCGCTGTCATCATCATCAGCCTGCTGCTGGACGAGGCGGGTTTCTTCGAATGGGCCGCGCTGCACGTCGCGCGCTGGGCAAACGGCAGCGGCTACCGCCTGTTCGCCTTCTGCGTACTGCTGGGTGCCGCCGTGTCGGCGCTGTTCGCCAATGACGGTGCGGCACTGATCCTCACCCCTATCGTGATGTCGATGCTAGTGGCGCTACGCTTTTCGCCCGCCGCTACGCTGGCGTTCGTCATGGCCGCAGGCTTTATCGCCGACACGGCGAGCCTGCCGCTGGTAGTCTCAAACCTGGTGAACATCGTCTCCGCCGACTACTTCGAACTGGGCTTCAGCGAATACGCCTCGGTGATGGTGCCGGTGAATTTCGCCAGCGTGGCCGCCACCCTGCTGGTGCTGTTCCTGTTCTACCGCCGTGACATCCCTGAGCAGTACACGGTCGCTGCCCTGAAAGCGCCAAGTGAGGCGATCCACGACCGCGCCACCTTCAACGTCGGTGGCTGGGTGCTGCTGGTGTTGCTGATCGGGCTGTTCGCCCTGGAACCCCTGGGTATCCCGATCAGCGCGGTAGCCGCGGCCTGTGCGGCGATCCTCTTCGCCGTCGCCGCTCGCGGGCATCGCATCTCGACCCGTCGTGTGCTGCGCGAAGCGCCCTGGCAGGTGGTGATCTTCTCTCTCGGTATGTATCTGGTGGTCTACGGGCTGAAGAACGCCGGCCTCACCGATATGCTCACCCAGCTGCTCGATCGCCTTGCGCAGCAAGGGCTTTGGAGTGCCGCCATCGGCACGGGGTTGATCGCTGCAGTGCTGTCCTCGGTCATGAACAACATGCCCAGCGTGCTGGTCGGCGCCTTGTCGATCCAGGCCAGCGAGGCGCAAGGGCTGGTGCGCGAGGCGATGATCTACGCCAACGTCATCGGCTGCGACCTCGGCCCGAAAATCACCCCTATCGGCAGCCTCGCCACGCTGCTGTGGTTGCACGTGCTGGAGCGCAAAGGCATGCGCATCACCTGGGGTTACTACTTCAAGGTCGGCATTGTGCTGACGCTCCCGGTTCTGTTGATCACCCTTTCGGCTCTGGCATTGCGCCTGAGCCTCTGACATCCGCCACGAAGCGGAGGAGCCTCTATGCGAGTCCTGTTCATGTGCACGGCCAACAGTTGCCGCAGCATCCTTTCCGAGGCCATGTTCAATCATTTGGCGCCTCACGGATTTGAAGCAGTCAGCTCCGGCAGCTTTCCCAAAGGCCAGGTGTTGCCTCGCAGCCTGACAACCTTGCAAGACGCCGGCATCTCGACCAATGGGCTGAGCAGCAAGGGCAATGACGCGTTCGAGGATTGCCCTCCTGACATCGTCATTACCGTTTGCGACAAGGCAGCCGGCGAAGCTTGCCCGGTCTATTTCGGCCCGGCCTTGAAATCGCATTGGGGGCTGGAGGACCCGTCCGATGTCGTGGGTGAGGCGGCGGCGGTCGACGCTGCGTTCCGCGCCACGCTGGCCCGCATCGCATCACGCTGCCAGGCATTCTTCGCACTGCCTTTCGATCACCTCGACCGTGACCAGCTCAAGCATGAGCTGGATCGCATCGGCACGCTTTGAGCGGGAGGAAACATGTCTGAGCACCTGCCCAATCTCGACCTGGCGCTGCTCGATGGGCCGCCAGCGGTAGCCCGTTCCAGCGAGCACAAACCGCGCATCCTGCTGCTGTATGGATCGACCCGTGAACGCTCCTTCAGCCGCTTGCTGGTGGAAGAAGCCGCACGGTTGCTGGAGCACTTGGGCGCCGAGACACGGGTCTTCAATCCGTCGGGGCTGCCGCTGCCTGACGATGCACCTGCCGAGCACCCCAAAGTGCAGGAACTGCGTGAGCTGATGCAGTGGTCGGAAGGCCAGGTCTGGTGCTCGCCAGAACGCCATGGTGCGATGTCTGCGGTATTCAAGGCGCAGATCGACTGGATTCCCCTGGCACTGGGTGCGGTGCGCCCTACTCAAGGCAAGACCCTGGCGGTCATGCAGGTGTGTGGCGGCTCGCAGTCGTTCAACGTGGTCAACCAACTGCGCGTGCTTGGGCGCTGGATGCGGATGTTCACCATCCCGAACCAGTCCTCGGTGCCCAAAGCCTACCTTGAGTTCGACGACGCCGGGCGGATGAAGCCCTCGCCGTACTACGATCGCGTGGTGGATGTCATGGAGGAACTGGTGAAGTTCACCGTCCTGCTGCGCGACCGCCAGGCGTTCTTGGTAGACCGTTATTCGGAGCGCAAGGAAAACGCTGAGCAACTCTCTGCCCGTGTGAACCAGCGCTCGATCTGAGGCTTTGAGCGGCATGGACGAGACTGGACAACGCCGCGTTTCTTTGGGTCGACAACAGTTGCTCGCCAATGGCAGCAAACACCCAAAGCCGGCGTTGGTAACCGGGGCCGCTTCGCAGCCCATCGCCGGCAAGCGCGGCTCCCACAGGTACAGCGTATGCCCGAAGGCTGGTGATATCTGGATGCCACAACCGTTCATGAGCTGACCTTGGCAATACTCGGTGCTGAATACGCCGATGTCATGGAAGCAGCCGCTGACGGGACGCGCTACTGGCCCTGCCGATCAGCATCAGCCGATGCTGGTCTCTCCCTGCGCGGCTCGCAACCTTCAGGCATGCGGTGTGCCTGTGGGAGCCGCGCTTGCCGGCGATGGGCTGCGAAGCGGCCCCGGTTACCCATGCGTGCTATGGGTCGATATCTGCCGGTCGGAGCTACTGCTTTCGACCTTTGATAGCTGTTCAATCATCGTGCTGGCGCCCCTCCTCTCTCCAATGGCCGGACGCGCTCAGCGTTTCGCATAAAAATACCAGTGCTCGCTGGAAGACTGGGTGACAGTCGCTGTAGGGCAGGTTGTCGAGCGAAGCCCAGAAAAACTCGAAGCGGTGGCCGTGATCATCCAGCGTCTGATGAACCCAGCACTCGGGCAGCTCGCTCTCAGCGCGACAAAGGTGAAACGACCACACCTGATGTTGGTGATCAGCCTTCCAGCAACCCAGATCGCTGTCGATCACTGCGTCAGTAATACCGGACTCCTCTGCCAGCTCTCGCAATGCAGCCATGCGGGGTGTTTCTCCATTCTCGATGGTGCCCTTCACCAGTTGCGTGCCTGCCAAAGGGTGCCTGAACAGAAGAATCTTGGTGGGTAGTGAATACGAGAGCACTACAGGGCAGACTTTGTCGGGGGTCATCGCAATCTCCCTATGCGACATAAAGGGCCATCCAGGGTACGCCTTCGCTTTGAGGGGCAGAATGCCGAATCATTGAGGCCACCACCGTATCTTGGTTTGGGACTGTCCCATGACAACGGACGCCATTAGCGTTATCGAACAATTGCTGCCGCTGGCCGACGCTCATTCAACCAATTGAAGCCATGGCCAGCGAGCCTGGTAGCTGGCAGCTTTCGCTCTGAATAAATCTGGGCGTGGATTCAACTCGTTCATCCTGAGCCAGTCGTTCGAGAGATCGTTCAAGCCATGGGTGCAATAAAGCTCACCAGTACCGGCGTCAACGCCGAGACAAGTCGATCGAATGAGATAGCGGTCGATACCATCCGTTACCTTTTTCAACGGTGGATAGGCCCCGCCGAATTTCGCTTCGTACCACAAGTGCACGCGGGCCTGGTTGCGGATCTCGATGTTGACGCCCAGATGAGAGAACGCCTGCTGAACCTCAGCTATGACTCGATCTTCCGCCTCCCAGGACAAGTCTGTGTCGAAGTAGGCAATGTCGTAATCCTTGATGCCCCACTCGGCAGCTTCTCCCGAACGGTGATTCCAGAACGTCTGGAACAGCGCCCCTGCGACCAGCATGGCATTCGGAATGTCGAGTGTTGGCAGCGTCGCCAACAGCGCACGATTTATCGGGTTCTGGTGGACGATCGCTTGTAGCTGCTCGTTGGTAAGGGAACACATGGATGCCGTCCTTGGTGTCGTCTCAGAACGCCGAGCTTACCTGCCGACAGTGTGACCAGTGAAGACACTGGTACAACTCTAAAGAATGTCGCCAGCCTTGAGGCAGGCGGTGTACCTGTAGGAGCCGCGCTTGCCGGCGATGGGCTGCGAAGCGGCCTTGTTCAGAGCATGTTGATTGCCGCACGCAACGCCAGCAGGTAGGTTTCGACACCAAACCCGCAGATCTGCCCTCGCACCACCTCGGCAAACACCGAGTGATGGCGGAACGGCTCCCTGGCATGGATGTTAGACATGTGCACTTCAACCACCGGCACTTCGATAATGGCCAGTGCATCACGAATGCCGTAGCTGTAGTGGGTCCAGGCGCCGGCATTGATCAGCACCGCATCCACCCGGTCCTCATAGGCCTGATGGATGCGTTCGCACAGGGCGCCTTCGAAGTTGCTCTGGAAGCTCTCGACCTGCGCCCCCAGCTCCTCGCCCAGGGCCTGCAATGCCTGGTCGATGTCTGCCAGGGTCGCCGTGCCGTACTGGCGCGGGTCGCGCTTGCCGAACATGTTGTGGTTGATGCCATGCAGCATCAGTACTTTGGCGACCATCGACCTACTCCAGGGGAATCGTCAGCTGATCGATCACCGCACGTGTGTCGGGCCGCACCCCGCGCCACCAGGCGAACGCCTCGGCGGCCTGCTCCACCAACATGCCGACGCCATCGGCCAGGCGCGCCTGGCCCTGCTCGCGCGCCAGGCGCAGGAACGGCGTGAGGCCTTTGCCATAGGCCAGCTCATAAGCCAGGCGCGCTTCGCCCAGCACATCCGCCGGCAGTGGCGGCACCTCGGCGGTCAGGCTCGCCGAGGTGGCGTTGACCACGATGTCGAACGATTGCCCTTCCAGCTCTTCGTAGCGGCTGATGCGCAGACGCGGGTGATCGAGCTCGTTACGCAGCGTCAGCGCCTTGGCCATGTCACGGTTCGCGATCACCAGCTCACGTGGCCCCGCCTGCAGGAACGGCAGCAACGCCCCGCGCACCGCACCGCCGGCGCCCAGCAGCAGCACACGGCGGTTGCGCAGCGGCTCGCCAAGGTTCTCCTCGATGTCGCGCAGCAAACCGATGCCATCGAAGTTCTCGGCGATGATGCAGCCGTCCTCGAACTTCAGCGCATTGGCCGCCCGTGCCAGTTGCGCCCGCTCACTGCGCCGGCTGGCCAGCTCGAAGGCACGCAGCTTGAACGGGGCGGTGATGTTCATGCCCTTCCCGCCTTCACTACGAAACTGCAGCACCTGAGCTTCGAAGTCATCCAGCGAGCCTTCGATAGCCCCGTATTCCATCTGCTGGTTGCTGACCTGGGCGAACAGGCTATGAATCAACGGGGATTTGGTGTGGTTGATCGGCCGGCCGATCACTGCGTAGCGGTCGCTCATCGTGCATCTCCGTGGGTAAACAGCACACCATCCGCCTGCAGGACGGCGATTTCTTCAGGGCTGAAGCCAAGCCCGGCAGCCACTTCGGCGTTGTGCTGGCCAAGGTCCGGGGCGACTTGGTGGATCGTGGTATCGCAGTCGGAAAAGCGGAACGGCAGGTTGGGCAGGCGCAGCGTGCCGTAGCGTGGATGCTGCTGCTCGATGACCATGTTGCGTGCCTGGATCTGCGGGTCGGCCAGCACTTCGTCGATGCGCTGGACCTTGGCACTGGGGATGTCGATGGCATCGAGCAACGCCAGAATCTCAGCCACCCGACGCGCGCCGACCCAGTCGCGGACCACCGCCAGGATCGCCTCGCGGTGGGCGTTGCGGCCGTTGAGGCTGTGGTAGCGCTGGTCGCTGCCGAACCCGGGCGGGCCGCCGTTGGCTTCGAGCATGGCCGCGAAGCGCCGCCAGGCATCGTCGACCTGGGCGGCGATCACCAGGTCGCCGTCGGCGGCGCGGAACACGCCGTAAAGGGTCGAGGTGGGCATGTCGTGGCCAGTCTGCTGGGGCAATACCGTGCCACCGGACAGCGTGTAGCACTGCACCGCGTATTCGTGCATCGACACCAGGGTGTCGTACAGGGCCATGTCGATGTGCTGGCCACGGCCACTGTTCACGCGGCCGAGCAGCGCGGCATTGATCGCCGCCACCGCGTGGATGCCGGTGTACATGTCGCCCAGGGAAATACGCAGCAGCGGCGGCGCCTCACCCGGCACGCCAACCATCTGCATGATCCCGCTCTTGGCCTCGGCGATCAGGCCGAAGCCGGCGCGGTGGGCGTCCGGCCCGGTGTGCCCGTAGGCGGAAATCGAGCAGTACACCAGACCCGGGTTGCGCGCCGACAGCTCGGCGTAACCCAGGCCCAGCTTGTCCAGAGCGCCGGGGCGGTAGTTTTCGATGAACACATCGGCCGAATCGGTCAGGCGTTGCATGAAGGCTTTGCCACGCGGGTCCTTCATATTGACGCTGACGCCCTGCTTGCCCATGTTCAGTTGCAGGAAGTAGCCGCTCTGCTGGTCATCCAGGGTAAACGCATGCTGGCGGCCGGCATCGCCGCTGCCCGGCCGTTCGACCTTGATCACCTCGGCACCCAGCGCGGCCAGGCAGCGCCCCACATAAGGACCGGCGAGGAAGTGGCTGTAGTCGATGACGCGGATACCCGCCAATGGCAATGCCTGGCTCATGCGTCTGCCCTCCTCGGCACCATCAGGCGGTGCTCGCCGCGCTGCACGACCTCGCCATTCTGGTTGATCAGTTCCGACGGCAGGACCACGATGCCCCAGCCCGGGCGGCCTTTGCTGGGACGCATCGCCCCCACGCGCATGCGTACATGCAGCACATCGTTGACCTTGATCGGCAGCACGAAATCCCAGGTCCAGCCCAGCGACATGCCCGGCACGAAGCGGTACTCGCATTGGGTCTTCAGGCCGTCGGCGATCGACAACCCGAACAAGCCGTGGGCGACCAGGCAGCCGAAATGGCTGGCATTGGCGTATGCCTCATCGACATGGACCGGGGTGTGGTCGCCGGTAAGGTCGGCGTAGGCCAGGATGCGCTCGCGAGTTACCGTGTAGGTGGGGCTGAGGCATTCATCGCCTTCGCGGGCATCGTCCCAGAATTTTTCCACTACGCTCATGCCGATACCTCCGCACGCGGGTCGATGGCCAGTGCCTGGGCGACGCATTTGGCCGGCGAGGCCTGGATGAACTCAACCGCCAAACCGTCGGGCAGGCGCAGCCAGTTGCGGCCCTGAGGCATTTCGCTGACGCCGAAGCGCTGGGCTGTGGCCAGGGCGGCTTCCAGGTCCTCGCACATGATGCCCAGGTGCGCCATGCGACCCTCCGGCCCGGCGAAGTCAGGCTGGTGAATGAACTGCAGGCCGCCCAGCGTCCAGTACTGCGTCGGCTGCTCGACGTCGCCCTGCACTTCCCGCATGGTCATACCGCACACTTCGTTGAAAAAACGGATATGCCACTGAATGTCCCGCACCCAGAAGGCAACGTGTTCGAGATAGGCTTTCGGCTGGCTCATGGAGTGTCCCTTTTCTGGTGATCGGCCATCGCGCGTTCGATGCCCTTGATACAGGCCACCAAGGTCGCGTTGACGGGGGTGGCAACGCCATGGCGCTGGCCCCAGCGCACGACGGAGCCGTTGATGAAATCGATTTCGGTGATCGAGCCCTTTTCCAGGCTTTGCAGCATCGAGGTACGAAAGCTGGCCGGCAGGCCCTCGGCAGCCAGCGTCCATGCCGCTTCGGGACTGGTCAGGCTCAGGCGAATGCCCGCCCGTTCGGCAACGGCGATGGCCTCGGCCACGGCAGCCTTGGCGGTGCTTTCCAGCAGCGGCTCGCTGTACAGCTGCCCATAGCTGAGCATGGTGATGCCGCTCAACGCGCCCGTCGCGACGTTGACCAGCAGCTTGTCCCACATGGTGCCGAGGATGTTGTCACTGACCGTGGTGGCCAGCCCGGCGTTGTTGAAAGCTTCGGCGATGGCCTGCACGCGCGGCGTCAGCTGGCCGCCGAGCTCGCCAATGAAGGTTTGTTTACCGACGACACCGGCGCTGATCGAGCCCGGGGCGAGCAGCACGCCGCCGACATAGGTCTTGCCAGCAAGCACCCGCTCGCGGCCCACCGCCTCGGCCAGGATGTCCTCGTGGCCAAGGCCGTTCTGCAGCGACAGCACCAGCGTCTGCGGCCCGATCAGCGCGGCGGCACCGGCGATGGCCTCGGCGGTGTGAAACGACTTCACCAACACCACCACCAGGTCGGTCACGCCGACGTCCTCGGCTTCGATGGCCGCGTTGACCGGTACATAGCGCTCGCCCCGCTCGTCCTGCACCCGCAGGCCCTGCTGGTTCATCGCCTCGACGTGCGCGCGGCCGCGGTTCAACAGCCAGGTTTCATGCCCTGCCTCGCTCAGGGCCGCACCGATGGCGCAACCCAGTGCACCGGCACCCAGAATGCAGATTTTCACGTCGCAGACCTCCTGTGATTTGCGATCACCTTATGCAGCGGGGATTATTTGCGCTATACAATGACCTCAATAAGCCTATTGAGATTGTTAATAATGACGACCCTGGAGGCCCTGCCCGAGCCCAAGCTGCTGCAACTGTTCGACGTGCTGTACCACTGCCGCAGCGTGACCCGCGCCGCCGAGCAGTTGGGGCAGAGCCAGCCGACCATCAGCATCTGGCTGGCGCGCCTGCGCGAACAATTGAACGACCCACTGTTCGTGCGCACGCCGGGCGGCATGGCCCCTACCCCGCGCGCCGACCAGCTGATAGGGCCCTGCCGTGAGGTGCTGGAATCGCTACGGCGGCTGACCGCCTGGGAGCCGCAGTTCATCGCCGCCACCGCGCAGCGGCGATTTCGCCTGTGTGTCAGCGATGCCAGCCACATCACCTTGCTGCCCAGCATCCTCAACCATTTGCGCAAGCATGCGCCGGGCATACGCCTGGAGGCGGCGCGGATCGATGGCAATACCGAGAGTGCCCTGGAATCGGGCGAAGCGGACCTGGCCATCGGCTTCGTGCCCTGGCTGGGAGGGGGGATGTATCAGCAGGTGCTGTTCGAGCAGGACTGGGTGTGCCTGAGCAACCCGCAGCATCCGCGCCTGGGCAAGGGCATGAGCCTGGAGCGGTATCGGGCCGAGGGGCATGTGCAGATCAGTTTCGGCACCGGGCAGAAGCTGCTGGAAGCGGGATTGGCGCGGGCCGGGATCGAACGGCGAATCATGCTGGAGCTGCCGGCGTTTCTCGGCTTAGGGATGATAATCGGGACTACCGATCTACTCGCCACCTTGCCGCGGCATATCGGCCGGACACTGGCCGACATGCATGGGCTGCAGGTCCATGATTGCCCGTTCGAAGTTGAAGGGTTCACAGTCAAACAGCATTGGCATGCCCGATATCATCAGGACAGTGGAAACCGGTGGTTGAGGGAAGTCGTTCGCGGATTGTTTCAGTCAGCAAGCCAGGCATGACGTTGTTTCGACTTAGAGCGCGCATGTGGTTCAAGCAGCGTGCTCTGGCCGCAAGCGGATCTTCGCGAAAGACGGATTTGGGTCGAAAACAGTCAACCCCGACCGGCAGCTTTCGACCCGAAGCGGCCAGTGAATGCAGCGGCGTTTTGTGGTAGTGGACTGCCCCCTGAGCGATCCATATCCGCAATCAAGTAAAAGGCGAACTGGGCCAGAGCCCCATACCAGAACTGGTAGCCATCCGTTGTGCCATCAGGCCCCAATCTGAATCACTCCCACGAGATGAACGAGACCAAAGAGGGTACAGACCGCTGAACTGACCGCAATGAACTGTATCGTGCGCCCCGTACCCGCCAGGAAAAACGGCCCTATTAATCCCCGCACCAAGTAGACGAGCGTTACCCCGACGAGCGTCGGACGCAGCAGCGGCAGCGGCCTGATTATCCCAGCACCGGAGAGTGCATAGGCAGCCCAAGAGACGAGAACCAGTGCGATGCCCAGCGTGATGAGAGGCGGATGAATTTTGCCTTTTTCGGCAGCGCGGACGAAACGCTCGCCGGCGCCAAACAGCCGATAACCCGAGGGCCCCATAATGATAGCGACCACATGCAGCGTTGCCGCCATGAGGCTCAGCACAGCCCCGAGGACCAGTACCCAGTTATATTCAGCAGCCATTGCTCTTCCCTTCTTCCATGATTATCTTCCAGGACCGCTATGAGCCCGATATGAACGTGGTGAGAATACAGGGGCAGTAAAGCTCAGTGGAACCTCAGAAAACCGGAGGTCTGCTATGGGTCCAGGCTGTGTGAGAACGCCCGCAGTTGTCTAACCTTCTGACCGTCGTGATCGTGGCGGGGGCAATCATGAAGCGGTTCATCGAAGGTGAGGCTCGGACGCAGGTCACATTGCTGCCAGAATGCCTGGATGACTACATCACCGATGAAAACCCAGTGCGAGTGGTCGATGTCTTTGTCGATGAACTCAACCTGAGCGCGCTCGGTTTCGCAGGCGTCGATCCGGCAGCAACAGGTCGCCCGGCCTACCATCCAGCGGTCCTGCTGAAGATCTACATCTACGGCTACCTAAACCGCATTCAGTCCAGCCGCCGGCTCGAGCGTGAAGCTGAACGCAATGTCGAGTTGATGTGGCTTACGGGGCGTCTGGCTCCGGATTTCAAAACCATCGCCGACTTTCGCAAGGACAACGGTAAAGCCATTCGCAGTGTCTGCCGTCAGTTCGTGATCCTCTGTCGCAACCTCAACCTGTTCTCTGACTCAATCATTGCCATCGACGGGAGCAAGTTCAAAGCCGTGAACAATCGCGACCGTAACTTCACCCAGGCCAAGGTGAAGGCCCGTATGCAGCAAGTCGAGCAGAGCATTGAGCGCTATCTGACAGCGATGGATTCGGCGGACCGGGCAATCCCGGAGGTGGCTGTGGCCAAGGCCGAGCGACTGAAAGAGAAGATCGAAACGCTGAAACAGCAGATGCAGAAGCTCAAAGACATTGAAACGCAGCTACTTCAAACCCCAGACAAACAAATTTCTCTCACAGATCCCGATGCTCGCTCCATGTCAGTTGGTGGTCGGGGCAGTGGCACCGTTGGCTATAACGTGCAGACGGCCGTTGACGATCAGCACCATCTGATCGTTGCACATGAGGTGACGAATGTCGGTCATGATCGCGGCCAGTTGAGCAACATGGCGAAGCAAGCGCGTGATCAAATCGGTACTGAATCGCTGAATGTCGTTGCCGACCGGGGCTACTACACAGGCACGGAAATCGTTGCATGTGAGCAAGCTGGAATCTCGCCCTTCGTACCGAAACCACTGACCTCTAGCAGCAAAGCCGAAGGTCGATTTGGCAAGCAGGATTTCCTGTACGTCTCGGCATCGGATGAGTATCGATGCCCTGCGGAGCAATTACTGACCAAGCGTTACTCAACTTGGGAAGACGGGATGCTGATGCACGTTTATTGGTTCTCGGGCTGCCAGTCCTGCGCGATGCACAAGCAATGTACGACGGGCAAGGAGCGGCGGTTGAAACGCTGGGAACATGAAGCGACCCTCGACTCGATGCAGGTTCAACTGGAGCACGATCCTGGGAAAATGAAGGTGCGCCGTCAAACCGTTGAGCATCCATTTGGAACGCTCAAGTACTGGATGGGGGCGACCCACTTCCTGACCAGGACCCTGCCAAGGGTCAGTACTGAAATGAGCCTCCATGTGCTCGCTTACAACCTCAAGCGAATGATGAGCATCTTGGGCATCAGGGGGCTGCTCGAAGCGCTCAAAAGGTGAAATGGCCTACTGAGCCGCCAGTTAGGGGCCCCAAAGTCTCCACGAAGGACTCATACCGGCCAGATGCACCCTTGCGAGGCCAACTGAGCTAATCCAGGCAATTTCCTGCCAGTTTTGCAAGCGCCCCTAGATAGCCACGACCTTCAACGCATTCCGCGAGTTTTCACACAGCCTGGACCCTAAGCGGACGCTCACGACAAGCTTCTGCCAGTCGAAGCGACTGCTCAAGGGAGCAGGCAGATGTATTACGTTGCCTGGCAATACTTGTGTCGTTGTTGAACAATTGGATGGTATACACATAGAGCGCCTACCCTGGAGTGCACTGGGCAGGCGCTACTCTGTACGGCTGAACAGGCTAGTGACTACAGGTCGAGCGTGAGGGTCGGCGTCAAAGCCCGAGAAACGCACAGCATCATCACGTTCCCCTGCGCCCGCTCGCTTTCACTGAGCAGCATGTCGCGATGATCCGGCACGCCATCCAGCACTCGCGTCTCGCACATGCCGCACACACCCTGTTCGCAGGATGACGCCACTTCGTGCCCCGCCGCCCGCAGCGCCGCCATGATCGTGCAACCGGGCGGCACCTGCAGTTGAGTGCCGCTGCGGGCAAGAATGATCGTCAACGCTTCACCGCCCTGCTCCACCGGCGCCTGCACCGGGGCGAAGCGCTCCAGGTGCAGGCGCTCCAGCAACCCTGCCTCGGCAAAACGCGCTGTCAGGGCATCCAGCAGCCCTGCCGGCCCACAGCTGTAAACCTGACGCCCAGCCCGTGCAGCGGCCACCACGGCGTCCAGGTCGAGCAGGCCGACCTCGTCCATCGGCACGACTTCGACACGCCCCCCGCCCATGGCCTGCAGCTCGTCAATGAAGGCCATCGAGTGGCGCGAACGACCGCCATAGAGCATTTGCCAATCGACACCCGCGCGCTGGGCGGCCTGCGCCATGGCCATGATGGGGGTAACCCCGATGCCGCCAGCGACAAACAGATAGGCTTCACCTTCCTGCATCCTGAAGGCGTTGCGCGGCCCGCGTATCGCCAGTTGCTGGCCCAGGCGCAAGGCACCATGCACCTCACGCGAACCGCCCCGGCCATTGGCCTCCAGGAGCACGGCGATGCGCCAGCTGCGACGCTGCTGCGGGTCACCGCACAACGAGTACTGACGCACCAGCCCCGAGGGCAACAGCAGGTCGATGTGCGCGCCCGGGGCCCACGCCGGCAACACGGTATCGTCAAGGGCACGCAGCTCCAGCGAGATCACGCCCTCGGCTTCCAACCGCAGCCCGGCTACCTGCACCGCCAGCGTCTCGCCCAAGGCACTCACGGCAACGCCCTCGGTTCGTCGACCAGGCGCACCGGCACGTGCTGGCCGCGTTCGATGAACTCGCGGAAGGCACGGCGGTAATTCAGGGTATACAGGTCCGAAGGCACCGAATGCTCGACCTGCTTGGCGTCCCAATCGATTTCCGCCGGGGTGATGGTCGCGGCCACGGGCAGGTCTTCGAGGTACAGCAGTTCCTCGACGCGCAGGCACTCCTGCAGGTCGCCACCTGTGTAGTTGCGATCATTGGCCACGCCCCAGAAGATCTTCACATGGTCATAGGCCACCGGGCACGGGAAGCCGGCCACCACGCGCTTGCCCAGGCGTTCGTAGTCGTAGGTGATGGCCACCAGGCCCGGGGCGACGATGTGGTAGTTCATCATGCAATCGCCGTCGTTGGCCCACTCGCCCTCACAGGCCTGCAGCGGCCGGTCCATCCAGATGTCGAGGCCTTCGCGGCGCACGTTGAGCGGTTCGACCACCGGGTTGACGTGGCCCATCATGCCGCGATGAATGTAAGAAAAGTGTGCGACATCGCCGAAGTTCTCCACCGCCACCGCCACGCCGGTGGGCGAGTCCAGCGGTTCGGCCGCTAGCCATTCGAGGTCCAGCTCACGCCACTCGGCCAGGTCGTACAGCTCGAACAGCGGCTCCTCCAGGGCCGTCCACACATGCCCATAACGCTCCTGGCAGGCGAAGGTGCGCACGGCCGCGGCCTGGGGAATCTTGCACTGGTCTTCCAGCGACGGCACATGGCTGCACTTGCCGCCCTCGGCAGCAAAGCGCCAACCGTGGTACGGGCAGCCAAGGCTCTCGCCGTGAACTTCGCCCAGCGACAGGTCGGCGCCGCGGTGCGGGCAGCGCGCCTCCTGGACCACCGCCTGGCCGGAGGCGGTGCGCCACACCACCAGTTTTTCGCCCAGTAACGTGGCCGATTGCGGGGTGCCGAGGTCGGTCGATCGGGCCACCGGGAACCACTGGCGGCGCATGGCCTGTTCGGCGCGTTGGCGCTGGGTTGCTTGAGTCGTCATGGAATAGTCCTCACAGGGTGTTCTTGTTGTCAGATGCCGACTACCAGGGCCCCACCGTTGACGGGGATGGCCTGGCCGGTGATGAACGCCGCTTCGTCCGAGGCGAGGAACGCCACCACCGCAGCGATTTCTTCGGGGTGTACCAATCGGCCAAGCGGGATGGCGGCCTGCTCGGCCTCGATGTACTCCTCGGGCACCATGCGCGTCAGGATCGCGCCGGGGGTAATGGCGTTGACCAGGATGCCCTCGCCGACGAACTCCTTGGCCAGGGTCTTCATCAGCCCCAGCTGCGCCGACTTGCTGACCATGTAGCCGTAGGAGTGGCCGTCGGGCACTTGGCCCCACTGCGAGTTGATGAAGATCACCCGCGGCGCCGGGCTGCGACGCAGGTGTGCCAGGGCTGCACGGGTGAGGTACAGCGGCGCGTTGACGTTGATCGCCAGCAGCCGGTCGAAATTGCCATCGTCGGTGGCTTCCAGGCCGGTCATGGAGTAGATCAGCCCAGCGTTGTGCACCAGGATGTCGAGGCCACCCAGCTGCTCGACGACCTGCACCACGCAGTGTTCGGCCAGCGCCCGTTCGGTGATGTCGCAGGCCAGGGCAATGGCGCGGCCACCCTCCTCGGCAATCTCGGCGGCGGTGGCGCGGGCCACGTCTTCATCGATATCGACCACCGCCACCGCGGCGCCGCGGCGCGCCAACAGCCGGGCATGGGCACGGCCGGCGCCACGGCCGGCACCGGTGACCAGCGCCACACGGCCATCGAGCGAGCGCGCTTCGGGGGCCAGCGCCAGTACCGACGCCGGGGCCAGGCGGGCAGATTTTTTGTGGGTAATGGACATGTTTCGGCTCCCGGCTCAGACGGTCTTGTGGGGTTCGGTGACGTAGAACATGTTGCCGTCCGGGTCGAACATCGGCCGGTAGCGGTAGTGGGTACCGTTGGGGTGCTGCCATTCGATAGGGGCCGGCGTTACCCACTCGACTTTGCCGTCCAGGTAGGCGATGGCTTCATCGAGGTTTTCCACCTCAAAGGCGAAGGAGTCGAAACCCGGCTTGTCTTCCAGGTTCACCGCCGTGCGGCGCTCGACCGGTGCCGGGTTGGTGGTGTGGAACAGGTACAGGGTGACGTTGCCCATCTCGATGGCGGCCCAGCGTTCTTCGGCGACGTAGGGCAGGAAGAACCCAAGGCCGAGGGTGCCGTGGTAGAAGTCCACCAGGCGCTGCACGTTGTTGGTGAGGATGTCCATGTTGTCGAGGCGTTTGAGTTGGAGCATGGCGTGGTTTCCTTGGTGGCAATGGTTTACAGGTGGCGGCATGGGCCCCCCGGCAATGCGTGCAGAGTGCCGTTGAGCACATCGAGGGTGATGCTGGCCAGGGTCGCGTACTGCCCCGTTGCCGGCAGTGCCGGGTCTGGGTGGCAGCACAGCGCGCCGGTGGTACCGAAGTGGCTGTTCAGGGCCTGCAGCAGGTCGTTGACGCCAAGCCCTGGGCGGTTGCCGAGGCGGCGCTGCAACTGGTCGTAACGCACCAGCGTGTCCGGGAAGCTGCCGGGCTCGGTGTCGAAGCCGCGCGCGGGGCTGGAGAGAAAGTGGTTGGTGTGCACCAGCAAGCCGTCGGCACCGGGGAACACCAGGCCTGGCCCACCCGGGTGGATTTCCACCGACACCGCGCAACTGGCGCGCTCGGCGGCAGCGACCAGGGTCAGCGAGCTGGAGGCGGAGACCGCTGCACGCTGGCACAGCTGCAGGGCCTGGTTGATGTCGCTGCAGCTGTCGAGGATCCAGCGCGACAGCACATGCACCGGCACGCCGATGCCTGCGCCATCGTGGGCGTGGTGCAGGATATTGAAGTGCACACCCAGGCCGCGGTTGTTGACCCCGGGCTTGCCGACGATGCCGTACTCGGTAACGGTGGTGGTCAGGCGGCCATCGGCGTGGGGGATCTCCCAGGTCAGCCACTGCTCGGCGAACTCGGCGTACCAGTCCCAGGTCTGCGCGGTGACCGGCGCGCCCCACGGGTCGACCTGGACCACCGTGGAGCACTCGCCGCGCAATTGCGCCCCCAGCACGGCAAGCACCTCGGTGCGGGCATTGATCGCACCGATCAGCGCCGGGTCGATGCCGGCGCCTTCGGCGATGCCGAGCATTTCCACATGCAGCGGCGGCGCGAACGCGGCCACCTGTTCAAGGCAGCGTGTGCCCATGGCTTGCAGATCGAACGGGGTCTGGGCAACCCGAGCGAACAGGCCTTCATAGGCCGCTACGGTGGCGCGCACCTTGGCGGCGAACACTTCGCCGAACTCGCGGCCACGCGCGGCCGGTTGCAGTTGGGTGGAACGGAACAGCGTGCTCATGGTTGTACCTGTTGCAGTTGCGGTGAGACCTGGGCAGCCACCTGATCGAGACGGGCGAACCACACATCGCCGTCGCTGGCCATACGCTCGACCAGGCGTTCGAGCTGCTCGAAGCGCGCGGCCCGGCCGATCACCTCGGGGTGCATGGTGAAGCTGGTATGGCGGCCATCGCGGCGCGCCGATTCATACTCGGCCAGCCAGCTGTCGAACAGCACCCGGGGTGCGGTGAAGTTGCCGCCGTTGTCGATGCTCCAGCCGAACATTGGCCAGTCGTCCAGCGACCAGTGCACCGGCAGTTCGAGGAGCGAGGCGCCATTGAAGTGCTCGTAGTACGGGCGGTCGTCGCCCATGCAGCTGGAGTCGTAGGCGAAGCCGTTGGCCAGCACCAGCTCGAAGGTTTCCGGGGTCAGCTCCCAGGACGACGAGCGATAACCGGCGGGCTTCGGCGCACCGGCCTTGGCCAGTGCGGCCAGGCCCCGTTCCATCTCCTCGGCCTGCTGTTCGGCGCTGACCTTGTCGCTGCGCAGGTGCATGTGGCCGTGGTGGCCGATTTCGTGGCCATCCTTGAGCAGCAGCTCGATCAGGTGCGGGTGCTGCTCGGCCGTGTAGCCCGGCACGAAAAACGTCGCGGCAATCTTGTGCCGGCGCAGCAGTTCGAGAATGCGCGGCACGCCGCGGGTTACGCCGAAGCGCCCTTCCGACAGGCTGGTCAGGCGGCGGGCGAAGCTTGGGCTGTCGCCCAGCAAACCGGCCTCGGCGTCGACATCGAAGGTCAGGGAAACGGCCACAGGGCTTTTTTTCGGCCAGCACAGGCGGCCGGAGTCATCTGCACGCATCAGGTGCACTCCTCTTACGGGGTTTGTCAGCGAAGTCGGGGGTAGTGCGTCAGCGCGGGCTCGCGCACGCGTCGGCCTTGCGGTCTTGCAACCGGCGCAGGCGGTAAAGGGCCTGGGAGACGGCCAGCACCGCGACGGCGATCAGCACCTCCTTGAGGCCGCCGTAGCCGGTGATCGAGGCGCTGGTCACGCCGACCAGCAAGATCAGCCCGTCGAAAGCTGCCAGGGCCATGGCCACCCACACCCAGCCACGCCCCAGGCGAATCGGCCGCGCCTGCTCCGGGCGGTCGAGGCGCAGCACCACGTAACCGGCAACCGCCAGGCAGTGCGCAAGGATGTAGCCGATATTGCCGGCGACGATCACCGCCAGCGGGTTGCCGACCAGCAGCACCAGGGCGACATTGATGAACAGTTGCACGGTGACCGCCCGGGCCGGGACGCCGGCGCGGTTCAGTTCGCCGAACTGGCGCACGGTCAAACCGTCACGGGCGCTTTGATACAAGGCGCGGCCGGCATCGGCGGTCCCCATCACGGAGAGCACCAGAATGCCGGCGATCAACACCAGAGTGACCAGCGTTGCACCACCGCCCAGCAGTACCTCGGCGGCCGCCTGCAAAAAGCCATAAGGCCGCTCGGCCATCAGTTGCTCGCCGAGCAGGCCGGTCAGGCCCAGTGGCGCCAGGGTGAACACCAGCAGCAGGATCAGCGCTGCAATGCGCAGTGCCTTGCGGGTATCGCTTACGGTATCGCGGAACTCAGGGATGAAAGACGCCGCAGCCTCTACCGCATACGCCGACCAGGCCATGATGAACAGCCAGGCCAGCACTGTGCGCAGGCCGTGCAGGCCTTCACCGGTGTGCCAGGTGAAGCTGGCCGTGCTCCAAACCGGACTGGTCATGAAGCTGGTGCCGAACACCAGCACCGGCACCATCAGCAGCACGCCGGCGACGGTGAGGATGACCATGGTAAAGCGCAGCTGGACCATGCTCAGCGCCCAGCTGAACAGCGCCACAGCCAGGGCGATGGCCTGCGGCAGGCCCAGTTGCACAGGCCCCAGGTCGTAATGCGCGGTGACTTCGGGCCAGAACTGTTCGGAGAGGATCTGCGCCACCGCCAACCCCCAGATCGCCGGCGCGGTGGCCCAGGCGAACCAGTAGGCATAAGTAGCCAGCGGGCCCAGGCATGGCATGCGCCGTGACCAGGCTTCGTTGGCGTACAAGGCGATGCCACCGGACTTGTCGGCGAACATCGCGCCCATTTCCGAATAAAGCCAGTTGTGCAGCACCGCCACGGCGGCAATCAGTGCCCATAAGGCCATGGCCGCCCAGGCGCCGATGGCCCCGATCGAATAACCCAGGCCGACGAACAACGCTGCGGGCAAGCTCAGGGTGATCGCTACCCCGTCCCACCAGCGGATGGATTTGACCAACTGCGCCGTTGGCGCGGTGCCTGCAATGGCCTGTTGCATCGTATCGCCCTCTGTTTTTTTTATGGGTCTCGATGAGCAGATGTTACGTCACGATTCTGCGCATGTGTATATTTTTATTTCATAACAATGCGCATTGCGCAACATAAAAAGAATTTTTTTACGCAATGTGCAAAATAGGTGCGCGTTGCGCGAAAGCCGTGCAGACGCAGCAGAACGGCTCTAGGAAGGCGGTCTCGACGGAGAAGGCAAGCGAAGGGATCACGGGGGCAGATCGGGGATGGTGCAACAGTTCACGCATTGCGCAGGAACTTCAGCCAATTATTGCGCAGCCCCGGCTGGGCCGCGCAGCACGCATTTCAGCCCTCCGTCTCCGCCGGCGGCAAGGTAAAGCGGATCTTGTGCACCTTCACCTCCTGCAAGGTCCGCACATCGCGAATGCCCGGCAGGCTGCGCACTTTCTGCTGCAGGTTCCACAGGCTCTCGTCATCGCGGCACAGCACCTGCACACAGATATCCGCCGTACCCATGGTGGTGGACAGGTAGCTCACTTCGGTCCAGCGGCTGAGGGTATCGGCTACGCGGTCGTGGTCCTGCGGCGCCACATTGACGAACAGCAGCGCCAGCTTGGCGTGGCCGAGCTTGGAGGGGTTGGTGAACGCCAGGATCTGCAGGATGCCCTGGTCCTGCAGGCGCTTGACCCGGGTGCGGATGGTCGCCTCCGGCACCGACAGGTTACGCGCGACCTCCCGGAAGGCGCGTCGCCCGTCCTCCTGCAGTTCGCGGACGATCTCGAAGTCCAGTGGGTCGAGGGTGGAAATAGACATGTTCAGCGCTTCCATGGTGGATCGGGTGGCGGGGCACAGGCTAGCAGATTCTCCGGCCTACCTGTAGGCACGGGCGCTTCTGCGAATAACCGGGCGGAAATAACGCATTGCGCAATTATTTTCACACAAAAGTATTGATTGCGTAATTTACACCCCGTAGATTTTACGCAAACCACAAAAAACAGGTGCTCACCACCATGACCTTCGCCCCGCCCTCCCACGCCCAGGCATTCCTCGCCGACAACCCCGATATCGAGCTGATCGAGCTGTTCATCCTCGACGCCAATGGCATCCCCCGCGGCAAGCTGCTACACCGCGAAGAGCTGCTGGCGCTGTACCAGACCGGCCGCCCGCTGCCCAGCACCATGCTCGGCCTGTCGCTGCAGGGCGAAGATGTCGAAAACACTGGGCTGGTCTGGGACGTCGGCGACATTGACTGCCGGGCCTACCCGCTGGAGGGGAGCCTGGTACGCCTGCCCTGGCGGCAGATCCCCACGGCCGCAGTGCAGGTGTCCATGCACCCCAGCGAAGGGTTGCCCGCCACCGTGGCCGACCCACGGCAGTTGCTGATCCGCGTCATCGAACAACTGCAAGCCGATGGCCTGTACCCCGTGATGGCCTGCGAACTGGAGTTCTACCTGCTCGACCAGCAGCGTGACGCCCAGGGCCGCCCGCAACCGGCTCTGGACCAGGACGGCGCACGCCCGCGGCAGACCCAGGTCTATGGCCTGCGGGAGCTGGAACAGATCGAGCCGTTCCTCAAAGACGTGTACGCCGCCTGCAAGGCCCAGGGCATCCCGGCCCGTACGGCGATTTCCGAGTATGCCCCCGGCCAGGTGGAAATCACCCTGGAGCATGGTGACGCACTGCTGGCCATGGACCAGGCCGTGCGCTACAAGCGCCTGGTCAAGGGCGTGGCGCACGCCCACGGCATGCAGGCTTGTTTCATGGCCAAGCCGTTCGATCACCTGGCCGGCACCGGCATGCACATGCACGTAAGCCTCGCCGATGCCCAAGGCAACAACCTGTTTGCAAGCAGCGACCCGGCCGGCACGTCGCTGCTGCGCCAGGCGGTCGGCGGCATGCTTGCCAGCCTGCTCGACTCGCTGCTGCTGTTCTGCCCAAACGCCAACGCCTACCGCCGCTTCCAGGCCAACAGCTATGCACCACTGGCGCCGACCTGGGGTGTCGACAACCGCACCGTGAGCCTGCGCGTGCCTGGCGGGCCAGCCCACACCCGGCATGTCGAACACCGCATCTGCGGCGCCGATGCCAACCCCTACCTGGCCGCTGCGGCAATCCTCGCTGGCATACACCACGGCATCCGTCAGCAACTTGACCCCGGCGCACCGGTAGAAGGCAACGGCTATGCCCAGGCCAAGACCTTGCTGCCGACCGACTGGTTGAGTTCTCTGCAGGCATTGCAGGCGTCCAGCTGGGCGCGTGATGCATTCGGCCACGAATTCTTGCGCGTCTACCTGGCGGTAAAACAAGCCGAGTACCGGCAGTTCATGGCCGAAGTGGGCGAGCAGGACTGGCGCTGGTACCTGACCAATGCCTGAGCCCCGCCCCTGCCTTCGCGCCCCGGAGAACAACGCCATGAATGAAATAGCGCAACCGGCCGCAGCGCTGCGGCCACCGTCCTACTACACCGCCACCCTGGCCGAAGACACCGCCTACCCGCCCCTGCAAGGCAGCGTCAGCGTCGATGTGGCGATCATCGGCGGTGGCTTCACTGGCGTCGCCACGGCGGTCGAGTTGGCCGAGCGCGGGCTTAAAGTCGCGCTGGTGGAAACCCACAAGGTCGGCTGGGGCGCCAGCGGGCGCAACGGCGGCCAGGTCACCGGCAGCCTGTCCGGCGACGAGGCCATGCGCAAACAGATGCACAAGCAACTGGGCGCCGAAGTCGACGACTTCATCTGGCACCTGCGCTGGCGCGGCCACCAGATCATCGAGCAGCGAGTGGCGCGCTACGGCATCGACTGCGACCTCAAGCGCGGCCACCTGCACGCGGCGATGAAGCCTGTGCACATGCGCGAGTTGCAGGCCAGCCATGACGAGGCCCAGCGCCGCGGCATGGGGGCTGCGGTGAGCCTGCTGGACCGCAATGAGGTGCGCGGCTTTCTGGACAGCCCGCTGTACTGCGGTGCCCTGCACAACAGCCGCAACCTGCACCTGCACCCGCTCAACCTGTGCATTGGCGAAGCCCGCGCCGCGCACTCACTGGGCGCGCTGATCTTCGAGCACTCAGAGGTGCTGGACATCATCCACGGCCCACGCCCTGCCGTGGTGACCGCCCAGGGTCGGATCTATGCAAGCCAGGTGCTGCTGGCCGGCGACGTGTATCACAAGCTGGAACCGCGCCAGCTCAAGGGTAAGATCTTCCCGGCCATGGGCGGCATCGTGACTACCGCGCCGCTCGGCGCGCTGGCCGAGCAGATCAACCCGAAGGACGTGGCGGTGTACGACTGCCGCTTCGTCCTCGACTACTACCGTCTCACCGCCGACAAACGCCTGCTGTTCGGCGGCGGTGCCAACTACTCCGGCAATGACTCACGGGATATCGCCTGCGAACTGCGGCCGTGCATCGAACGCACCTTCCCGGCGCTCAAGGGCGTGCCGATCGAGTTCCAGTGGAGCTGCGCCATGGGCATCGTGGTAAACCGCATCCCGCAACTGGGCAAGCTGTCGGACAACGTCTGGTACTGCCAGGGCTACTCCGGCCATGGCATCGCCACCAGCCACATCATGGGCGAGATCATGGCCGAGGCCCTGACCGGCACCTTGGCCCGTTTCGACACCTTCGCCACGTGCAAGCACATCAAGGTCCCGCTGGGCGAGCAACTGGGCAACCCGCTGCTGGCCGCAGGCATGTGGTACTACCGACTGCTGGAGAAGCTGCGCTGAGGCGCGCTCATCATCGAGGTAAACATGCACAAATTTCCCCTCGTGGCGGTCAGCGCCTGCACGCGGCAGCTGGGTGCGCACCCGTTTCACATGGTCGGCGACAAGTACGTGCGCGCAGTGTTCGACGCCGCGGGCGCGTTGCCGATGATGCTGCCGGCCCTGCCCGGCCTGTTCGAGCCGAGTGACCTGCTCGCCCATGTCGACGGCCTGCTGCTGACCGGTTCGCCGTCCAATATCGAGCCCTGGCATTACCAGGGCGCACCCAGCCCGGCAGGCACTCTGCACGACCTGGCCCGCGACGCCTGCAACCTCGCGCTGATCCCCGCCGCGCTCAGCGCCGGTGTACCGCTGTTGGCGATCTGCCGAGGGTTCCAGGAGCTCAATGTGGCGCTCGGAGGCACCCTGCACGCGTGCGTGCATGAAGTGGCGCCCTACCAAGACCACCGCGAGCCCGCCGAGCAACCGGTGGCGGTGCAATACGCCGCGCGCCAGCCCCTGCTGGTGGAGCCTGGCGGCCTGCTGGCGCGGCTTGGCCTGCCGCGCCGCTGCCAGGTCAACTCGATCCATGGCCAGGGCATCGACCGGCTGGCGCCTGGCCTGCGGGTCGAGGCACTGGCCGAGGATGGCCTGATCGAAGCCGTGTCGCTGCCTTGGGCGCAGGACTTTGCACTCGGCGTGCAGTTTCATCCCGAATGGCGGGTGCTGGAGCATCCGCATTACCTGACGATATTCCAGGCGTTTGGCGCTGCCTGCCGGCAGCGCGCCGAACGTCGCAGCACTACAGGAGCCACTGCATGAACCTTACCTTCCAGGCCTGGCAAACCCGCGCCGAACAGCTGAAGATCGAAGGCCGTGCCTTCATCAACGGCGAATACACCGACGCCGCATCCGGTGAAACCTTCGACTGCCTGAGCCCGGTCGACGGACGCTTCCTGGCCAAGGTTGCCAGCTGCGACCTGGCCGATGCCAACCGCGCGGTGGAAAACGCCCGTGCAACGTTCGATTCCGGCGTGTGGTCGCAGCTGGCTCCGGCCAAGCGCAAAGCCAAGCTGATCCGCTTCGCCGACCTGCTGCGCAAGAACGTCGAAGAGCTGGCGCTGCTGGAAACCCTGGACATGGGCAAGCCGATCGGCGACTCCTCCAGCATCGACGTGCCAGGTGCGGCCAATGCCATCCACTGGACCGCCGAAGCCATCGACAAGGTCTACGACGAAGTTGCCCCCACCCCGCATGACCAGCTAGGCCTGGTTACCCGCGAGCCAGTGGGTGTGGTCGGTGCCATCGTACCGTGGAACTTCCCGCTGCTGATGGCCTGCTGGAAGATCGCTCCAGCCCTGGCCACCGGTAACTCGCTGGTACTCAAGCCATCCGAGAAGTCGCCGCTAACCGCTATCCGCATCGCCCAACTGGCCATCGAAGCCGGCATCCCGGCCGGTGTGCTGAACGTACTCCCAGGCTACGGCCACACCGTCGGCAAGGCCCTGGCCCTGCACATGGACGTCGATACCCTGGTGTTCACCGGCTCGACCAAGATCGCCAAGCAGCTGATGGTGTACGCTGGCGAGTCGAACATGAAGCGCGTCTGGCTGGAGGCCGGCGGCAAGAGCCCGAACATCGTCTTCGCCGACGCCCCGAACCTGCAGGCCGCTGCCGAAGCTGCCGCCAGTGCCATCGCCTTCAACCAGGGCGAAGTCTGCACCGCCGGTTCCCGCCTGCTGGTCGAGCGTTCGATCAAGGACAAGTTCCTGCCCATGGTGGTTGAAGCGCTCAAGGGCTGGAAACCAGGCAACCCGTTGGACCCACAGACCACGGTCGGTGCGCTGGTCGACACCCAGCAGATGAATACCGTGCTGTCGTACATCGACGCCGGCCACAAGGACGGCGCCAAGTTGCTGGCCGGTGGCAAGCGCACCCTGGAAGAAACGGGCGGCACTTATGTCGAGCCGACCATCTTCGACGGCGTGACCAACGCCATGAAGATCGCCCAGGAAGAAATCTTCGGCCCAGTGCTGTCGGTGATCGCCTTCGATACCGCCGAAGAAGCCATCGCCATTGCCAACGACACGCCATACGGCCTGGCGGCTGGCATCTGGACCTCGGACATCTCCAAGGCCCACAAGACCGCCCGTGCCGTGCGCGCTGGCAGCGTCTGGGTCAACCAGTACGACGGCGGCGACATGACTGCACCGTTCGGTGGCTTCAAGCAGTCGGGCAATGGCCGTGACAAGTCGCTGCACGCACTGGAGAAGTACACCGAGCTAAAGGCGACCTGGGTCAAGCTGTGATTCCACGAGCCGCGAAGCGGCCTCGATTGTCGAGTCGTGTAAAGGAGCGTTGAACCCGTTCTGAACCTCACAAGAACATTGAATCGCCTCTGCATTCACAGATACCTTTGAGCGTCCGGTTTTGGCTCATAGCTGCCCCTAGCAAACGGCAGCTATGGGTCCAGGCTGTGTGAAAACGCCCGCAGTTGTCTAACCTTCTGACCGTCGTGATCGTGGCGGGGACAATCATGAAGCGGTTCATCGAAGGTGAGGCTCGGACGCAGGTCACATTGCTGCCAGAGTGCCTGGATGACTACATCACCGATGAAAACCCAGTGCGAGTGGTCGATGTCTTTGTCGATGAACTCGACCTGAGCGCGCTCGGTTTCGCAGGCGTCGATCCGGCAGCAACAGGTCGCCCGGCCTACCATCCAGCGGTCCTGCTGAAGATCTACATCTACGGCTACCTAAACCGCATTCAGTCCAGCCGCCGGCTCGAGCGTGAAGCTGAACGCAATGTCGAGTTGATGTGGCTTACGGGGCGTCTGGCTCCAGATTTCAAAACCATCGCCGACGTTCGCAAGGACAACGGTAAAGCCATTCGCAGTGTCTGCCGTCAGTTCGTGATCCTCTGTCGCAACCTCAACCTGTTCTCTGACTCAATCATTGCCATCGACGGCAGCAAGTTCAAAGCCGTGAACAATCGCGACCGTAACTTCACCCAGGCCAAGGTGAAGGCCCGTATGCAGCAAGTCGAGCAGAGCATTGAGCGCTATCTGACAGCGATGGATTCGGCGGACCGGGCAATGCCGGAGGTAGCTGTGGCCAAGGCCGAGCAACTGAAAGAGAAGATCGAAACGCTGAAACAGCAGATGCAGAAGCTCAAAGACATTGAGCGCAGCTACTTCAAACCCCAGACAAACAAATCTCTCTCACAGATCCCGATGCTCGCTCCATGTCAGTTGGTGGTCGGGGCAGTGGCACCGTTGGCTATAACGTGCAAACGGCCGTTGACGATCAGCAGCATCTGATCGTTGCGCATGAGGTGACGAATGTCGGTCATGATCGCGGCCAGTTGAGCAACATGGCGAAGCAAGCACGTGACCCTCCATTTGGAACGCTCAAGTACTGGATGGGGGCGATGCGTGCAAGCCCGGAAAAGACGTAGATCATGTAGCCGAGCAACATGAGCGGCATATCGATGGGAATCATGGACGTCCTTGTGAACCCTTACGTGGACGCCGCAGAATGTACCCATTGGCAGTGATGCCACAAGCCCGGACATAGAAGGACATCCCACGCAATGACGCCCGACGAGGCTTTGAAATTCACCCGCACGGTGGCTGGCCTTTCGATCACAACAGTGATCCTTGGCCCGATCCTGGCGCTTTACGTACTTCAGTCGCCAACCACTTCCCCCGTCAAGATCTCGGGCATTCTTGCGTTTGCGATCCTGGCGCTCACCAACGTGATTTCAATGATATTCAACGCGGTTTACTGGTTTATCCGGCGGGAGCCCAAATGGCTCTCGGTCACGCTCTTGGTTCAAGCCGGTGTCGCAGTTGCCACGTTAATTCCATTCTTATAACCCATTCATTGCTTCGACTGAGCAGCCTCAACAATGCTCATGAGGCCAATCCCCGCAACCGACTGGCAGGTCACCGTCCAAGCGCTCGAATCGATGATACCGAGCGTCACCGAGCCGCTCCTCCAGCCATGGGTGAAAGTGCTGAGCCATGACCTGTGGTGTTTCAAGACTCCGTCACCCACATCTTGAGCGCTGGAAACGCCAAGAACTCAGATTTTGCCTCTTCCTTGTAGTCCATTTCCCAAACATACTCCCGCCGCACTTTTTCCGTTGCGGTCGCTTGGGCTGCATTCTAGTCTCGGCGGGTCGCTGTTGTTCAGCGATCGGCTTTGACAGGCCGCGACGGTATTATGCATACGGCTTGCCTTCAATGGCGGCTGTACGTGCGGGCACGCTTGCGTGCGCCGGAACTTGCATAGTCCGCCGGTCTGTCAACCCATGTACAGCTGCCACCCTTCTGTTTGACAGCGGATAGGTGACCGCCTAATTGAAGGTACTATGCAATGCTCAAAATGGTCCCCGATCCACCCCACAACCACCACTCCCTCGAAGACACGATCATCCAGGCTGCGGAGTTCGCCCTGTGCGCGCAGAGCGTGGCGCAGCAGGCTGTTTCGCTACAGCCCAGAACGCCCGCCTCGGTTCTGATGATGGCCTCGATGCATGAGCTCGAGTCGCTACGCGTGCTGCTCGAATCAGCCCTGATCCAGCTGCAGATGCCGACCGAACCACGCACCCTGCACTAGGCCGTTAAGCCTGTGTTGCCTGGGCGGGCGCTGTGGCCGGCAAGCCCGTACGCACAGCGCGCTGCGTGAGACCGGTGCTGAGCTAAAGGCGGGTTGTCCGTCATGACGTTTGCCCAGGCCCTAAACCTTCAGGGAGGCAACGCAATGACCCCAGATGACACCAAAGTCACTGTCGGTAAGACCACGTTCTACCAGGGTGAAAACCAGACCCATCCATTGTTTCGCATCGAAGCGGGCATCCCTTGCCAGAATGCCCGCGAACAGGCTTCAGAGCTGATGGGCTATGTGCGGGACCTGACCATCGAAGGCTTGATGGACGGTAAACCACAGCTGATCTGGGCCTCGCACTACCTGAGTGCGTTGGCCAAAGCACTGATGGATGATGCCGAGCTGGGCATGATGCACTAAGGGCTGAACTGCCTGACCATGGCGGACATCTGTAACCGGGGCCGCTTCGCGGCCCATCGCCGGCAAGCGCGGCTCCCACGGGTACAGCGCATGCCTGAAGGCTTGGGATTTCCAGGTCGTTAGTTGACCAGCCAACCTGCTGCGCAGGTTTCACGCCGCCCGGACGCAAAACTAACTTTGGCGAAGGGCTGGTAACGCCCATACGCTGGTGTACGGTCAATTCAGCTAGTCTGCTTGGAGTCCGAAAACGCCCGGTATTTTCAGTTCATGGCGAGGCAACCTAATTGGTCGACAGTACACAACTGCATACCGTTTCAACGTCATCGCCTACTCTCACTCGGCGACATCTACTCCAGGCAGGCATGACCGGGATTGCCGTCAGTGTGTTTGCGCCCTGGTCGTCATGGGCGGCACCATCGGGCGTCTTGGTGAACGATGTGACGATGCTCAATCCGATTTGGGTCAATCGCCTGTTCGCACCCCGCACCACTGCCGAAATACAGCGGGCGCTCGCTATGTCGTCAGGCCCAGTCAGCATCGGTGGTGGCCGTTATAGCATGGGGGGACAAATTGCGACCGAAGACAGCCTGCACCTCGACATGCGGCAGTTTGACCAAGTGATCCGATACTCGCCTGAGAACAGAGTCATACGCGTGCATACAGGGATGCGGTGGCGTGACTTGCAGTCGGTCATCGACCCAGACGACCTCTCGATAAAAATCATGCAGAGCTATGCCAATTTCACCGTCGGCGGATCGCTCTCGGTCAACGCTCATGGACGCTACGTCGGCGCTGGCCCGGTCATCAACTCTGTGCGTTCTCTGCAACTGGTGCTTGCGGACGGTTCGGCATTAGAAGCGTCCCGCACCACGAATTCCGACCTCTTCTACGCTGCTATCGGTGGCTATGGCGCGATGGGGGTGATCACTGAGGTCGAATTGGACCTGGTGCCCAACACCACAATTGAACGTCAGATACAGCGCATGCCAGCGGCTGATTACCCGAGTTTTTTCAATGACCGAGTGCGCAACAACGAACAGGCCATCCTGCATAACGCCGATTTGACTCCCCCTTTTTTCGACACAGCCACGTCCGTCACTTGGCACACTTCGGACAAAGCGTTGACGGTCGCAGAAAGGCTGGTTGCGCCGGGGCAGTCTTACAAAATCAACCAGACCGTCATGTGGAGTGTGACCAAGCTTCCCGGCGGCCCAATGCTTCGCAAGGATGTGATCGATCCACTGCGTTATTTCAACCAACCGGTGGTACGGCGCAACTACGAGGCCAGTGCGGATGTCGCCTCGCTTGGCCCCATTGCAACCCGGAACGGTACCTACGCATTGCAGGAGTATTTTGTGCCGGTGGCACAGTTCAAAGCGTTCGTGAAACAAATGGCCGCCATCCTCCAGGCGCACCGCGTTGACGCCGTCAATATATCCATTCGACACGCACCAGCCGACCCCGACTCGTTTCTGTCCTGGGCACGCGAAGAGGTGTTTTCCTTCGTGCTTTATTATTGGCAGCGCGTGGAGGTAGATGATCGCGAGCAGGTTGGTGTGTGGACACGCGAACTCATCGACGCTGCGCTGTTGCTTGGCGGTACCTACTACCTTCCCTATCAACTGCATGCAACGCAGGAACAGTTCTCAAGTGCCTACCCAAACGCTCGGCGTCTGCTCGCACTCAAAGCACAAGTCGACCCAGGCGATCGATTCCGGAACAAGCTCTGGGACAAGTACCACACGGGATAGTGGAAAGCTTGTGACCAGATTGGCCCTGCGCACGGGTCATCTTGCGTCTCTCAGTCCGTTGTAATGCTCCGACCTTTCACTCCATTTACGATGCTGGCGAGTACGAAAAGCCATGTTGAGCTGTTGCAGGATCAGCGCGCGCAGCGGCGACACGCTCGGGTCGGGCTTTTTACCCCGGCTTAGTTTGCGCAATTGAAACTTCACTACCGCCATGTTCGCCAAGGCCGCGATGGCTTTGTTTTTCCAGGTGATCGGCGGTAATTCAGGGGCGTTGTCTTTCCCCTGCAACCAGGCACGAGGCAGGTGCGGATCGATGGCTAACGCCGTTCCCATGCCTACCATGTCCACCCCGCTCTGCACGACGCTTTCAGCTACCGGGCGGCGACGTATACCGCCGGTGACCATCACCGGCATTCTGGCGACGGTTTGGAGATCACGGGCAAACTCGACGAAATACGCTTCGCGAGCCAGGGTGCGACCATCGCGCGCGTGCCCCTGCATGGCAGGTACTTCGTAACTGCCTCCCGACAACTCCACCATGTCGACGCCCAGGTCATTGAGCAGCTCAACAACCTTTTTCGCGTCATCGGTGGTGAATCCTCGCCTCGTAGAATCGGATGCGTGACGGACTCAATCCACTGATTTTCGCCAGTTCGCCTATTCTCATGCCTCACCCTGAAATGCCTGTTGACCTTGAAGTTGACTTTAAACCTAAAGCCATCAGGCGGCCAGGCATCAGGTTGGACCCTGCCACTTGCAACGCTTGCAACGAGCGGCTCGGCTTTTCGCGGCGAAGGGTGAACTGGCTTTTTGATCCCGCAGATCTCTTGAGGGCGTTAGATCGCCCTCAAGAGTCTCTTGGCCAATGCCCTGACCTGTCAAAGACTCATGTTTATCGAAACGAACGCTGAACGGCCTGGTGCTGGCGAGAACATCGCCTGGTCGTCGCCGCCCCAGAAGAAGTTGTCATACCAGACATATTCGTACTCACGGTCAAAAAGGTTTTTCACCTGCAGATCCACGCTGGTTGACGCGGTGATACGGTAACTGACACTGGCGTCCACGACCACGAAACCGCCGTACTTGCCCTGCTCGTTCTGCTCGTCGATGTAGTAGCTGCCTTGCGCCCGCCCCTGCGCCCCGAACTTCCAGTCGTCATTGTATCGGTAGTCCACGCCCAGATTGCTGATGTAGCGCGGGGTGGAAAATACCTCTTTGCCCGCCAAAGACTGGCCGTTCGCCGCGTAGGCCTTGACCACTTTGGCCTCCTGGATCGCGTGGGACGCCCATACCGTCCATTGATCGTCCAGCTGAGCACTGATCTGCATGTCCACGCCACGCCGGCGTGTTTCGCCAAGACCGACCGTGGTGCCAGTGCTGGGCATGTTCGCAACTTCATCGGTCGCATCCTGCTGCCACAGCGCAACCCGCGCTTGAGCCCCAGGGAATGGCTGAAACTTGATGCCGACTTCCTTGCCGGTGTTGATCGACGGGTCGTACGAGGTTTGCCCAGGCACCCTGTAAGCGGGCCCGCCAGAGCCGGTAAGAATCTGGAAAGTACGCCCCCAGTTGGCGTAAAGGTCGATCTCCGGGGTGAGGCTGTAGATGACGCTCAGCTTCGGCTGGCGGATCCAGCCGTAATCCTGCAGGGATCCCTTGACCTCACCAAGCGTCACGCTGTTGCCAGAAAACTTGTCGACGCGCATGGCTGGGATGATCTTCAGCGCGTCGGTAGGCTGAATGACCGCCTGCACATAACCGCCAATATTGCGCAGGGTGTAAGTGTCGTCGTTCTGCACACGTGCCGCAGGGGCATCGAAGTCGGTCGGGATCCCATAGCTGTAGCGCAGGCGACGATACTCATTGTCCTGCTCCTCGTAGTTGATGCCGCCATCCAGCGTCAGCACATCGTTAGCGCGCCAGGTCAGGTTACTGAGCATCCCGCGCTGCTGCTCATCCCACTGCCGACGCTGGCGTGGCGCGTTGCCGGGCTGGTAATCGGTGAACGTGATGGTTCGGTCATCGTTGTAACTGTTGTAGTACAACTTGCTGCTCAGGCTCAGGTCGTCGGCGAGCTGCCAGTCGGCGTGCAGGCTCAGCTGCTTCATGTCGCGGTCGTCACCGTCATTGGCGTTCTTGGCCGGCGATTGGGTGCGGCTGGCGTGCAGTTGTTCGCGGGTGAGGAAACCAGACTCTTGGGCCTGGTGGTGGTAAAGGCGAGCGATAAGGCCGACACGGAAGTCTTGTTCATCGTTGCTGACGAACCATTTGCCGCCAAGCGCATATTTGTTGGACTCACTGTGGTCGCGGAAACCGTTGCTGTCCTGTTTGGCGAGGATATAGTTCTGGGCGAAATTCCCCTCTTCATGCCCAACGGCCAACTGCACTTCACGCGTGTCGAAGCTGCCGTATGTCACACGGCTATCGACATAGTTCCCGCCTTGGCGGGTCGCGAAATTGATGTTGCCACCGATATTGTGCAGCCCATAGCGCGGATCGTTGGTACCGCGCACGACTTCGATGTACTCGATGTCCAGCGGAAAGATCATGTCAATGAAGCGCTGGTTACCACTGTTCACATTGCTCGGCACACCGTCGATCAAGGTCTTGATGCCGTTGATGTAGCCCTCGCCATTGAATGCGCGGAAGGTGACCTTGCCTGACTCGGCGCCTTGCCCTGTTTCAGTCAACTGGATACCCGGCATCTGCCCCAACAGCTGCCAACTGTTCATCACATTCTTGTCTCGCACCTGATCGCCGCCCAGGACATCGACCGAGGTCAGCACATTTTCAGTGCTCAGGGCTGTAGCAGCAGTTTCGGTGATATTCACATCACCGAGGATGATGGTGGAGTTACCCGTCTGTTCGGCGAGGATTTCAGGTGTGAACATTGCTGTGAAGATGGCAAACGAAGCTGGGGTGAATCGCATGAAGGTTCCTGAGGCGGGGGTTGAGTGGTGGTTGGCGACAGCGGCAGGAGGCAGAGCCTCTTTTTGCCACATGAAAACGTTATACCATAACGCCATGTGCTCGTGGAACGGGTCCATTGGACCTATAGCCGCATCGTTCGCTGCTCTCTAGCGCGCCGACTTGACCTTGATTGCCATGGCCTTTTCGCCGAGCACGAGGGGCCACTCCTGCCCAAAGCGCTACCACTTCACAACCTGCCGGGAATGGTCCTGACCTGACGCAGCTGGTGGGCGATACTGTTGGAGCCGAACTATCAGGCGTGAATGCGTCCTTGGGCCTGGCCTGCGGATTTAGCATGTGGCCTGGAAATGCTGCAGTTTGCGTCCTATACCAGAACATCCCGTTTTGCTAGAAATCGCGTGCTGATCCTGTCCTCGCAACGAATGCCGCAGCCTCTGACAGGTGCCGCCCGCAACCCCCAGAAAAAGGAAGCCCCATGCCAGCTTGTCCCCTGCCCTCCGACGAAGCAGCTCGCCAACGCACTCTGGATGAGATGCACCTGCTCGACACACCGGCCGAGCATTACCTCGACACCCTGGTACGGCTTACCCAGCAACTGGCGCAAGTGGACACCGTGCTGATCAGCCTGATCGACCAGGAGCGTCAGTGGTTCAAGGCACGTATCGGGCTGGAGGCCACCGAGACGCCGCGCAACGTTTCTTTCTGTGGCTACGCCATCCTTGGCGAAGGCACCTTGTTGGTGCCCGATGCCACGCATGACCCGCGTTTCGTCGACAACCCGCTGGTACTCAGCCCACCCTACATCCGCTTTTACGCCGGCCATCCGTTGCGCGCGGGGAATGGCAAAGCCATAGGGACGCTGTGCATGCTCGACCCTCGCCCGCGCACGCTGAACGAAACGCAGCAAGCCAACTTCAAGGACCTGGCCACCCTCGCAGAGGGTTATCTGCAGTTGCGTGGCCTGATCCAGACCAACCGTGACCTGCGCCTGGAAATGGACCGAGAGCAGCGCAAGGCCATGCTCGACCCATTGACGCAGCTGTGGAACCGCAACGGTCTGACAGCGTTCGAGGACCACGAGCGGCGCCGCGCAGCACAGAGCAGCCTGCGCCTGGGGGCGATCTATGCAGACCTCGACCATTTCAAAAGCATCAACGACCGGTATGGCCATGCCACTGGCGATCAGGTGCTGTGCGAATGCGCCCGCCGCCTACGCGCAGCGCTGCGCCCGGACGATCTGGTGGTGCGCCAGGGCGGCGAGGAATTCGTCGCGCTGGTCATGGTCAACGACAGCGAAGAGCTCAAGGGGATTGCCGAACGGGTGCGGCAGATGATCGGCAGCGAACCGCTACAACTGCCCACTGGCCCGCTGCGTGTCAGCCTGAGCATCGGCTGCACGCTGCTCAACGATCAAGAGCACCTCGACCGGGCGCTGGAACGCGCCGACTCCGGGCTCTACAGCGCCAAGCAGAATGGGCGTGACCGGGTGGTTTATGTAGCAACCGTTGACTGACCTGGATATCTGCAGACGCAAGAAATGGCCTGTGCCTGACGTTCGTTTCAGGACAGCGTGATCCATTCAAACAGGCGGCGGGCACCTCCTCAGGGTGTACGCCGCCCCTGCAGCACAGTGAACGCATACATCCCCGCCAGCATGGCCAATACGAATACCAGTATCTGCCAGTGCCCGGTGAGCGAGATAGCGACCGCAGGCCCCGGGCAGATGCCGGCAATGCCCCAGCCTATGCCGAACACCAGGCTGCCACCGATCAGACGGGCGTCCAGCTCTCTTTTCACAGGTAACTGCATAGGGGCACCCAGCAACGACCGCTGGTGTTTGCGGGCCCAATTCAACGGCGCAGCCGCCACCGCGATGGCCCCGGCCATCACCAGTGCAAGTGACGGATCCCAGGCCCCGGTCACATCGAGAAAAGCCAGCACTTTGGCGGGGTTCGCCATTCCTGCCAACAGCAGGCCCAGACCAAAGATCAACCCGGCGACAAAAGCCGTCAACTTGTTCATTCTCAGGCCCCCAGCGCATGGCGGATGACGTACACGGTGGCAAAACCGCTGGCCATGAAGCACACCGTCGCCACGATGGAGCGGGGAGACAAGCGGGAGACACCACACACGCCGTGGCCACTGGTACAACCCGAGCCGTATCGTGTCCCCAGGCCAACCAGCAGCCCGGCAATCACCAACGCCGGCCACGGGGTATCGATTTCGATTTCCGGCAGCACGGCGAACAGCCCCCACAGCAAAGGCGTAATCAGCAGGCCGAGAACAAACAGCGCCTTCTCACCCCAGCCCTCACTGCGCCTTTGCATCACACTTGCAAGCAGGCCGCTGATGCCGGCGATGCGGCCATTGGCCAGAATGAACAGGCTGGCGGCCAGCCCGATCAAAGCCCCTCCCCCCAAAGCACTCCAGGGTGTGAAGTTGATCCAATCAATGCTCATGTTGCACCTCCGGCGCAGTGAACCTGGTATAGGGCGTTGAACAGCACAGCAAGATGGCACGCATGATAACGATTCGCCGAACGCCCCACACCGCTCAACCCGGCAGCGCCGCCAACACCGCAGTGACCATGCCGTTGAACCTCGCCGGTGAGTCCACCACGCGGGCAGTGACTTTCGCCTCACCGTCGGCACGGGTGGCGCGCCGGGCCTGGTCGGCAGTGGCCGACAGCTTGACGATCACTACTTCGCGGCGCGGGTTGATATAGATTTTCTGACCGAAGCGCCCGCTGGCCTCGACAGAGCCGTCACCATCGTTTTTCTGATACCAGTAGTTGCGATAAGCGTAGCCCGGGCGGCCGGGTGCAAGGTTGCCTTGGGCGAACGACGCCGGGTCGGCGGGCTGGAACGTGCTGCGCACCGCTTGGTTGAAACTGTCACCCTTCACGTCACGGGCCAGCTCACGGCGCACCCGTTCAGCGAAGCGCGCCGTGTCGCGCAGGTTGCAGCTGATACCGCCGCTGGCCATCTCGGTACCGAGCGGGTCGACTTGCACATAGGCGTCGTCCTGGGCGAAGCGTGACCAGATACGTTGTTCAACCAGTTGCGCCCAGTTCAGCCCGGTGATGCGCCGCAGTGCCCAGGCCAACGCTTCGGGTGAGCCGTTCTGGTAGAAAAACAGCGGTTTGGCGCCTGAGTCGGGCGCCTTTCGTGCGTGCTGGAGGAAACTGTAGATATCCCCCGGCATGCCTTCGGCGCGAGGTATGAGCCCCGTGGCGGCAAACAGCCCCAGGTCCGGCGGCATCTGCGGCGGGTACTCCACCGCCACCTGCATGTCCAGGTTGGCCTGCACCGTCGCCTCGCCAAATGGCGTGCCGCTGAGTTCCGGCACGTAATGCGCCAATGTACGTTGCGGGTCCAGCGTGCCTTCGGCGATCAGTTGGGCGGCGATCAGGCCAGTCACGGACTTGGTCATCGAGGCCCAGATATGCGGCTGCCCGGGTTGGAAACCCTCCAGATAACGCTCGTACACCACCTGGCCACGGTGCAGCACGATGAGCCCATCGGTGCTGGTCTGTTGCAGGTAGCTCGCCAACGTCAGGGGCTGCTCGCCGGCAGTGAACGCCACCTGGTCAAGCGCCAGCTCGGTGCCTGCCGGCAAGGCCAGCGGCGTGGACGCGCGGCCGATGCCTCGGGTCGGCGAAACCTCGCGGGCGTGGCGCATGGACCAGCGCAGGAACGGTGGCTGGAACGCGTTGGCCTGGTTCACGCGCAACTGCGGTGCAGGGGGAAACCCTTGCATCACGCCCTGCTCTGCCGGTGCGCTGCTGGCCACGCCCGGGGCAAGTGTACCGGCCAGCATCAAAGCGATGGCGGGCAGGTTGGCCGGTGATGGGTGCATGCTGCGTTTGGACATGGTCTTGCCTCCTTGAGTGGTCTAGAAGTTGGCGCCCACGCTCACGGCCACGTAGTCGCGGTCGCCGCGGGTGCCGTAATCGCCATCGAGATAATCGGTGTAGGCAAGGCTTGCCCAGTACTTGCTGGCCAGCGCCACGTCCACGCCCAGGCTGATCGAGCGCGAGCCTTCATTGAAGCCCGACCCATCGGCAGGCGAATAGCCTTTCACGTCGTGGGACCAGGCCAGGTTAGGGCGGATGTCCAGGCCCGGGACCAGGTTCTGGTAGCTCCAGGTCGCCCGCAGCCGGTAGCCCCAGGAAAACGGCGTGACGAACCCTTCGCCGTTGCAGTCAGCAGGGCTTTTCGAGATCGCCTGGCAGAGGCTGTTATCGGCCAGCTCACCATTGCCGTAGGCCCCGGAGCGGCCATAACGCGGCCCGAAACGCCCCTCGAGCCCGCCCACATAGGTTGCGCCCACCTCCCCCATCAGCAGCAGCTGGTTGGCGCCCATCACCTGGCTGAACGCCTGCATCGCCGACACTTGGGCCTGGGTCACTTCCTTGCGTCGATACCCGTCGAACAAGGTGTCGTCGGTCGATGGGCGCAGGCCTTCGGCGTTGAGCGGGCTGCGGCCCGGGGCGTTGAGCAGCGACTGCAGCACATCGTTACCGTTCAGCTGCACCGGCTGGTTGGGGCGGTGGCTCAACTCTCCCTGCACGGCGGTGCCGTTGTGCAGGGTGGTGGCGAAGGTGATGCCGTAGAGCCGGATATCCTCGGGGTACTGCGCCAGGTACTGCGAGGTTCCCATGCGCAGGGCGCCGGCCAGTGACTGCCCGCTGCTCGACGCCAGGAAGGCACCGCAGCCAGACAGTGGCACGCCAACCGTGCTGCACAGGTCCCTGGCAAAACCGGTATTGGCGTAGTAGCGGCTGCTGACTGTGCCCAGGTAGGGAGAGCGGCTGTGGTAGTTGGCCGCGAACAGGCCAAACTCGGTATCCAGCGATTGCACATACCAGTGCAAGGCAAACCCCCATTGGCCTCCATTGCGCGCATCCTGGTCGGCCCCACGCGGCACGCGCACGCCCTCATCGGTGAGCGTCACACCCAGGGACGCCAGCGCTTGGGAAACACCCGGGTTGGCGACCATCTGCCCACCCACGTCCAGGCCTTGGCAGCCCTCGGGCATGAAGTCGTTGTTGGAGAAGAAGGTCGCACAGTTGTCCAACCGGGTCTGCTCCCAGTCCAGTTGGTAGAAGGCGTCGAATGACAGGGCCTGGTTGAGGTTCTGCGTGACATACAAAAGGTTGACCGGCGCCAGCGCGTCTTTGACCTCTGAGCCTGGCCGGCGCAACGCGGCCTGATTGAACGGGCTGATCACGTTCAGGCCACCCTGGATGAACAGGCTTTCGCCCCAGTTCACGACCTGTTTGCCCAGGCGCACTGAGCCGGGCTCGCCGTCGATGTCGTAGAGGGTATAGGCAAAGGCATCGAGCAGTTCCGCTGCGGCGGTTTTAGCCGATGCCTGGCGGTTGTGGTCGTCGATGTCCACAGCCCGCTGGCTATGGTCGCGCTGCACCGTGTCATACCAGTAGGTGCCGCGCAGAAACACCCCAACGTTGTCCCGGTGCAGTTCCAGGTCATGGGTTGCTTTGAAAATGGCCGAGAACACATCACCCGAGCGGTAGTTCCGCCGCCCGTCATTACTGTTGGCGGCCTGCAACTGCTGCTTGTCGGGGTTGGCTGTGCTGACGGCAGTGCCGAACGACAGCGCCGTGTCGAAGCGCCCTTCGAGCGGGCCGGCCTGGAACTGCAAGGCAGCCGCCGGAGCGGCGAGCAGGCAGCATAGCGCCGCCAGCGGCGCTTGGCGCCGGCAGATACGGATGTATTCGCTCACTCTTAACCTCTTGTTGTTTTATTCGAGAGTGAAAGGTGGGGTAGCACAGATGAAGTGCCGGTCGCCGAGGCAGGCGGTACCGGTAATCTGGATTATCGGGGCAGTGAAAGCGGGCTCACAAATAGCGTCTTCGGATCAGTGCCATGCCAGATTGTTATGGCCTGGGCGGGGCTTGAGAGAGGCGTTCGGGGCTGCCTGGGCTTTTATGAGGCGGCGCGAAACGAGCACCGCCCCCGCAGGTGACCTCACACCGCCAACAGTTCCAAGGCCCTGCGCACCTTGCCTGGTATGGCAACCGCACGCTGCTCGCGACGATCGACGAATACATGGGTGAAACGCCCGGCCGCGCACGCTTGAGGTTCCCCCTCGACGAAGACGGCCAGCGCGTAGTGCACCGAACTGTTGCCTATCCCCGTGACCGCGATACCCACTTCGATGCGCTGCGGAAAGGCGACCGCGGCGAAGTAGTCGCAAGCAGACCCGGCCACATAGGCCACCACCGGGTCGCGGTGAATATCCAGACCGGCATGCTCGATCAGCCAGGTGTTCACCGCGCTGTCGAAAAAACCGTAGTAGACGACATTGTTCACATGCCCATACAGGTCGTTGTCGTGCCAGCGCGTGGTGATCGGCTGGAAGTGGCGATAGGCGCCGCGTAGCGGGCGTTCCCTGGCCATGATCAGAACGCCGCCTGGTAAAGTTCGACGGCATCGGCAAGGGTGACCTTGCGCGGGTTGTTCACCAGCAGGCGCTGTTGTTGCAGCGCTTCTTCAGCAAGCTGTTGCAAACTGTGCCGGGGCACGCCGACATCCCGCAACCGGCTCGGCAAGCCGCAGCGAGGTGCCAATTGCTCCAGCTCGGCAATGAACTGGCTGCACAACTCATGGGGCCCGCCAGGCACCAGCCGCTCGCCCAACAAGGCCGGCGCGAGCGCCGCGTAGTCGGCGAATGCCTCGCTACGGTTGAAGCGCATGACATGCGGCAGGACCAAGGCATTGGCCAGCCCGTGCGGTACGTGAAAGCGCGCCCCCAGCGGGTAGGCCAAGGCGTGCACCGCAGCGACCGGTGCGTTGGCGAACGCCTGGCCGGCCAGGCAAGCCCCCAGCAGCATGGCCTGACGGGCCTGCAGATTACCGCCGTTGTGGACTGCCTGGTCGAGGTTGCCTGCCAGCAGTGTCAAGGCTTCGCGGGCCAGCAGGCTGGACAGTGGGTTGCGCTTGAACTTGCTGGTGCTGGCTTCGATGGCATGGACCATCGCATCGATGCCCGTGGCGGCCGTGATCGCAGGTGGCAGGCCCAGCGTGCGCTCGGCATCGAGCAGCGCCAGGTCTGGCAGCAGCAGCGGTGAAATCACCGCCATCTTGGCGCACTCGCCGGTGGTGATGACGGCAATGGGCGTGACCTCCGAGCCGGTACCCGCAGTGGTCGGAACCTGGATCAGGGGCAGGCGCTGGCCCTTGGCCTGGTCAATGCCATACACCGCCTCCAGGGTCTGGTCGCACCCTGGGTGGGCCAGCAGCGCGACCAGCTTGGCGACATCCATGGAGCTGCCGCCACCGAAACCGACGATCAGCTCGGCACCGATATGCCGGGCACGGCCGACGGCAGCCAGCACGCAGGCATGGCTGGGGTCGGCGCTGACATCACTGAAGATCGCCGCACTCAGGTTCGCCCGGGTGAAGCCAGGCAGGATGTCGTCAAGCATCCCCAGGCTGACCAGACCGGGGTCGGTAACGATCAGCACGCGGCGCACGCCGCGTTGCTGACACAACTGGGCCAGGCGACCCGCAGCGCCCGGTTCGCAGAGCAGGTGAGCGGTCGTGGCAAAACTGAATGGCTGCATGTTCAGGGTCCTTTTGTTCTTGTGGGTGAACGGCGCAGCGCTCAGAAGGCGAAGTGCGCTTCATTCAGGCTCATCAGGCACTGCGCGCCGCCACGCAAAGCCTCACAGTGGGCACTTGCGCGCGGCAGGATGCGCCGCCAGTAAAAGTCCGCTGCGTGCAATTTGGCCTGATAGAAAGCGCTGTCGCCGCTGCCGGCGGCCAGTGCCGCACGGGCCCGCTCGGCCGCCCGCAGCCACAGCGCAGCCAGCAGCACATAGCCTGAATAGGCAAGAAAATCGACCGACACCGCGCCAATTTCCTGGGGGTCGCAGCGGCAGGCATCGAGCACCTCGGCGCTGAGGTTGCGCCACTCCTGCAGGCGCAGGGTCACCGCCTCGGCCATCGCTGCCAGGTCATCTGCGCGGCACGCGTGCGCCGCCTCCAGCAGGTCATCGATCAACAGGCGCAGCTGCTCGCCACCATCGGCCAGCACCTTGCGGCGCACGAGGTCCAGGGCCTGAATGCCATTGGTGCCCTCATACAGCTGGGTGATGCGGCTGTCGCGCATCAACTGCTCCATGCCCCACTCGCGAATGTAACCATGGCCGCCATACAGCTGCACGCCCAGGCTGGCGACCTCCTGGCCGACATCGGTGAGGAAGGCCTTGACCACCGGAATCAGCAGCGCTGCCCGACGCCCGGCGGCAGCCTGCACTTCAGGCTGCGCCGCACCCTGCTCCAGGTCGAGCGCCTGTGCAGCATAGGCCGCCAGCATCCGGCAACCCTCGCTGAGGGTCTTCTGGGTCAGCAGCATGCGCCGCACATCAGGGTGGCAGATGATCGGGTCGGCACTGCGCTCCGGCGCCACCGGGCCGGCCAGGCTACGCGACTGCAAGCGCTCGCGGGCGTAGGCCAGGCCGCCCTGGAAGGCAGCTTCGGCAATGCCCAGCCCCTGCAGCCCCACCTGAAAGCGCGCATCGTTCATCATGGTGAACATGCACGCCAGGCCCTGGTTGGCTTCACCCACCAGCCAGCCGCGGGCGCCGTCGAAGTTCATCACGCAGGTGGCTGCCCCCTTGATGCCCATCTTGTGTTCAAGGGCACCGCAGCCCAAGGCGTTGGGCACCCCCGGCCCACCGTCGGCCGCGCACTCGAACTTGGGCACCAGGAACAGGCTGATGCCGCGGACACCGGCCGGCGCATCGGGCAGGCGCGCCAGCACCAGATGGATGATGTTGTCGGTCAGGTCCTGGTCGCCGCCACTGATGAAGATCTTGCTGCCACTGATGCGATAGCTGCCATCGCCTTGCGGCTCGGCCCGGGTACGCAACAGCGCCAGGTCGGTGCCAGCCTGCGGTTCGGTCAGGCACATGGTGCCGGCCCACTCGCCGCTGACCAGCTTGCCCAGGTAGTCGCGTTTGAGCGCCGGGCTGCCATGGCGATGCAGCGCCAGCACAGCGCCTTCGGTGAGGCCCGAATAGATGCGAAACGACAGCGAGGCGCCCATCAGCATTTCGTGGAAACAGGCGGCGACCATCTGCGGCAGGCCCTGGCCATCGTGCTCGGTCGGGCCGGTCATACCGCCCCAGCCCTGCTCGACATACAGCCGGTAGGCCTGGCGGAAGCCTTCGGGGGTCAACACCTGCCCCTGTTCCAGGCGGCAGCCCTGCTCGTCGCCCTGGCGATTGAGCGGGGCCACCACCTCGCTGGCAAAGCGAGCGCCCTGTTCAAGGATGCCATCGATGGTGTCACCGCCCAGACCGTTGCCCAGGCGGGCGCAATGTTGCGCCACATCGAACACCTCATGCAGGACGAACTGCATGTCACGCAGGGGGGCTCGGTAGCTCATACGCGGCCCTCATTCACGTCAGCCAACTGTTTGCCAGCTGCCGCCAGCCGCATCAGAAGACCCGCCGGGCGCCAGTGTTCGCCAAACAGGCCTTGCAGCCGCTCCAGCCTCGCCAGCAGCAGCCCCAGCCCTTGCCGATCGGCCCAGGACATCGGCCCGCCCGTCTCTGCCGGGAAGCCATAACCATGCAAGTAGACCCGGTCGATGTCCTGGCTGCTGCTGGCTATGCCCTGCTCAAGAATCTTCGCCCCTTCATTGACCAGCGCCAGCAGGCAGCGCTCACGGATTTCCTCATCGTCGATCGGACGCCGACGCACCCCCAGGTCCTGAGCGACCTTGAGCACCAAGGCATCCACCTCGGGGTCATGCACAGCTTCGCGGCTGCCGGGGGCGTACCGGTAATAGCCCTGGCCAACCTTCTGCCCGAAGCGACCGAGCGCGCACAGGGCATTGTCGACCTGGACCAACGGGGCATCCATCCCCTGCCCGGCCAATTGACGTGCGCGCCACTCCAGGTCGATGCCTACCACGTCGTACACGCGGAACGGGCCCATGGCAAAGCCGAACCCCTGCAGCGCCTCGTCCACCTGCCGCGGCGTGGCACCCTCGAGCAGCAACTGGCGGGCCTCGGCGACATAGGTGCGCAACATGCGGTTACCAATGAAACCGGGGCAGTTCCCAGCGACCACCACCTCCTTGCCGATGCGCTGGCCCAGCACCACGGCCGCCTCCAGCACTGCCGGCGCGGTGCACTTCCCGCGCACCACTTCCAGCAGCTTCATCACATGCGCCGGGCTGAAAAAGTGCAGCCCCAACACCTGTTCAGGCCGCCCAGTGACGGCGGCGATGGCATCGATGTCAAGCGCCGAGGTATTGCTGGCCAGGATCGCTTCAGGCTTGAGTGTGCTGTCCAGGGTGCGGAAGATCTCTTGCTTGAGCGCCAGGTTTTCGTACACCGCCTCGATCACCAGGTCGGCCTCGGCCAGCTCGGTGTAAGCCGTGACCTGCCGCACGCGAGCCAGGCAGGCATCGGCCTGGGCCTGGTCGATGCGGCCTTTGGCGACCTGTTGCGCCCACGTCTGCGCGAGCATGGCAAGGCCTGCCTCGGTGGCGCTGGGGTCGTTGTCCAGCCACAGCACAGGCAGCCCGGCACGGGCCAGGCTGATGACGATGCCGCGGCCCATGGTGCCGGCGCCGATCACTGCAGCCTGCTGAACGTTATAGGAAGTACTCACGGGTGACACTCCTGATTCGGTGTAAAGGCATTGCCCCCACCCTAGTCAGGCGCCTACTATTTTTGAAATTCTAATTTTCCATCCCATGTATTTTTCGCATGAATATAGCCAACTTCGATCTCAACTTGCTGCGGGTGCTGGACATGCTGCTGCGTGAACAGAACGTGTCACGTGCTGCCGAGCGCCTGGCGTTGACCCAGCCGACGGTGAGCAACGCCCTGGCGCGTTTACGGGACATTCTCGGTGACCCGCTGCTGGTGCGGGTCGGCCGACGCATGCGCCCAACCCCCCGCGCCCTGGCCCTGGAAGGGCCGATTCGCGCGGCCCTGCAGCAGATCGAGCAGACCCTCGGCGCTGGCGACAGCTTCGACCCAGGCCGCAGCCACCGGCAACTGCGCATCGCCCTGACCGACTTCGCCGAACAATTGTGCATGCCCAGGTTGCTCGCCACCTTGCAAACCCAGGCGCCGCATCTGCGTGTGGATGTGCTGCACCTGGCACCCAACCTGCCGGCCGAAGCCCTCGACCGTGGCGAACTCGACCTGGTGCTGGGGCGCTTCGACGATGTGCCGGCGCGCTACGAGCGCCGCCACTGGCGCAGCGAAACCCTGCACGTGGCGGTGCGCCAGGGGCATCCGGAGGTCGATGGCGCGCTCGATCTGCAAGCCTTCCTGGGCTTGCGTCACCTCTGGGTGCACGGCGGCCAGACCCGGGGCATGGTCGACCAGTGGCTGGCCGAGCAGGGCCTTGCGCGGCGCATCGCCTATACCACGCCCAATTACCTGCAGGCCGCGCACCTGGCCGCCAGCTCCGACCTGTGCGTGGTCTTGCCCACCGCACTGGCCCGCCATTTCGCCCAGCTACTGCCCTTGCAGGTCTTTGACCTGCCCTTCGCCCTGGAGCCCTTCGAGCTGGAACTGGTGTACCTTGCCCATCGTCAGCACGACCCGGCACTGGCTTGGCTGGTCGCGCGCATCATGGACATTCGCGCCGGCTGAGCCATCGCATTCAGGTATGGCCACCCATGCAAGAGTGGTATTGGTTCGCTGGCAATCGATGTCCTTAGAGTGGTGGCCCCCATAACAACAAGGACCACCCCCATGCGCCTACGCTACCTGCCCACCCTCCTGGCCCTCACCCTGCCCTCTGCGGTGCTGGCCCAGGCACCGGCCAAGGACGCCACCGAGCTGACGCGCCAAAGCAACCAGCAGTGGCTGCAGCGCCTGCCCTTCGAGAACCGGGCAGACTTCGACAACGCCCGCCGCGGCCTGCTGGAAAGTGCCGACCAGGCGGTGCTCAATGCCGATGGCAAGACGGTCTGGGACCTGCAGCGCTACGCCTTCCTCAAGGGCGAGGCGCCGGCGACGGTCAACCCCAGCCTGTGGCGCATCGCCCAGCTCAATACCATCGCCGGCCTGTTCAAGGTTACCGACCGCATCTACCAGATACGCGGCATGGACCTGGCCAACATGACCTTGATCGAAGGCGAACACGGGCTGATCGTGATGGACCCGCTGCTGTCGGTGGAAACCGCCCGGGCCGGGCTGGCCATGTACTTCAGGCATCGCCCGCAGCGGCCGGTGGTGGCAGTGATCTACACCCACCCACACGTCGACCATTTTGGCGGCGCGCGCGGGGTGATCGATGAGGCCGATGTAAAGGCCGGCAAGGTCCAGGTCATCGCCCCTCAAGGCTTCTTCGAACATGCCATCAGCGAGAACGTACTGGCCGGGCCGGCGATGAAGCGCCGGGCGCAGTACATGTATGGTGCGCCTCTGCCACGCAGCGCCCGCGGGCAGGTTGACGCAGGCCTCGGCAAGGGCGTGCCGGCCAATGCCACAGTCAGCCTCATCGCCCCGACACGGCTGATCGAAAAGCCGTTCGAAACCCTGCGCATCGACGGCGTGGATATCGAGTTCCAGCTGACGCCCGGCACCGAAGCACCGGCCGAGATGAACCTGTGGTTCCCGGCGTTCAAAGCCCTGTGCATGGCCGAAAACGCCTCCCATGTGCAGCACAACATCCTCACCCTGCGTGGCGCGCAGGTGCGCGATGCCAAGGTCTGGGCGCACTACCTGGACCAGTCGCTGCTGCGTTACGGCGACAAGGCCGAGGTGGTGTTCGCCCAGCACCATTGGCCGACCTGGGGCGGCGCAGCGATCCGTGAGTACCTGGCCGATCAGCGTGACATGTACGCCTTCCTCGACAGCCAGACGCTGCGCCTGCTCAACCGCGGCCTCACCCCTACCGAGATCGCCGCCGAACTGACCTCGCTGCCACCCCGGCTGGCCAACAAATGGTACAGCCGCGACTACTACGGCTCGCTCAGCCACAACGTGCGGGCGGTGTACCAGCGCTACATGGGCTTCTACGACGGCAACCCGGCGACCCTCAACCCCTTGCCGCCGAGCGATGCAGGCCAGCGCTACGTGGCAGCGCTGGGCGGCAGCGAGCGGGTGCTGACGCTGGCGCGTGAGGCGTACGACAAGGGTGACTACCGCTGGGTGGCGGAGCTCACCCGGCACCTGGTATTCGCCCAAGCCGACAACAGCGCTGCACGTAACCTGCAAGCCGATGCCCTGGAGCAACTGGGTTACCAGAGCGAGAACGCCACCTGGCGCAACGCCTACCTGACCGGTGCGCAGGAGCTGCGCAACGGCGTCGCGGCCGGTGCCAGCAAAGGCGGCAGCGCCGACGACCTGGTACGCGCACTGACCCCATCGCTGTTCTTCGACTACCTGGGTGTGCGCGTCGATGCCGCCAAGGCGGCTGAGCAGGACCTGACCATCAACTGGCGCTTCACCGACATCGATGAAGACTACGCCCTGACCCTGCGCAATGGCGTGCTGACCCACCGCGACCATGCACAGCACGCCCAAGCGGATGTGCAGATCAACATGAGCAAGGCCACCCTGGACCGCATCGCACTCAAGCAGACCGGTTTTCTCAAGGAAGCCAAGACGGGTGATATCGACATCAGCGGTGAGCGGGTGAAGTTCATGCAGTTCATGGCTGGGCTGGATGAGCCTGACGGGCGCTTCAATATCGTCACGCCCTGAGCCTGCAACGGCGCCGTGCTAAGCAGTGCGGCGCAACCACACGCCCAGCACCAACCCGGCCACCAGTAACGCAGCCAGCGGCACGGTGCGCACTGCAGCCCACCCCCGCTCGCTGCGCAACATGGCCAGGCCCCGGCGGTAGATGGCGCGTTCGCGGACCCTGCCCAGTAGCGCCAACGACAGTGCCGCGCCGGCCACAGCCACCAGGCCGCCGCGCCAGGCCAGGCAAGCCAGTACCAGTAAAGCCAACTGGGTTCGCCGCCAGGCCAACACCGTACGCTCGGCCTGCAGCCCGGTATCGACCGGGCCGTCAGCCATGCCAACGCCCCCATAACAGCGGTATCAGTGCCGCGCAGCCCAGCGCACAGGCCACGCTCAGCAGCGGTACCAAGCGTGGCAGCGGCAATGGCGCAGCGCGGCGCAGGGCGCGTTCCACCACCAGCCAGCGCCAACCAGCCCCCAGGCTGACCAGCAGGCTCGCCAGCAGCAACGCGAACTCCATCGCCAGGCGCCCGGATTGCGGCCAGGCATGCGCGGCAAAGGTTTCCAGGGCAATGGCACCGCCCAGCAATGCCAGGGCGGTGCGCAGCCAGGCCAGAAAGGTGCGTTCATTGGCCAGGGTGAAGCGCGGGTCAGGTGGCTTGCCAGGCCCCAGCAACCAGCGCTCCCAGGCGCTGTAATGGTGATCGGAACTCATCGGCTGTCCTGTGTGTGGCCCTGGGCGCTCAACGCAGCCCTTGGCTGCGCAGTGCCCCGGGCGAGAAGTACGAAGCGCTGGTGCGCAGGTCGAAGGTGAAGGGTTTGGGTTGCTCGTTGGTCAGGCCCGACAGCTGGTAACGCCCGTTGCGCAGGTCGTAGATCACCTCCATGGCGTTGACCAGTGCCTGCCCGGTGACGTGGTAGTAACTGTGCGCCTGGGCCGTGCGCCACAGCCGCCCCTGGTGGTCGAAGAAGTCGGCTTCGACGATGGCCCAGCTGTCCTCGTCCAGGTAATAGCGGCGGCTGGCATAGATATGCTCGGCCCCGGGCTTGAGGGTACCGACCAGCTCCCATACCCGGTGCAATTCGTAGCGGGTTGGCTGCGGGTTGACGTGGCCCGGGCCGACCAGCGCGGTGTAGCTCAGCTGTGGCGAAGCCAGGCGATAACTGTTGTAGGGTACGTGCAGGGTTTTCTTGCCGATCAGGGTCCAGTGGTAAAGGTCCGGGGCACCGTTGAACATGTCGCGGCTGTCGGCGGTGCGCAGCCCGGCAGTCCCTGGGGTGATGCTGTCATAGGCCACGGCAGGCGCGCGCCGTACGCGTCGCTGGCTGCTGCTGTACAACCACGACAGGCGTGGCTGGGCGACCTGGTCGAGGGTTTCGTGCAGCACCAAGGCGTCGCCTGCCAGGCGCGATGGCGCGGTCATGCGGTAGCTCAGGTAATACAGTACGTTGTTTGCCTGGCCGCCTGGCAGCACATCGGGCCGGGCGAAGGTTTGCTGCGCGCTGAACATGACGAAGCGACCATCACGACGCGGGGTGATGCTGTCCGACGCCAGGCTGTAACTACCGTTGCGTGGCCGCGTCAGGTGGTTCCACAGTACCTGCAGGCCATTGCGTGGTAGCGGAAACGCCAGTACCCCGGCAAAGCCCTGCACGCCATTGCCGTCATTGACCAGATGGGCGCTGGCGGCGTTGTGCCGGGCCCACTCGCTGACCCGAGCCGGCACCGCGACACTGCGGTGCGAGGGGTATACCGGCAGGCGAAAAGAGTCGGGAAAACGCTCGAGCAGCGCCACCTGGCCTGTCGTGAGCTGCTCGCGATAGCGCCGGTAGTTCTGCGCGGTGATGGTGTACAGCGGCTGCTCATCGGCGTAGGGGTCAAGCGGCGTGCCGTTGACCGCGAGTGAGACCTGCCCCGGTTGCAGCCCCCCGTTCCAGGCCGGTATGCGGCCATCACTGCTGGGGGCACGCTCGGCACCCACGGGTGTCAGTTGCGGGGGCAGTGGCGTAGCGCCAAGGTGGAGGGCCAGCAGGCTGGCATTGACGAGCAGGATACTTCGCAGCAGGGCGACAGCTTTCATGGGGTTGGCCTCTTGTTGTTGTTGGCTGACCTGGCCGTGCGGGCTTGCTTTGGCACGCCCCTTCCGGGTGATACTAGGAGCCACGCTTCGAACCCCACAAATAACGTGTTCGGATACGTGCCATATCAGTTCGGCATACCCTTGGAACCGCTGCGATGACCCTCAAACAGCTCCGCTACCTGATCGCAATCGTCGAAGCCGGCAGCTTTTCCTCGGCCGCGCGTCGTGCCTACATCGCCCAGCCGGCGCTGAGCAGGCAGATCGGCCTGCTGGAGAGTGAACTGGAAATGCAGCTGCTCGACCGCCAGCACGACGGCATCGTCCTGACCGACGCCGGTCGGCAGCTTTACGAGGTGGCCCGCCAGGTGGTGCAGAAGCTCGATTCGGTGAAGGACGAGCTCAAATCAAGCCGCGGTGACCCCAAGGGCCACGTCGCCATTTCCATCCCCGCCACAGCGGCAGACATGCTGCTGCCAGAAATCATCAAGCGTGCCGAGCAGCGCTTTCCCGGCGTGACCCTGACCGTGTGGGACGGCCTGAGCCGCAACGGCGGCCAAGCCATCGAACTGGGCAAGGTCGACTTCGGCGTGGTGCCCAATGCCGAGGAGCTGGAGCATGTCGAGGCCGAGCCGATCTTCACCGAGGCGCTGTACTGGGTCGGCCCTTCAGCCGCTGGCGTCGCCGATACCATCACCCTGGCCGAAGCCGCCGCCACGCGGCTGGTGCTGCCACCAAGGGCACTGCACCTGCGCCGGCGCATCGAACAGGCGGCCATGGAAGCCGGCGTGCCATTGGCGGCCGCCTACGAGCAGCAGTCGGCACCCGGCATCGCCAGCCTGGTCCGCGCAGGACTGGCGGCGACCATCAGCAACTGGCCGCCGCTGTGCGAGCTGCTCGAACCGACCCAGGCGCGGCTCATCGTCGAGCCACGCATCAGCCGCACCATTGCCTTGGCGCACTCACGGCACAAGCCCCTGTCGTTTGCCGCCGGTTGCTTGCACGACCTGGTGCGCGGGCTGCTGATCGAGCTGGTACTCGGCGGCCGCTGGCGTGGTGAGCTGATCGGCGGCGATGATGCGCCGCTCGGGTCGGTGCCGGGGGTTCAGCTGGCTGTCTGAGAGCGCGCCGGCACCCCATGCGCCACCGCACGCGGTTCAGCCAAGCGCTTCAGGGTGCGCTGCGGGTTCAGGCTCACCAGGCCCACCAGCCCCGCCACGACCAATACTGCGCCACACACCAGAAAGCCCTGGGCATACCCTGTGGGATGCGCGGCACCTGTGCCCTGCACCAGCAACCCGGTTACCACCGGCGCAGCCAGGCCGGCCAGCGAAGCGATACCGTTACCGATGGCAAGCACCCCGCCGCGCTGGGCCGTCGGGGTGAACTCGGCGAGCATGGCCGGCCCTACGGAGTACATCACCAGCGCCAGGCCACCGCTGAAGGTCAGTGCGCCAACCCGCACGGCGGTGCTCAGGCCTGGCAGCATCAGCGACGCAGACAGCAGCCCGGAAAGCACCAGGCACAGCGAGACGAACACGCCGCGCGCCACGCGCGAAGATACGCCACGGCGCATCAGGCGTTGGGACAACCAGGCCATGAACAGGCTCAACGGCGTGGTCACCACCACGAACATCACAAAGATCCGCCCGGTCTGCAACGGGTCTATGCCCAGGCCGACCTGCAGATAACTGGGCACCCAGGTCAGCGTCAGGGCCAGTGACCAGTTGGCGGCGAAGTGGCAAAGGTAGTTGCCCATCACGCTGGGGTCGCCCAGCAGCTTGCGGTACGGTATTGCCGGCTCATCGCTCTTGAGCTGGCTGGCACGCAGGCGCTCAAGGGTGCCCTCCTGCCCCAGCCGCCACCACAGCAGGCACCACACCAGGCCGATCAATGAAAGGACGATGAAGTTGGTGCGCCAGCCATAGTGCAGGCTGACCCAGGGGATCATCGCGCCGGCCACCAGCAGCCCCATGGCGCTACCGGTGTGCAGCAACGCCACGGGCAGGTTGCGACGGTCATTGGGAAACCACTTGTACAGCGCATGGGTGGCGACCGGCGATGCCGGGCCCTCTCCGATGCCCAGCAACACGCGGCAGGCAACGATGGTCCACAGTGAAGTGGCGAACAGCATCGGCAACTGGATCACCGCCCAGAACAGGCCCATGCCCAATAGCAGCGTGCGGGTGGGGCGCCGGTTGGCCATGAAGCCGCCCACCACGGCGGACAAGGCGAAGAACCAATGCAAAGCGCCGCCAATCAGCCCGAACTCGGTCGCGGTCAGGCCCAGCTCGGCGCTCATCGGCACCGCAACCAGGCCAATCACCACCTTGTCGAGAAAATTGACCAGCATCAGCATGGCCAGCAGTACGGCCACCATCCAGGCGGTCCGTGGGTTGGGCAGGGAAGCATCCACAGTCATGGCGATTACTCTTGTTATTGTTGTGGAATGTGACAAAAGGCCGCCTTGGTGGCGGCCTGAGGGTCACGCGGGCATCAGCACGCCTTTGGCGATGGTGTTGCGCTGAATTTCACTGGTCCCGGTCAGGATGCGCATCATTCGGGTGGCACGGAAAATCCATTCCACCGGGTGGCCCTGCATCAACCCGGCACCGCCATGCACCTGCACGGCCTTGTCGGCAATGCGGAATGCAGCCTCCGAGACGAACAGCTTGCACATCGGCGCCTGGGTCCGGATATCGCCGCCGGCATCGTTCACCTGCGCCGTGGCGTAGACCATGCTGCGTGCTGCATGCAGCTCGGTAGCCATGTCAGCGATCATGTGGTTGACCGCCTGGAACATGGCGATCGGCTGGCCGAACTGCTTGCGGCTACGGGCATGCTCGATCGACAGGTTCAGGGCCAGGCCGGCCATGCCCAGCAAGGTCGGGCAATGCAGCAGCCGGTTGAGGGTAATGCGCCCCATGGCCAGCTTGAAGCCCTGGCCCTGCTCGCCAATCAGGTTGGCCGCTGGCACGCGCACGTCATCCAGCACGATGTCGCCGTGGGCCCCGCCACCGGACATCACTGCATAGTCGCTTTCGACACGCACGCCCGGGGCCTTGAGGTCGACGAAGAACGCCGAAATACCCTGCGCGCCCTGCCCAGGCCCGGTCACGGCCAGCAACACTGCCAGGTCCGCGTACGTGGCACCCGAGATGTAGCGCTTGCTGCCGCTCAGCACGTAGTGATCACCGTCGCGGCGCGCCTGGGTACGGATGGCAGTGGCGTCTGAACCCGCCTCGGCCTCGGTCAGGGCGAAGCACACGGCTTTCTCGGCACGGCACACTGGCTGCAGGAAATGCTCCACCTGATAGGGGCTGGCCACTTTGAGCAGGTGGCCCACCCGCGGCGGCCCGGACAGCTCGCCCAATACGTGCGGGGCGAGCATCGAACCGGTCAGCACCGTGGCTTCTTTCACGGCGCACAGGTCGGCCACGCTCAAACCTGCCCCCCCCATGGCTTCGGGCAGCATGAGGGTGTAAAGGCCCTGCTCGCTGGAGCGCTTCCATACTTCCCGCAAGACCGCCTGAGGATGCGGGCGCGCCCAATTCAGCTGCATCTGCTGCTCCAGCGGGCGAACCTGGTCGCGGACGAACCCTTCGATGGCTTCAATGATCTGCGCAGCTTTTGCACTTGGTTGATACATGGTCATGCTCCCTGTCAGATACGACGATCGCTGTGTTGCCAGTAGGCTTCCCGGACCAGGCGGCGGACCACCTTGCCATTGGGGTTCTTCGGCAGTTCGGTGACGAAATCCACGCCTCGCGGCTTCTTGAAACCGGCCAGTGCACGGCCGCAGCGCTCGATGAGCTCGGCGGCGTCAAGCTGCGCGCCAGGCTTGAGCACCACCACAGCACGCACCGCTTCACCCCACTGCTCGTCCGGCACACCGACCACTGCCGCCTCGAACACTTCGGGAAAGCCGTAGATCACCTGCTCCACTTCGCTGGGGTATACATTGAAGCCCCCGGAAATGATCATTTCCTTCTTGCGGTCGACGATGAACACGTAACCCTGCGCATCGACCGTGGCCAGGTCGCCGGTCAGGTAATAGCCGTCGCGCATGACTTCGGCGGTGAGCGCGGGCGCGCGCCAGTAGCCCTGCATGATGTCCGGGCCCTTGACCACGATTTCGCCGATCTCGCCCGGCGCCACATCGTCGAATGCGTCGTTCACCACACGCAGGTCGGTCTCGAAATAGCAGCGCCCGCAAGAGGCCAGGCGTTGGTAGTTGCCGTCCTCGACCAGGTGGTCCTGCTCGGTCAGTACCGTGACCAGCGAGCAGGTTTCGCCGGCGCCATAACCTTGCACCAGAATCGGCCCGAACAGTTCGATGGCCTTCTTCACCAGGGCCGGCGCCATGGGCGCAGCGCCATACATGACCAGCCTGAGGCTGGACAGGTCGAAGCGCTCGACGTCGGGGTAATTGACCAGGCGGTTGATCATGGCCGGCACCAGGAACAGCCGCGTCACCCGCTCACGTTCGATGGTCTCCAGCAACAGGCGATCGTCGTAGCGGTCGAGCAGCAGGTTGCAGGCGCCTACCGCCAGCAGCGGCATGATCTGCATGCCGCTGGCATGGGTGATCGGCCCCACATGGGCCATCACATCATCAGGGCCAGAGCGCCGCGTGGGGCTGGCGATGCTCTTGCGGACCAGCGCCTTGCGGTTGCCAAACGACAACATGGCCGCCTTGAGTACCCCGGAGCTACCGGAGGTGTAATGCAGCACTGCCAGGGCCTCGTCGGCAGGGTCAAGGCTGCACGGTGCCTCGCTGCCGCGCTCAAGCAGCGCGGCGTAACCCAGGTCACCGCCCTCGCCCTCCAGCGCGATCACCTGGCGCAACATCGGCAAAGCCTCGCGTCGTTCGGCCAGCGCCTGGGCGAAGGTGGCATCGGTGATCAGCGCAACGCTGCAGGAGTCTTCCAGTACCCGTACCACTTCATCCAGCGACAACCGCGCGTTGATCGGCACCTTGACCATCGCTGCCTTGTACAGCGCCACCTCTGCCTCTACCAGTTCCACGCGGTTGGCAGCGAGGATCGCCACATGTTCACCGCTGGCCACGCCCAGTGCGCCCAGCCCCGAGGCCAGGCGGTTGCTGCGCCGTTCCAGTTGGGCATAGGTCAGGCGCGTCTGGCTGTCCGCCACGGCAGTGTGGTCCGGCCAGTAGCGGGCACTGCGGGTAATGATCTTTCCAAGGTTCACGTTGTTGTTCTCGTCGACAGGAAGACATCGACGATGCTAAACACCCATGCGTTGGCGGATGTAATACCAGTTTCCGATGCCGGCCATAACGAATTTGGCTGGGGTCATACAGCTGCCTGCAACCGTCGGCGCAATGCACCCTGCACTGACGGGCTACAGGCCAGATTCACCAGATGGCGATGTCATAGGTCAGGTACAGGCGGTTGCTGTCCCGACCGCGGGAAAAGTCAGACCTGTAGACATAGTTGCGCAGCCGAATCCCAAGCCCTTTGAGCGCCCCGCCCTGCACCACATACGCAAGCTCGGCGTCACGCTCCCACTCACTCAGGCCCTGCGCCCCGGAGCGGCCGTTGTCCCCGCTCAGGTAGCGCGTCATGAAGGTCAGCCCGGGCACCCCTGCGGCGGCAAAGTTGTAGGCATAGCTTGCCATCCAGGTCTTTTCTTCTTCCTCGATGAACTTGCCGATGCCAACGTTGCTGAACGAATACACCGTTGCGCCACTGATGTACGGCAGCCCGGCTTCACCGTCCAGCACCTGGTACCCCGCGCCGAAGGTGTGCCCTGAATGGGCGTAGGACACTTGCGCACTGAACAGGTCGTTGTCGATGCTGCCGCCGTATGCGGCGCCGCTGTCACGGCTGGCGAAATACCGCAGGTCGGTGGTCAGCACCCCGCCGGCCAGCGCAAGGTCATGCACCAGGCCGGCGAAGTCCTGGCGGTAGAAGTGTTCGAGCTGACCGTGGAAGTAGCTCAAGCGCACGTGCTTGCTGAGCGCGTAGTCGGCGCCGGCGAAGTTGAAATCGCCCGACTCGGCGCCGCCATAACCGTCCAGGTACAAGCCGGTACTGTCGGAGGAGTCGCGTTGTTTGAACCGGTCCAGATGCCCGGCAGTGAGTGTCAGCCGCTCGATGTCAGTGCTGGTCAGCTGTGTGCCCTGGTAGGTCTGCGGCAGTACTCGGGCATCGTTGTAGACCAATACCGGCGTCTTGGGCAGCAAGGTACCGTGCTTGACCACCGTACGGCCCAGGCGAGCCTTGGCCGTCACCCCGGCACTGGCGAACTCCTGGGCAGCGCGACCGTCGTCATGCACCGGCAACAGGCCCGTACCGCTGCGGCCACGGCCGGAGTCCAGCCTGACTCCCAACAGCCCCATGGCGTCGAGCCCCAGGCCCAGCGTGCCTTGGGTAAAGCCTGACTGATAGTCGAGCAGAAAACCCTGCGCCCACTCGGTTCGCTCGCTTTTGGCGGTGGCGGCGGCGCGGGCGCTCATGCCCTGCTCGTCGCGGAAATTTTCGTTGAAGTAAACGTTGCGCAGTTGCAGTTTGAGCTTGCCGTCATCGACGAATCCAGCAGCGCCGGCAACAGGCAGGCCGCCGCAGAGCAGGCCACAGGCGGCCGCCGCACGCAGAGCAGTTGGGGACATGTTCGGTACTCTGTTGTTGTTTTTGAATGAGTTGAAAGCGGGCGCCCGGCGGCGCCCTCGGCGGCTCAGACGAAGAAGGACAAGGCCCCGGTGGCCAGGGCCAGGGCGGTGATCACCAGGGAGGTGAGCACCGCCCATTTGACGGTGGCCTTCTGGAAATCACCGATATCGCGGTCGACCATACCCACCAGCAGCAGGGTCGAGGCCACCAGCGGGCTCATCAGGTGCACAGGCTGGCCGAGCACCGAAGCGCGGGCGATCTCTACCGGGTCGATGCCGTAGGCAGCCGCCGCGTTGGCCAGGATCGGCACCACGCCAAAGTAGTAGGCATCATTGGACAGCACGAACGTCAGCGGCATGCTGGTGATCGCCACCACCAGCGGGAACCAGTGGCCCCAGGACTGCGGAATCCAGGCCACCAGTGTCTGCGCCAGCGCATCGACCATTTTCGTGCCGGAGAAGATGCCGGCGAAAATCCCTGCGGCAAACACCAGCAGCACGACCGCCATGGCGTTGCCGGAGTGGGCCAGGATGCGCTCTTTCTGCACCTCCAGTTGCGGGTAGTTGATCATCAAGGCAGCAACGAAACCGATCATGAACAGAATCGCTGCGTGCATCACGCCCAGGACCAGCGCGACCATAACCGCTACCACCAGCAGCAGGTTCACGTAGGCAAGCCGCGGACGCTTGTGCGGCGTGTCTTCGAGAATCGCCTTGATGTAGCAATTACCGCCACCAGACTCGAGCTTGATGTTGCCGATGCGTTTGCGTTCGGCACGGCCCAGCAGAAACGCAGTGAAGACCACCCAGGCAGCCCCACCGATCATGGTGGGCAACATCGGGATGAAGTACTCGGTCGCATCGAGCCCCAGCGCCGCGATGGCCCGCGTCGCCGGGCCGCCCCAAGGGCTCAGGCCACTCATGATGCTCAGTGAAAGCATCGCCACCGTTGCCAGGATCATCGGGTTCATGCCGATGCGCTTGTACAGCGGCAACATGGCTGCGCAGGTGATCATGTAGGTGGTGGTGCCATCACCATCGAGCGCCACCAGCAGCGAAAGCAGTGCAGTGCCGATGGCGATCTTGATCGGGTCGCCATTGACGCGCTTGAGAATCTTGCGGATCAGCGGATCGAACAGCCCTGCGTCGATCATCAGGCCAAAGAACAGAATGGCGAACAGCAACAAGGCAGCCGACGGGGCAACCATCTTCAGGCCGTCGAGCATCATCTTGCCGGTGGTCGGCGCAAAACCGCCGATCACGGCGAAAACGATGGGGACTACGGTGAGCGCAACGATCGGCGACAGGCGTTTGCTCATGATGAGGTAGGTGAATGTCACCACCATGATCAAGCCAAGCAATGCAAGCATGATTGGGTTCTCTTGTTTTTATTCTAAGGCGTGGCCATCTGGCGCGCAGACGGCCCCCTGCCCCACTCGGCATCACAGTGATGCTGAGCGGAGTCCAAGTCAACGAAGGGGGTTAAGGGTGACGATCAGCCGTGACGACGGGGCTCTGCAGGCCAGCTGGACACCGTTGGCGCACCCTGCTCGGCGAGCGCCTCAGGCTCACCGTTCAGGGTGCGCATCAAGGTCTCCCGCTCACAGGCATTTTCCGAAAGCGAGACCACCACGGTGGCAACGGCATTGCTGGCCAGGCTGGTCAGGGCACGCGCCTCGGACATGAAACGATCGACGCCGATCAGCAGCGCCAAGCCAGCCAAGGGGATGTCGTGGATGACGGTCAGGGTCGAGGCCAGGGCCACGAAGCCACTCCCGGTGACACCGGCAGCGCCCTTGGAAGACAGCAGCATGATGGCGAGCATGGTGATGGTCTGGCCCAAGGTCAGATCGATGTTGCACGCCTGGGCGATGAAGATGGCCGCCAGCGACAGGTAGATCGCCGTGCCGTCCAGGTTGAAGGAGTAACCGGTGGGCAGCACCAGCCCCACCACACCTTTTTTGCAGCCCAGTGCTTCCAGTTTCTCCAACATGCGCGGCAACACCGGCTCGGTGGAAGAAGTACCCAGCACCACCAGAAATTCCTCACGGAAATAACGCAGCAGTTTCCACAGGCTGAAACCGTGCGCACGGCAGATGCCACCCAACACGACGATGACGAAGAAGGCGCAGGCGATGTACAAGGTGCCGACCAGCTTCGCCAGGGCGCCAAGCGAGCTGATTCCGTACTGGCCTACGGTAAAGGCCAGTGCACCGAACGCACCGATCGGCGCGAAGCGCATCAGGTAGCCGAAAATGCGAAACACCATGGTCGAAGCGGATTCGAGCACATCCAGCACCGGCTTGCCCTTTTCACCCATCGACGACAAGGCAAAACCGCTGAGTACCGCGATGAACAGCACTGGCAGCACTTCGCCTTTGTTGAATGCGCCGATGAAGGTATCGGGAATGATGTGCATGAAAAAGTCGACCACACTCAGTTTCGCCGCAGACGCAGCATACTGGCTCAGCCCCTCGGTGCTGAGGGTGGCGGGGTCGATGTTCATGCCCTCGCCAGGCCGAAAGAGGTAGACCGCCGCAAGGCCGATGATCAGGCTGACCACGGTCAAGCCCAGGAACAGCAGCAACGTCTTGCTCATCAAGCGCCCCAGCGAACGCTTGTCCGTCATGCCGGCGATCCCGGTGACGATGGTGCAGAACACCACAGGCGCGATCATCATCTTGATCAGCTTGATGAAGGCATCGCCCAGCGGTTTGAGCGCAACCGCCTGTTGCGCCCAGAAATGCCCGACCACCACGCCCAGCAGGACGGCGCAGAGAATCTGGAAGTACAGTGATTTTGCGATCTTCATGAGGCATCACCCATTGTTGAAATTGTGCGGATGCGCTTGTGTTGCCTGGGTCATCACGGTTTGACGCTTGGCAGGCTTCAACCCGCCATGCGCTGAAAACCAGGGGCGTATACAAATCCGGAGAACAGCCGGCGGGCGGTTCGAACCACCGAGGCCTGAATGGTCTGGCCATCCGGGCCACCGCGCGAAAGCGCGACATCGATACCGCCGCTGGGATGTTCCAGGCGTACTTCGGTGAGTGCTTGGGCAGCATCACCGAGCATGTCCATCACGACGGTGCCTGGGCTGACGCAGGCAGTTGCCAGCCCGATGGATCCTGTGATGGCCAGCGCCCGGTGGCAGTTGTGCGGCATGAAATACCTTACCTGCAGCGTACCGTCATAGCGCGGCGCAGAGATCAGCACGGGCTTGGGGATCACCATGTTGCTGACGTCGCCCAGGCCCATGGCCTTGCCCGCTTTCAGGCGCAGGGCTTCAAGGCGCTGCAGCAGGTGCGTGTTCGCATCCAGTTGCGCGGGGGTTTCCGAACCTGTCACGCCCATTTGCGCGGCATCGACGATCATCATGGGCATGGCCATGTCGATGCAGGTGACAGGGATACCGTCGATCACATCCTTGGCCTGCCCGGTAGGGAACAGCTTGCCCGTCTTGCTACCCACGGCATCGAGGAATGTCAGGTGAACCGGGGCGGCAGTCCCCGGCACGCCGTCGATCGCCGTACGCCCTTCGTAGCGCACGATGCCGCCGGGAGTCTCCACCAGCGAATTGACGAACGTGTTGGTATTGAGGTTGCGGATACGCACCAGGGTCTTGCCGTCATTGCCCTTGACCAGCCCTTGCTCGATGGCGAAAGGGCCCACGGCACACAGCATATTGCCGCAGTTGGGGGCGGTATCGACGCGGCGCTGGGCAACCATCACTTGCACGAACAGGTAGTCGACGTCGGCGTCGGCATGCAGCGAAGGGCTGATGATGGCCACCTTGCTGGTCTGCGGGCTGCCACCGCCAATGCCGTCGATCTCCAGCTCGTGACCGGAGCCCATCAGGTTGATCAGCAGCTCGTCGCGCTCGACCACATTGGCTGGCAGATCCCACGCATGAAAGAACGGGCCTTTGGAGGTACCGCCGCGCATGAGCACACAAGGAATTCGTTGCATGACTACTGACTCTTGTTGATCAATTGGGGAAATTGATGTTCTGGACACAAGAGTGACAAAGTTTGATAAATCGATCCAATGCAAATATCGTAGACATTGTTGCGTTTTACAAAACAATAAAGCGGTGAATTCCTTTAGGAAAACGTCATGGAATATGAGCTGCAAGACATCAGATCTTTCGTGAAAATCGCCGAACTTGGCAGCTTCCACGAGGCGGCTGAGGTGCTGCACCTGTCACAACCGGCGTTGAGCCGGCGGATAAAAAAGCTCGAAGAGGGCCTGGGAACGCCCCTGCTCGAACGGACCACCCGGCGCGTGAGCCTGACCACGGTCGGCCGCGACTTTCTGCCCAAGGCCAGGCGCCTGCTGGACGATTTCGAAGATTCGATCCTGAGCATTCGCGAACTTGCCGAGCGCCAGACCGGCCAAGTGACCCTGGCCTGCATCCCGACCGCTGCGTTTTACTTCCTGCCCTCGGTGATTCGGGACTACAACGAGCAGTACCCGAAAATCCGTATCCGGCTGCTGGACCTCAGTGCCAACGAGGGGCTGGAGGCGGTGCTGCGCGGTGAAGCCGATTTCGGTATCAACATGATGAGCGGCCAGCATCCGGATATCGAGTTCGTGTCGCTGGTGCAGGAGCGTTTCGTGCTGGCGTGCCGGCGCGATCACGAGCTGGCCGATCGCGCGTCGGTCACCTGGACAGAGCTTGCCGATTACAGGCTCATCGGCGTCGGGCGCCTGAGCGGCAATCGCATGTTGCTGGACCATGCGCTGTCCGGCCTCAGCTGGCGGCCGAAGTGGTTCTATGAGGTGCAGCACCTTTCCACCTCGTTGGGCATGGTCGAAGCGGGGCTGGGGGTGTCGGCCATGCCAAGCCTGGCCATGCCGGCTGCCGACCATCCGACGTTGGTGAGCGTTCCGCTGATGGAGCCCGAGGTGACGCGTACACTCGGGCTGGTGTATCGGCGTGGGGCCTCGCTCTCACCTGCGGCAGAAAAGTTCGTTTCCATTCTGCTGGAGAAATGGCCGAACCGTTGATCGGTCGTGGCCAGCCACGCATCAAGTTGAGCGTTGTCCTTGGAATCGTTGCAGGGTGAATGATGAAAGATCGAGGTCGGTCCAGCCCCGGATGCACCACTGGGCGAATGCCTCGCCCAAGGCGGCGGAGTGCTTGAAACCATGGCCAGAGCACGCTGACACCACCAGGGTGTGCTTCAGCGAAGGGTGTTCATCAATGATGAAGTGGCGATCGGCAGTGACGGTGTAGGCGCAAACAGCCGACTTGACGACCCTGTCGGTCACCCCGGCGATACGGCCTTGTACTTGCGACTCATACATCTGCCGCTGTTCTTCTGCGCTCACGGTCCGGTCCAGCAGGTCGGGCAGCGATGCCGTGTGGTATTGGGCCGTGGCGATTTTCATGCTGCCCTCCCCGGGCAGCGCTGGGAAACCATAGTTGATTTTGTCGTCCCCGCGCCCATGGGTGAGGATGAATGTTGGCGATGCACCCTCAAGGCCCGCCTCGGCTTCGAGCTCGAACCAGAACAGCTTCTGCCGGTAGACCCCCAGCAAACGGTCGAACGGCTCGCCCAACAAACCGCCCGCCCAGTTGCCGGCGCTGAACACCAGCTTGCGCGCCTTTAATGTGCGCAGGTTGGTGCAGACCGTGACACCGCAGTCATCCGAGCTGATCTGAGTGACCGTTTCTCCTGTGTGCAGCGTCGCCCCGTGTTGCACTGCCAGGCGCAGCTGCACGTCGATGCACCGCTCGGGGCGCACGAAGCCGCCACCGGGCTCGAAGTAGCCGATCGCATCGTCGCGCACATTGGCAAATTGCGGGAAGCGTTGACGGATCTGTGCAGCGCCAAGCACTTCGTGCTCGATTCCATAGGCCTGGGCCAGGCCTAGGGTGCGCAGGGTGAAATCGCTTTTATCGTGCGGATCGAAGTCGGGGCTGGAGGTCAGTGCAAGCAGACCGGACTGTTCGAACAACGATTCGCCAGACAGCGCCTCAAGTTCACGCCAGATCTGCTGAGCCCTCTTCACGATCGGCACGTACTGGGCACCCTCGCCGACGGAAAGACGCGTAATGCGCGTATCACCGTGGCTCGAGCCGAGGGTATGCGGTGGGTGGTAGCGATCGACCCCCACCACATCGACGCCCGCCTTGGCCAGTTGATAAGCGGTGGCGGCCCCCATTGCACCAAGCCCGATGACGACTACTTCGCAATGCTCCACTGACTATCGCTCGCTCAAAAAAGGCGGTAGTTGAAAGCAGGCGGGCCCAGGAAACAAAGAATTAAAGGGTATATCGATATGCCCTTGCGCAGGCCGTGTTCATCATCAGCCTTGCTTCACTGGCGCGGATGCCGCTGGGCGGGCGCGGTGAGCAGCCTTGCCGGCCCGATCGCTTGCCACCCACAGCAGCAGTGAGAAGCCCACCGCCAGCACTGCAATCAGCGCGCCCACCCAGCCCAGCGCAGCCAGCCCCAGTTGCTCGATGGTGAAGCCGCCAATCACAGCGCCCAACCCGATGCCCGCGTTCGCCGCCGAGACATTCAATGTGCCGGCCAGGGCCTGCGCTTTGGCGCCTGCGATCATCACGCGTACCTGGCAAACAGGGAACAACGCGGTATACGCAATACCCCACGCGGCCAAGGCCACCACCAGTAACCACCGCGTATCGACCGCAGGCGGTGCGCCTGCCATGCCGGCGCCCAGCACCGTCAGCAGCACGATGGTCGCGCCAAGCGGGCTGCGGTCGACCAGCCGCCCGCCGATGGCGTTGCCGATCATGCCCACCGCACCGAAGCCCATCAGCCACCAGCCGACCTGCGCGCTGGGCACGTGGGCAAGGCGCTCGAGGATGTCGGCCAGGTAGGTGTAGGCGCTGAACATCGCAGTGAACACCACCACAGAGAGCGCGACATGAAAGATGAATTTCGGGTCCCGCAGGATGATCGTCTGCCGCTCGCCGCCCGCCCTTTTGGGCGCCTCCGGCAGCTGCGGCAGGCACACCCACATCAGCAGCGCGATGACCAGGCAAAGGCCCGAGATCAGCCAGAAGGTGCCCCGCCAGCCGAGCGCATCGGCTGCCAGTGTGCCCAGCGGAATGCCGAACACGAACGCCGCCGTGATGCCCAGATAGACCCGCGCTACGGCCTTGCCTTCATTGCCTTTACCCGCCAGCTGGCCTGCCGATTCACTGGCGGTGCCCCAAAACACCGGAAGCGTGGCAGCAGCCAGGATGCGCGACAAGGCCATGGTCCAGAAATCCGTAGCGACCGCCGACAGCGCATTGGATGCGGCGAAGATGATCAGCACCCCGAGAAACACCTTTTTGCGGTCCCAGTGGGATATGGCAGCGGTGAGAAACGGCCCGACCAGCATCACGGTAAAGGCGAAAACGGTGACCAACTGGCCCGCTTTCGGCACTGAAATACCCAGATCACGGGCGAGCCCGGGCAAGATGCCGAGAATGATGAATTCGGTGGTCAGCACAGCGAACGCCGCCATCGTAAGGATCAGAATGCTGGTGCCTGCACGGGCATCTGCTGCCCCCGACAGGGACGCAGGGTTGGCATGCATGAGCGACTACTCCAGAACAGGAAATTGGAGCAGGAGGGTATCCTGGAATAAAATTATCGTCTTTGGTATTTAAGAAAGGTCATTTGAGAAATTCATTCAACAATCGGAGGCGTCATTGCTCAATGAACAACGCTTGAAGGGCATTGCGGTCTTCATTTGCGTGGCAGAGGCCGGAAGCTTCACTGCTGCGGCCGAACGCATGAGCCTGACCACCTCCGCCGTCAGCAAAAGCGTGACCCGGCTGGAGCAACGCCTGAACATGAAGCTCTTCGCACGCACCACACGGCGCTTGGCGCTGACCGATGCGGGAGCCAATTACTATCAGACCTGCAAGCAGATCCTGGCCAGCCTTGAAGAGGCCGAAATGCAGATGCACAGTGCCCAGGTCGAGCCCTGTGGCCGGGTGCGCATCGACTTGCCTGCTTCTTACGGCAAACTGCGGGTACTGCCCTTGCTCATCGAGCTGATGGCCGAGCATGAGCTGCTGATGCCACATATCACGCTCACGGACCGCTTCCTCGATCCCATCGAGCATGACATCGACATCCTGGTCCGCATTGGCGGGCCGCACATCTGGCCCCAAGGTGTAGAGCGGCGGCTGATTGGCGTGCAGCAGCACATCTTTTGCGCCGCACCGGGTTATCTGCAACGCCGGGGCGTGCCTGAAACGGAGCGGGACCTCCATGAGCACGGCTGCGTGCTTTATGGCCGGACCGACGGCGGTGTGTATCCGCTGCACTTCCCAGGCGCCCATGCCAGCGACAGCGAGCAGCGCGTGGTCTCGGGCCGTATTGCCATCGGCAACGCAGAAGGCCAGCTTGCCATGGTGCTGGCCGGGCTGGGGGTGGCCCAGTTGCCCTCCTGGCTGGTGCAGGAGCATCTTGATGCGGGCTCGCTGGTCCAAATCCTGCCGCAGCTGAGCACCACCGGCCTGCCAATCAACGTCGCATGGCTGAAAAGCCGGCAGTCGCTTCCCAAAGTAGCCGCATTGGTCGATGCCATGTGCACCAGGCTGAGCGAGCAAGCAACAGCCAACGCCGGCTAGCGGGATTGCTCAGCGCTTTGCTTCCTTGGTGCAGGCTGGGTGGTCGAAAGCTCCAACGCCCCCCTGAGCAAGGCATTGAGCATCGCGCCGGCATCACCACCCTGCCCCTCCAGCAGGCGCAGTGGAATACCCTTGAGCGCAGTCGCCGATTCGGCCAGGCCATCGCCGAGCAGCGCCAATGGGCAGGCAATATCCATCTGCAAGGCGCGCAGACGATCTGCCAGGCCACGGCTCACAGGGGGCTGCACCAGCAGCACCAGCGCGGCAGGCGCAATGGCCGCACACAACAGGGGCAACTCCTCCAGTGGTTGGTCGCTGCTGAGCACCTCGATCCGCTGCTGCTCACCGCTCATCAGCAAGCCGTGGCACAGCAGTTCAAACTCAGCGCTGCCACCGGTGCCGGCCAACAGCACGCGAGGGGCGGCGGCCTGGTTCAACTGCAGACGTAGCAGCAAACGGGCGCGCAGAAAGGCATCGAGAAACAGCCACTGGCTACGCTGGCCGTATGTGCTGCCTGACTGTAATGTGCGCCACACAGGCATCAGTATGTCGAGCAGCACCGTGGATTTGGGAAACAGTGTGAACAGCTGGCCATGAATGGCTTCTAGCGCCTGGCCATCGAACGCCAGGGTTGCCCGGAGCACCGCAGCGCGCCACGTGGCATAGCCATCGGCAGCCGGTTCAACCGTTTGCTCATAGGCGTCTCGCCGCCTGGCCAGCATTTCGCTGACTTTGCTGATCGGCAGCCCGCTGGCGGTCCAGCGCAGTATGTCGCGGATGTGCTGCACATCCTGTGCGGTGTACAGCCGGTGACCACCCTCGGTACGCTGCGGCTGGATCAGGCCATGACGGCGCTCCCAGGCACGCAAGGTCACCGGGTTGACCCCGGTCAGGCTGACAACGTCACGCATTGGCAACAGGTCGGTGAAGGTCGCTTCGTTCATTGCGGCGGATCATCAGGGCGGTTACACATACTAAACCTATAGCTGCATGCAGGCTAAGCTGCGCATAAGCATACGCAACCACTTCAAGGAGGCCCCATGATCGACGCAAAACTCCTGCAATTGATGGTCGAGGCGTCCAACGACGGCATCGTCATTGCCGAGCAGGAAGGAAACGACAGCATCCTCATCTACGTCAACCCCGCCTTCGAGCGCCTGACCGGCTACGCTGCCGATGACATTCTCTACCAGGATTGCCGCTTCCTGCAGGGGCAGGACCATGATCAGGAGGCGCTGGACGCCATTCGCCAGGCCATCCGGGACGGGCGCCCGTGCTGCCAGGTGCTGCGCAATTACCGCAAGGATGGCAGCCTGTTCTGGAATGAACTGTCGATTTCGCCAATACGCAACGAGGCCGATCAGTTGACGTATTACATTGGCATACAGCGTGATGTCACGGCCCAGGTGTTTGCCGAGGAAAGGGTACGAGAGCTGGAAGCAGAGGTGGCCCAATTGCGCCGGCAACTGGATGAAAGGGACAGCTGACACGCCCATGCAAAACTGTACAAAAATATGACCCTGTATAGCTTTATGCAGCGGGATCGACTATACCTGTACAAGAAACCATTTTTGTACAGGGCCGCGCATGTCAAGCTACCTGCAAACCTTCGCCGAACGCTTTGCCAGCCTCGATGCGAACAACCTCGACCGCTTGGGTGACTTGTACAGCGAGGATGTCACCTTCCGCGACCCCTTGCACAAGATCGACGGGCTGAGCGACCTGCGCGCGTATTTTGCAGAGCTCTACGCCAATACCCAGGAGGTGCACTACACCTTCGAGGGTACCGACGAAGTCCAACCCGGCCACGGCTACATTCGCTGGACGCTGAACTTCCGCCACCCACGCCTGGCCAACGGGCGCCTGATCAGTTTGCAGGGTTGCAGCCACCTGCGCTGGCATGAACGCGTGCACTTTCATCAAGACTACTTCGACGCCGGTGCACTGCTTTATGAGCATGTACCGGTGATGGGCAGCGCTGTGCGTTGGCTCAAGGGGCGGCTGGCATGAGCCGCTGTTGGCTGACGGGCGCCAGCAGCGGCATCGGCGCTGCGCTGGCGCAACAGCTGCTTGAGCAGGGGCATCAGGTGGCGCTGGGTGGCCGGCAAGCTGAAAAACTGGCGCCGTTGGCCGCCCAGTACCCTCAGCAGACGCTGCAGGCCATCGGCGATATCAGTGACCCTCGACAGGTCGCTGATGTTGCCGCGCACATCGAGCGCAACTGGGGCGCGCTCGACCTGGTAATCCTCAATGCAGGCACCTGCGAGTACCTGGAGCCAGGCCATTTCGACCCAGAGCTGGTCGAGCGCGTGGTGCGCACCAACCTGCTCGGCGTCAGTCACTGCCTGCAGGCTGCCCTGCCCCTGCTGCGCCGCGGTCGACGCCCGCACTTGGTGGTGATCGGCAGCTCGGTATCCTGGCTGGCGCTGCCCCGTGCCGGGGCCTATGGCGCCTCCAAAGCGGCCGTGCGCTACCTGATCGAGTCCCTGCGCATCGATCTGGTCAACGAGGGCATCGATGTCACGCTGGTCAGCCCTGGCTTTGTCGATACGCCATTGACCCGCCGCAATGACTTCCCCATGCCCCAGATCTGGAGTGCAGAGCGCGCCGCCAGGCACATTGCCGAGCGCATACCCAAGCGCCCGCTGGAAATCAACTTCCCCGGTGTCTTCACTGTGGTACTGCGCCTGCTGGGCGCAATGCCGGTGCGCTGGCGACTGAAGCTAGGCCAGCGCCTGGCACGTAAGCAACAGGACTGAAACAGACATGCGCATCGCAATCATCGGCAGCGGTATTGCCGGCCTCACCTGTGCCTATCTGCTGTCTCGGCGGCATGAAGTCACTGTATTCGAGGCCGCCGACTGGATCGGTGGCCACACCCATACCGTCGATGTCCAATGGGGTGGCCGGCAATACGCGGTGGACACCGGTTTTATCGTGTTCAACGACTGGACCTACCCGCATTTCATCCGCCTGCTCGACCAGCTCAAGGTTGCCTCCAGGCCCACTGAAATGAGCTTTTCGGTGCATGACCCGCGCAGCGGCTTCGAATACAACGGCCATGACCTGAACACGCTGTTCGCCCAGCGCAGCAACCTGCTATCGCCAGGCTTCTGGGGGATGCTGCGCGATATCCTGCGCTTCAACCGCAAGGCCATTGCCGACCTGGACAGCCAACGTATCGACGAGGCCACCACCCTGGGCGGCTACCTGCAGACGCAGGGCTATGGCCAGCGTTTCATCGACCACTACATCGTGCCAATGGGCTCGGCGATCTGGTCGATGTCACGCGCTGACATGCTCAGTTTTCCGCTGCAGTTCTTCGTGCGTTTTTGCCGTAACCACGGCCTTCTCTCGGTGAGCAACCGCCCGCAGTGGCGGGTGATCGAAGGCGGCTCGCGCAGCTACCTGGCGCCGTTGTGCAAACCCTTTGCCGAGCGCATCCGCCTCAACTGCCCTGTTGGCCGCGTCAGCCGTGACGCAGGTGGCGTGACCGTGTTCAGCACGGCCGGTAGCGAACGTTTCGACAACGTGGTGTTCGCCTGCCACAGCGATCAGGCGTTGGCCTTGCTGGAGGCGCCGAGTGCCGATGAGCGTGCAGTGCTCGGCGCCATCACCTATGCCAGCAACGATGTTGTGCTGCATACCGACACCCGACTGCTGCCCACCCGACGCAAAGCCTGGGCCAGCTGGAACTACCGCCTTGGCGGGCCGCAACAGGCACCGGCTGCGCTGACCTACGCGATGAACATCCTGCAAGGTATCGAAGCGCCGGTGACCTTCTGCGTGAGCCTGAACCAGACCGCGCTGGTGGACCCGACGCAGATCCTCGCTCGCTTCAACTACGCGCACCCGCAGTACAGCCTTGTCGCCCTCGCCGCCCAGGCCCGGCAGGCTGAGTTGCAGGGCCGCCAGCACTGCTACTTCTGCGGCGCCTACTGGGCCAACGGCTTCCACGAGGACGGTGTAGTTAGCGCCTTGAAAGTGGCTGAGTGTTTTGGGGAAGTGTTGTGATCAGCAGCCTGTGCCACGGTTGGGTCAGCCATCGGCGCCTGACCCCGCGCCAGCATGCCTTTCGCTATCGGATCGGCATGTTCTACCTGGACCTGGATGAGCAAACCCACCTGCTCAGCCTCAGCCGCTGGCTGGGGCGGTCGCGACTGGCGCCGCTGAGCTGGCGCGAAAGCGATTACCTGCCAGCGCTGACGGGCAATGGCACGCCACTGGCCCAGGCCGCTCGGCAATTGGTTGGCCAGGCGACCGGGCAAACGCCGGAAGGCGCCGTACACCTGCTGACCCAGCCGCGCTGCTGGGGCCTTTCGTTCAACCCGGTGAGTGTCTACTTCTGCCACGACCAGGCGGGCCAGTTGCAAGCCATCCTGCTGGAGGTGCGCAACACGCCATGGCGCGAGCGCTTTCATTACGTGTTGCCGGTGCAGGACGGCCTGTCTACCGGGTTTTCCGTGGCCAAGGCGTTTCATGTGTCGCCGTTCATGCCCCTGGACATGGAGTACCGCCTGCGTTTCTTGCTCGATGCGCGGCGCGTGCACGTGCACATGGAGAACTGGCGCGAAGGGCAAAAGGTGTTCGATGCCGACCTGGCGCTGCAGCGCGGGCCGCTGGATCGCACCGCCCTGCACCGCCACATCCTGAGTTTCCCCTGGATGAGCCTGCGTACCGTAGCGGCCATCTACTGGCAGGCCTTGCAGCTACTGCTCAAGCGCACGCCCGTCCACGACCATAGCGCCAGCCTGGGCAACCTGAGCCTGGGCCAAGCCGCCTCCAAGGAGTTAGATGATGACCGAGCCCACCCTGAGCGTTAGCAAGTCCACCGGCCTGACACCGCTGCTTGGCAACCTGGCCAGGACCGCCGTGCTGGCCCAGTTGCGCGGCTTGGCCCACGGCAGTTTGCGGGTCATCTGCAATGATCGTCAGTGGACCTTCGGTGAAGCCGGCAGCGCCCTGCAAGCCGAGGTCGAGATCGTTGACGAGGCCGCCTGGAGCCTGGTCGCCAGTAACGGCTCGATCGGCGCTGGGGAAGGCTATATCCATGGCTACTGGCGCACCCCCGACCTGGCCGCAGTCACCCGTTTGTTCGTCGCCAACCTTGAGGTGCTCGATGCCATGGAGGGCGGGCTGGCACGCCTGGCACGCCCGGCCCTGCACCTGCTGCACCGGCTCAACCGCAACAGCCGACGCGGTGCGCGGCGCAACATCCTGGCCCATTACGACCTGGGCAACGCCTTGTTCGAACGCCTGCTCGACCCAACCATGATGTACTCGGCGGCGCAGTTCGAGAGCGCCGAGCAAACCCTGGAGCAGGCGCAACTGAACAAGCTTGAACGCATCTGCCAGAAGCTCGAACTCAAACCTCACGAACACCTGCTGGAAATCGGTACCGGCTGGGGCAGCCTGGCCATCCATGCTGCCACCCAGTATGGCTGCCGCGTCACCACCACGACGCTGTCCGAGGCGCAGTACGCCCATACCCAGCAGCGGGTGCAAGCGCTGGGCCTCACGCAACAGGTCACGGTACTGCGCGAGGACTACCGCGACCTGAGCGGGCGCTTCGACAAGCTGGTTTCGATCGAGATGATAGAAGCCGTCGGCCACCGGTACCTGCCCACCTACTTCCGCCAGTGTGCCGCCCTGCTCAAAGAGGATGGCCTGATGCTGCTGCAGGCCATCACCATTCGCGACCAACGATACGCCCAGGCGCGGCGCTCGGTGGACTTCATTCAGCGCTACATATTCCCGGGCGGTGCGCTGCCATCCTTGAGCGTGCTGCTGGACACCGCCAGCCGCAAGACCGGATTGAACCTGGTGCATATGGAGGACTTTGGCCAGGACTATGCCCGCACCTTGCGCCACTGGCGCGATAACCTGCGCCAGGCGCGCACGGCACTCAAGGAGCTGGGTTACGACGAAACCTTCCAGCGCCTGTGGGAGTTCTACCTGTGTTACTGCCAGGGCGGTTTCGAGGAGCGTGCCATCGGCGTGGCGCAGTTGTTGTGGGCCGCGCCAAAGGCCCGTCGGGCGCCTTTGTCAGGTGCCTGAACATGTCCCGTACCTGGCTTATCGCCAACGCCCTATGGTTGCAGGCTGGCTGGTGGGTGTGTGTACTCGGCGCCCACACGCCCTGGCTGCTTGCGCTGGTACCGTTGGGCCTGGCGCTGCACTTGGGTTATTGCCATGAGCGTCGGGCAGAAGTGCGTGCGCTGCTGGCGGTAGGGTTTGCAGGTTGCCTGCTGGACAGCATCCTGGGGGCGCTGGGGGTATTCGCGTTTGCCCAGTGGCCCTTGCCCGGCTGGCTGGCCCTGATGTGGCTGGTATTGGCCAGCGGTTTACGCCACAGCCTGGCTTGGGCTACCCACCCGCTCTGGCTTGGGGCGCTGCTGGGACTGTTCGGTGGGCCGTTGGCCTACCTGGCCGGGGCGCGGATAGCCGGTGTGGAACTGCCGATGGGGCCCATGCCTACCGCCCTGCTGCTGGCAGGGGTCTGGGCGGTGGCATTTCCGTTGATGCTACGCCTGGCAAGAGCAACCTGAGTCACGGCACAGCCGTTGGCAGGCGGCGGAAGAACAAGGTGATCTGCCCAACCTCCACACCCAGCTTGCGCATGCTCGAGCGGTTGATCAGGGTGTCCTCGTCCATCAGGTACATCCAGTCATCGATGTCCATTTCCCAATGCCGGCCGTCGACCGGCAGGTCCAGGCGGTAGCGCCAGTGCAGAGCATTGCCCGCAACCTCGCCGCGGGCTTCGCCGATCACGTCGCCCGCACGCCCGCGCCAGCGCCCGGGGCCGTCCGGGGTCAGGGTCCAGGTGCGTTGCTGACGCGTACCGTCGCTGTACACGAAGTGCTCGTCAAGAATCAGCCGGTCCCCTTCGCGGCGGCTGTCGATGCGCACATCGAAGCGTTTGACCACTTCCCCCGAGCGATTCTGGAAGATGCCCCAAGCCTGCACCGGCACGGAAAAGAATGTCACCAGGTCCAGCACGGGTTTTTCACGGGCGTAATGGTCGACTTCGACATTGCCGCAGCTGGCCAGCAGCAGGCAGCCGACCAGTAGCAAGATTCTTCGCATGTTCAATCTCCTGGTTCATTACCGGCCAGGCCGAGCAGGCGCTGGCGCAATTGGGGGTCACGGGCACGCGGGTCCAGCCAGATAGCAAAAAATGCCCGGGCAAATACCGGGTCGGCGATTTCGCGACGCAGTTGGCCATCGACATAGAACCGACTGCCCTGTCCCGGCAGGTACACCCCGGTGATGCGCGTGCCTGGGCGCACATCGACGAACGCCCCGTTCATCGCCTGTGCCCAACGCTCAAGGGTGGCCTCGGCCAGGGGACGGTCGCTGAGGCGACGCATTTCATCGAGGCTGGCCTGCACCAGCGTGTCGCGTGACAGCTCCCGGTGGTAGCGAAGCTCCAGGGCAAACGGCTCATTCCAACCCTGCGGTGAGCCGGCGCTCCACAAACGGGCGGTATAGACACGCAGGCCGAACCAGGTGAACTCACCGCTGCCCACGGTGCGTGCGTCGGGCACCGCTGGCCGCCAGTCCGCCACGGCGGGTGGCAAGGCGGTAAGCGCCACGGTAAGCACGAACAGATTCAGGGCTGAGATAGAGCTGCGCATGGCCATACGTTGAAGACCGTGATACCTAAATATTGTACAAGTATATTTTCATGTACAACTTTATGTAGAGATATCGGTTCTTACACGCAAAATAATGACGGACGGCAACCGTTCGGTTATCGAACGCTAGCGCTTGGGCTGGCATTGACGGTCCTTGTTTCACTGCTCACCATGCCCCGGCTTTGCGAGTGCTCCTGCCTTGAGCCAAACCCGCAGGCTAGAAGCCTCCAGCAACTCATTACAATTTCAAGAAACAGGTACATCGGCCATGCCTCCTATTCCCCCTGCTTCCATGGGCAGCAAGATTCGCGACGCCTTCGCTGTCGGCAAGACGCGCTGGGGCATGCTTGCCCTGGTGTTCTTCGCCACCACACTGAACTACATCGACCGCGCCGCCCTCGGCATCATGCAGCCCATGCTGGCCAAGGACATGAGCTGGACGGCGATGGACTACGCCAACATCAACTTCTGGTTCCAGGTGGGTTACGCCATCGGCTTTTTGCTGCAGGGCCGGCTGATCGACAAAATCGGCGTAAAACGCGCATTCTTCATGGCGGTACTGCTCTGGAGCCTGGCCACCGGAGCCCATGGCTTGGCCACATCGGCCGCTGGCTTCATGGTCTGCCGCTTCATCCTCGGCCTGACCGAGGCCGCCAACTACCCGGCCTGTGTGAAGACCACCCGGCTGTGGTTCCCCGCAGGTGAAAGAGCCATCGCCACCGGGCTGTTCAACGCCGGCACCAACGTTGGCGCGATGGTCACCCCGGCGCTGCTGCCAGTGATCCTGGCTGCCTGGGGCTGGCAGGCGGCCTTTATCGCCATGGGCTGCCTGGGGCTGGTCTGGGTGGTGTTCTGGGGCTTGAAATACTTCAACCCCGAAGAGCACCCCACCGTGCGCCAGAGCGAGCTGGAGTACATTCAGCGCGAGGCCGAGCCTGAGGCGGTACGTGTGCCCTTCAGCCGTATCATGCGCATGCGCGGTACCTGGGCCTTTGCCGTGGCGTTCGCGATCACCGCACCGGTGTTCTGGTTCTACCTGTACTGGCTGCCACCTTTTCTCAACCAGCAGTACAACCTGGGCATCAGCGTGACCCAGATGGGCATCCCGCTGATCCTGATCTGGCTAACGGCCGACTTCGGCAGCATTGGCGGCGGCATCCTTTCATCCTGGCTCATAGGCCGTGGCGTACGCGCCATACGGGCCCGCCTGATATCGATGCTGATCTTCGCCTGCACCATGATCAGCGTGACCTTCGCCGCCAACGCCAGTGGCCTGTGGGTAGCGGTGCTCGCCATTGCCGTGGCGGTCGGCGCGCACCAGGCCTGGACGGCGAACATCTGGAGCCTGCTGATGGATTACACGCCCAAGCACCTGATAAGCACGGTGTTCGGCTTTGGCAGCATGTGTGCGGCCATCGGCGGCATGTTCATGACGCAGATCGTCGGCACGGTGCTGACTGTTACCAATAACAACTACGCCGTGCTGTTCACCATGATCCCGGCGATGTACTTCATTGCACTGGTGTGGTTGTACTTCATGGCACCGCGCAAGGTGGAAGCGGCGTAAGGGGCAGTTGCGTTCTTCTGGCAGGGCCTGCCGGCAGAGACCGTCAGTCAAGCGACTGGGGGCCGGGCTGCCGGCGAATGGGGCGCATCGCGCCCCCGCCTTGAATCAGCCTTCGGTCGCTTCACGCTTCATGCGTGCGCGGCGGGCCAGGATGTTGAGCACTTCGATCGCCGTCGAGAAGGCCATTGCCGCGTACACATACCCTTTGGGCACATGGGCACCGAAACCTTCAGCGATCAAGGTCATGCCGATCATGATCAGGAAGCCCAAGGCCAACATGACGACGGTCGGGTTGTCGTTGATGAAGTTCGCCAACGGGTCAGCGGCCACCATCATCACGATCACGGCAGTGACCACGGCAATGATCATGATGGGCAGGTGCTCGGTCATGCCCACAGCGGTGATGATGCTGTCAACCGAGAACACGATGTCCAGCAACAGGATCTGGAAGATCGCGGCAGCGAAGCCCAGGATGACTGTGGAGGACACCTTGGCTTCTTCCTTGGCGCCGTGCGGGTCGACGTTCTCATGGATTTCCTTGGTCGCTTTCCACAGCAGGAACAGGCCACCGGCAATCAGGATCACGTCCTTCCAGGAGAAGGCATTACCGAACACTTCGAACACCGGGTCGGTCAACTGAACGATCCACGCCACCGTGCTGAGCAGCGCCAAGCGCATGACCAAGGCCATGCTGATACCGATCCGGCGTGCCTTGGAGCGGTATTCGACCGGCAACTTGTTGGTCAGGATCGAGATGAAGATCAGGTTATCGATGCCCAGTACCACTTCCATCGCCACCAGCGTGGCAAGTGCTACCCAGGCGGTGGGGCTTGCAGCGAGTTCCAGCAAATATTCCATTTTTCAGTCCTGCAACGTTTCTGGGTCAGATGTCCTGGGTTTTGTCTTGCTGGTCAGCGTCCTTGGGCTGCTGCCCTTCGGTGCCGATAGCGTCGCTCAGCGCCTGCTGCGCCGCTTCGTTGGTGTCATCGATGGCCTGCTTGGCCGACTTGGCGGCCTGGTCGAGCATCTGCTGGGCAGATTTCTCGGCTTGGTCGCAGCCTGCCAGGCTCATCAGTGCCAAGGCTAGCACCAAGGGTGTGCCAATGGATTTGAATTGCAGCATGGGGTCCTCGCTTGTCGATATACCGGCGGCGCGCAATACGCCTGATGGCGTCGAATTCTAAAGATGACGATACATCAGGAAAATTCGTATTTTCACCGGGTATACTTCGGTTTTAACGAATCGAGAGTCCAGTGATGCTCAACTATCGACAGCTTCACTATTTCTGGGCCGTGGCCAAGACCGGCAGCATCGCCCGCGCCAGTGAGCAACTGAACCTGACCCCGCAGACCATCAGCGGTCAGATCAGCCTGTTCGAGCAAACCTATGGCCTTGAACTGTTCCAGCGGGTTGGGCGGCAGCTGGAACTGACCGAAACCGGTCGCCAGACCTTGGTCTACGCCGAACAGATGTTCCAGATCGGCAGTGAGCTGGAGGCGATGTTGCGAGCGGGCCCGCAGGAGCAGATCCTGTTCCGTGTGGGGGTGGCTGACGTGGTGCCCAAGTCCATCGTCTATCGCCTGCTCGCGCCCACCATGGAGCTGGACGACGTGCTGCGCATCAACTGCCGTGAGGACAAACTCGAACGTTTGCTGGCCGACCTGGCGATCCAGCGCCTGGACCTGGTGATCTCTGACAGCCCGATGCCCAGCCACCTGGATATCAAGGGTTACAGCCAGAAGCTCGGGGAGTGCGGCTTGAGCTTCTTCGCTACAAAAGCGTTGGCCCAACGCCACGCTGGCGTCTTTCCTGGCTGCCTGCACGATGCACCCTTGCTGATCCCGGGCCAGGAGACAGTGGTGCGCAGCCGGCTGCTGCGCTGGCTTGGCGAGCAGCAGGTGCAGCCGCGGATAATCGGCGAATTCGACGACAGCGCCTTGATGCAGGCGTTCGGCCAGTCCGGCAGCGGTATCTTCGTGGCGCCCAGTGTGATTACCGAGGAAGTGTGCCGCCAGTACGGGGTGGAACTGATCGGGCAGACCGAAGCGGTGCACGAGTCGTTCTACGCTATTTCAGTCGAGCGCAAGGTCAAGCACCCCGGCATCGTGGCCATTACCGAGGGGGCGCGCCGGGAGCTATTCCACTGGTGAGCGAAGAGGCCGGGACGTCCCTACCAAGGTCTATGGTAAAGTCACGCCCTTTCAAGATACCGAGATAGCGCAGCACATGTCCCCCTTCCTCAGCCTCCTCAACCGCACCAGCCTGGTGACCCAGATCGTCATCGGCCTTATCGCCGGTATTGTCCTGGCCTTGCTTGCGCCAGCCATCGCCCTCGACCTGGGCTTTCTCGGCAAGGTGTTCGTCAGCGCCCTGAAAGCAGTCGCACCGGTGCTTGTGTTCATTCTGGTGATGGCCTCGATCGCCAACCATCGCCATGGCCAGGAAACCCACATCCGCCCGATTCTCTGGCTGTACGTGCTAGGCACTTTCTCCGCGTCAGTGGTGGCCGTTGTTGCCAGCATGCTGTTCCCTTCGCAGCTTGCGCTAAGCAACGGCGATGTCACCCTGAGCGCGCCTGGCGGCATTGGTGAAGTGCTGCAAAACCTGGTATTGAGCGCCGTCGACAACCCGATCAATGCCCTGCTCAACGCCAATTTCATTGGTGTGCTGACCTGGGCCATTGGTTTGGGCGTGGCCCTGCGCCATGCCGGGACAACTACCCGATCCGTCGTCGAGGACCTGTCCAACGGCGTAACCCTGATCGTGCGTGTGGTCATCCGCTTCGCCCCACTGGGCATCTTCGGCCTGGTCAGCTCGACACTCGCTCAGTCTGGCCTCGACGCCCTGCTTGGCTACCTGCACCTCCTGGCGGTGCTGATTGGCTGCATGCTGTTCGTGGCACTGGTGATGAACCCGCTGATCGTGTTCTGGAAGATCCGTCGCAATCCTTACCCATTGACGCTGCTGTGCCTGCGCGAGAGTGGGATCACGGCGTTCTTCACCCGCAGCTCAGCGGCGAACATTCCGGTCAACATGGCACTGTCCGAGCGCCTGGGGCTGCATGAAGACACCTATTCGGTATCCATCCCGCTGGGTGCGACCATCAACATGGCGGGCGCGGCCATCACGATCACCGTGCTGACCCTGGCAGCGGTGCACACGCTGGGCATCCCGGTCGACCTGCCTACCGCCGTGCTGCTGAGCATGGTGGCGGCGGTCTGCGCCTGTGGTGCGTCTGGCGTGGCCGGCGGTTCGTTGCTGCTGATCCCGCTGGCATGCAGCCTGTTCGGCATCCCCAGCGAGATTGCCATGCAGGTGGTGGCTGTGGGCTTCATCATTGGCGTGCTGCAGGACTCGGCCGAGACTGCACTGAATTCTTCGACCGATGTGCTGTTCACTGCGGCGGCCTGCCAGGCGCAAGAGCGCCGCAGCGCCTGAGACACGTGGGGCCGCATGGCGGCCCTTTCGCTGCCACGCAGGCTCCCATAGCAGCCCCCAAGTGATTGCTTAAGCCAAGCGCTTTACCTACGCTAGTGGCCTTTTCCTCGCAATGAGAGTTGGCCATGTCAGAACATCAAACCGCAGACGAAGGCCGCTTCAGCAGTATCGAGATCCGCATTCTCGGCGCGCTGATCGAAAAACAGGCCACCAGCCCTGAAAGTTACCCACTGACCCTCAATGCCCTGGTGCTGGCCTGCAACCAGAAGACCAGCCGTGAGCCGGTGATGAACCTGACCCAGGGCCAGGTCGGCTTGGCGCTGCGTGCCCTGGAAGGCCAAGGCATGACCCGTCTGCAGATGGGTAGCCGCGCAGACCGTTGGGAGCAGCGGGTGGACAAGGCACTGGAGCTGGTACCGGCCCAGTTGATACTGATGGGCCTGATGTTTCTGCGTGGGCCGCAAACGCTCAACGAACTGCTGACGCGCAGCAACCGCCTGCACGACTTCGACGACACCGAGCAGATCCAGCACCAGCTCGAGCGCCTGATCTCGCGTGGTTTGGCGCTGCACCTGCCACGCCAGGCCGGGCAGCGCGAGGACCGCTATACCCATGCGCTGGGGAATCCGGCAGAAATCGAGGCGATTCTTGCGGCTCGCCAGCAGGAAGGCGGGGCGCGCAACAGTGGCGGCAATGTGTCGGAAGAAAGGATCGAAGCCCTGGAGGCACGAATTGCCGCGCTGGAGGCGCGCCTGGCCGAGCTTGAAGGCTAAGCCACTCAGTGTTCCGGTTCGGGGAAGTTGCGGCAGCTTTTGCGCTCGGCCATTTCCCGGTCACTGGGGCGCTGGTCGACGAACACGGTACGGCCGTCTGCGTAGATCTCCAGGTAACCCCAGTGCAGGTCCTGCTCCTGCTGCCCGGGCTGGGGTGGCACCAGCCACCAGGGTTCACGGCTGATCAGGGTCATGGCTAACAATTCCGGAGGGTGTCGGCACTAAGCATAGACACCCCCCGGTTGTCAGCGTTACGCCGGCGCCGAGGTGCGGATCAGGTGATCGAAGGCCGCCAGCGAGGCCTTGGCACCCTCGCCCACTGCAATGACGATCTGCTTGTACGGCACGGTGGTCACGTCCCCGGCAGCGAAGACGCCCGGGATGCTGGTAGCACCTTTGGCATCGACAATGATCTCGCCACGCGGCGACAGCTCGACCGTCCCCTTGAGCCAATCGGTGTTGGGCAACAGGCCGATCTGCACGAAGATACCTTCCAGCGCCAGGTCATGCAGCTCGTCGCTGGTGCGGTCCTTGTAGCGCAGGCCGGTCACCTTCTCGCCATTGCCCAGCACTTCGGTGGTCAGCGCGCTGGTGATCACCTTGACGTTCGGCAGGCTGTGCAGCTTGCGCTGCAGCACGGCGTCGGCACGCAGCTGGCTGTCGAACTCGATCAACGTCACCTGGGCGACGATACCTGCCAGGTCGATCGCTGCTTCCACGCCGGAGTTGCCGCCGCCGATCACCGCCACACGCTTACCCTTGAACAGCGGGCCGTCACAGTGCGGGCAGTAAGCCACGCCACGGGCGCGGTACTGTTGCTCACCCGGCACGTTCATTTCGCGCCAGCGGGCGCCCGTGGCGAGGATCACGGTCTTGGCTTTGAGCGAGGCGCCGCCGGCAAGGCGCACTTCGTGCAGGCCACCGTCGGTGGCAGGAATGAGCGCTTCACCGCGCTGCAGGTTCATGATGTCGACATCGTACTGCTTGACGTGCTCTTCCAGTGCAGTCGCCAGTTTCGGCCCCTCGGTTTCCTGCACGGAAATGAAGTTCTCGATGGCCATGGTATCGAGCACCTGGCCGCCGAAACGCTCGGCAGCGACACCGGTACGGATACCCTTGCGTGCTGCGTAGATGGCGGCGGCAGCGCCGGCGGGGCCACCACCGACCACCAGCACGTCGAAAGCGTCCTTGGCGTTGATCTTCTCGGCCTGGCGGGCGCCGGCATTGGTGTCGATCTTGCCGAGGATCTCTTCCAGGCCCATGCGGCCCTGGCCGAACACTTCACCGTTCAGGTAGATGCTGGGCACGGCCATGATCTTGCGTGACTCGACTTCGTCCTGGAACAGCGCGCCGTCAATGGCCACGTGGCGTACGTTGGGGTTGAGCACCGCCATCAGGTTCAGCGCCTGCACCACGTCGGGGCAGTTCTGGCACGACAGCGAGAAGTAGGTCTCGAAGGTGAACTCGCCTTCCAAGGCCTGGATCTGCTCGATCACTTCGGCACTGGCCTTGGAGGGGTGGCCGCCGACTTGCAGCAGCGCCAGCACCAGGGAGGTGAATTCGTGGCCCATGGGGATGCCGGCAAAACGCAGGCTGATGTCGGCACCCGGGCGGTTGAGCGAGAACGACGGGCGACGGGCATCGGTACCGTCCGCGCTCAAGGTAATGAGGTTCGACAGACTGGCAATTTCCACCAGCAGGTCGTGCAGTTCGCGGGACTTCGCGCCGTCGTCGAGGGATGCAACGATCTCGATCGGCTGGGTGACCCGCTCCAGGTAGGTTTTCAGTTGCGATTTAAGCGTGGCGTCCAACATACGGGCGATTCCTTTTTCAATCTTCGGATACAAAAACGCCCAGGCAATAGCGCCCGGGCGTTTGGCGGGGCAGTGAGTACTTCAGCTTTGGCGGCTGCTCACCGCCCACGACTGGCGCACGGTCTTAGATCTTGCCGACCAGGTCCAGGGATGGCGCGAGGGTAGCTTCGCCTTCTTTCCACTTGGCTGGGCAGACTTCGCCTGGGTGAGCGGCGATGTACTGGGCAGCCTTGACCTTGCGCAGCAGCTCGCTGGCGTCGCGGCCTACGCCACCGTCGTTGATTTCGACGATCTTGATCTGGCCTTCCGGGTTGATCACGAAGGTACCGCGATCGGCCATGCCGGCTTCTTCGATCAGCACGTCGAAGTTGCGCGAAATGACGTGGGTCGGGTCACCGATCAGCGGGTACTTGATCTTGCTGATGGTGTCGGACGTGTCGTGCCAGGCTTTGTGGGTAAAGTGGGTGTCGGTGGACACGCCGTAGATTTCCACGCCCAGCTTCTGGAACTCGGCGTAGTTGTCAGCAAGGTCACCCAGCTCGGTCGGGCAGACGAAGGTGAAATCGGCCGGGTAGAAGAACACGACAGACCACTTACCCTTCAGGTCGGCTTCGCTTACCTGAACGAATTCGCCGTTGTGGAAGGCGGTGGCGTTGAACGGTTTGACCTGGCTGTTGATGATTGGCATGAGAGACGCTCCTTCATGGGGTTGGAATCAGTTGATGGAGAGAATCCTAACCGCTGGTCGCCATGAAGGCTCATTGGCAAACCTCATGCTTGCGATTGGTTTTGGCTATAAGCGAGGTTTATTAATAGAAGGGATTGGGCTGAGCAAAGGATTGCGCCCGCTTGTGCGGCCCTCGCCGGCAAGCCGACTGCCATTGCTAGGCGCCGGCTTCAGGGCTGGGCATACCCGGGAAGCCGGCTTGCGGGTTTCAGGGGGAGTGAGGTTCAGCGCGTAACGGTGCGCATGGTGACGAACTCTTCCGCCGCCGTCGGGTGCACGCCAATGGTCTCGTCGAACTGCTGCTTGGTAGCGCCAGCCTTCAGGGCAATACCCAAGCCCTGGATGATCTCGCCAGCCTCAGGGCCGACCATGTGGCAGCCCAGCACCTTGTCGGTTTCGGCGTCCACCACCAGTTTCATCAGGGTCTTTTCCTGGATGTCGGTGAGGGTCAGTTTCATGGCGCGGAAGCGGCTTTCGAAGACCTGCACCTTGTGCCCGGCTTCCAGTGCCTGCTCTTCAGTCAGGCCCACGGTACCGATCGGCGGCTGGCTGAACACTGCGGTGGGGATGTTCTGGTAATCCACCGGGCGGTACTGCTCGGGTTTGAACAGGCGCCGTGCCACGGCCATGCCTTCGGCCAGGGCGACCGGGGTGAGCTGCACGCGGCCGATCACATCGCCGATGGCCAGGATCGTCGGGGCGGTGGTCTGGTACTGCTCGTCCACACGGATGTAACCGCGGCCGTCCAGCTCCACACCGGTGTTTTCCAGGCCCAGATTGTCGAGCATCGGGCGTCGGCCGGTGGCGTAGAACACGCAATCGGTGACCAGTTCACGGCCATCCTTGAGGGTGGCCTTGAGGCTGCCGTCTTCAAGCTGCTCGATGCGCTGGATATCGGCATTGAACTGTAAGTCCATGCCGCGTTTTTCCAGCTCTTCCTTCAAATGGGTACGCACCGAACCGTCGAAACCGCGCAGGAACATGTCGCCGCGATAGAGCAACGTGGTGGCAGCGCCCAGCCCTTGGAAAATGCCGGCGAACTCGACCGCAATGTAGCCGCCGCCCACCACCAACACCCGGCGTGGCAGCGCTTTGAGGTAGAACGCCTCGTTGGAGGTGATGGCCAGTTCCTTGCCCGGAATGTCCGGTACCTGGGGCCAGCCACCCGTCGCGATGAGGATGTGCCCGGCGCTGTAGCGCTGGCCTTGCACTTCCACTTCGTTGGCGCCGGTGATGCGCGCATGGCCTTGCAGCAGCGTCACGCCGCTGTTGACCAGCAGGTTGCGATAGATGCCGTTGAGGCGTTCGATTTCGCGGTTTTTGTTGGCGATGAGGGTACCCCAGTCGAAGTGGCCCTCCTCCAAGGTCCAGCCGTAGCCGGCAGCCTGCTCCAGTTCATCCGCGACGTGGGCGCCATACACCAGCAGCTTCTTGGGCACACAACCAACGTTGACGCAGGTACCACCCAGGTAGCGGCTCTCGGCTACCGCCACTTTTGCACCAAAGCCCGCTGCGAAGCGCGCCGCGCGCACACCACCGGACCCGGCACCAATCACGAACAGATCAAAATCGTAGGCCATGTATTCAGTCTCCTTGGCTGGCGCTCAGCATACCGCCGTTGGCCGCCACAAACAAAAAAGCCACCCAGCCGGGTAATGCACGGCAGTCACCATTTTCAGGGCCGCTGTGCGGCTCCAAATCGCTTGACTGTAGTGCATTACCCAGAAGGGTGGCTCGTAGACCTGCGGTGGCTTATCAGTAAGCCTTGCCGGTCTTGTAGTAGTTCTCGAAGCAGAAGTTGGTCGCGTCGATGTAACCTTCGGCGCCGCCGCAGTCGAAACGCTGGCCCTTGAACTTGTAGGCGATCACGCAGCCGTTCTGCGCCTGCTGCATCAGTGCGTCAGTGATCTGGATCTCGCCGCCTTTGCCCGGTGGGGTGTTGCGGATGATATCGAAGATATCCGGGGTCAGGATGTAGCGGCCGATGATCGCCAGGTTCGACGGAGCGTCTTCCGGGGCAGGCTTCTCGACCATGTTGGTCACACGGAAGATGTCGTCGCGGATCATGTCGCCGGCAATCACGCCGTACTTGTTGGTTTCCTGCGGATCGACTTCCTGGATGGCGATGATCGAGCAGCGGAACTGGTTATACAGCTTCACCATCTGGGTCAGTACGCCGTCACCTTCCGGGTTGACGCACAGGTCATCGGCCAGCACCACGGCAAACGGTTCATCACCGATCAGCGGCTGGCCGGTCAGGATGGCATGGCCCAGGCCTTTCATTTCGGTCTGGCGGGTGTAGGAGAACGAGCACTCGTTGAGCAGGCGACGGATGCCGACCAGGTATTTTTCCTTGTCGGTGCCCTTGATCTGGTTTTCCAGCTCGTAGCTGATGTCGAAGTGGTCTTCCAGGGCGCGCTTACCGCGGCCTGTGACAATGGAAATCTCGTTCAGGCCAGCGTCCAGGGCCTCTTCAACGCCATACTGGATCAGTGGCTTGTTGACCACTGGCAGCATTTCCTTGGGCATGGCTTTGGTAGCAGGCAGGAAGCGAGTGCCGTAACCGGCTGCCGGGAACAAGCATTTCTTGATCATAAACGTCCTTAAACAAAGGCGGAGCCTGTGGAATTGGCGCAGTCTAATCAGGCGGCAGTCACCTTACAATGCCCCGCCTGGGGCCGACCGATGCCATGATAGAGATAACCCAGTGTAGATAGTTCCAGGGGATCGTAAATATTACGGCCATCAAATATCACTGGCATGCGCATCAGCCCGCGCACTCGGCTGAAATCCGGTTGGCGGAACTGCTTCCATTCAGTCACCAGGGCCAGTGCATCGGCACCTTCCACGCAGGCGTAAGGGTCCTCGGTCAGCTTGAGTTGACCACTGGCCAGCGCCTGCGCATAGCGCTCGGCAACCCCAGCCAGCGCCACCGGATCGCAGGCCTGCACGCGTGTGCCTGCGGCCAGCAACGCATCGAGCAGCACCAGGCTGGGCGCCTCGCGCAGGTCATCGGTGCCCGGTTTGAACGCCAGCCCCCATACCGCCACGGTACGCCCGCGCAGCAAACCACCGAAATGCTGCTGCAGGGCGGTAAACAACAGGTTTTTTTGCTGATCGTTGCGGGCCTGTACTGCCCGCAGGATGGCAGGCTGATAACCTTGCTGCTCGGCTGTGCGCAGCAACGCACGGATGTCCTTCGGAAAGCACGACCCCCCATAGCCACAGCCGGCGTAGATGAAATGGCTGCCGATGCGCCGGTCGCTGCCAATGCCGTGGCGCACCTGCTCGATGTCCACGCCCAGGTGGGCGCACAGCCCGGCCAGTTCGTTGATGAACGATATCTTGGTGGCCAGGAAGGCGTTGGCGGCGTACTTGCTGAACTCGGCCGCACGCGGGGACATCACCAGGATACGTTCGCGGTTGCGCACAAAGGGCGCGTAGAGACGTTGCAAGCACTGCCGTGCGGCCTCGTTGTCCGTGCCTATGATGATGCGGTCCGGGCGCATGAAATCGTCGACGGCGCTGCCTTCCTTGAGAAACTCCGGGTTGCTCGCCACCTCGACGGTAAAGCCGGCGCTGCGCTCGCGCAGGCCCTGCATCACCTGCCGGGCCACGCGCTCTGCGGTGCCCACCGGCACGGTCGACTTGTTGACCACCAGGCAACTGCGCGGCAAATGGCGGCCAAGGCTGTCGGCCACGGCCAGGACGTGCTGCAGGTCGGCCGAGCCGTCTTCCAGGCTGGGCGTGCCCACGGCGATGAACACCACCTGCGCCTTGGCCAGCGACGGCTGCCACTGGTCGCTGAAGCTCAGCAGCCCTTGCTCCATGCCCGCTTGCAGCAGTGCCTGCAACCCCGGTTCTTGGATCGGACACTGGCCCTGCCGCAGCTGTGCCAGGCGGTGCGGGTCGCGCTCCAGGCACACCACCCGGTTGCCCATCCCGGCGAAACAGGCTGCCGTCACCAACCCTACATACCCTGCCCCGATCACACAGAGGTCCATGGCCGCGCTCCTTGAGTGAGATAGCGGACATTGCTACCGCCCGGGGGTTGCAAAGCGGTGACGGCGCGATGACAGAACAGTGCGGCCAACGGTGAGCGCGTCAGCTACCGGTGCCCTGCCCGATCAGCACCCCGTCGACCTTCTGCCCATACAGGTTGACGCCGTCGTTGGCATGGAACTTCAGCCGGGTCTTCTCGATAGAGCCCTCCACCAGCCGAGGGTCCTGCGGCCGTTCGTGGCGGTTGACCCAGGCTGCCACATCCCACGCCTGCTGATCACTCAGGCTGCCTGGCCGGCCCAGCGGCATGTTGTGCTTGATGAAGGAAGCCGCCGTATTGATCCGGTGCATGCCGGCGCCCCAGTTGTAGGAATCCTTGCCCCACAACGGCGGCATCACGTATTCGTCGGCCACCTTCTGCCCTTCGCCGTTGTCCCCGTGGCAGATGGCGCACTGCTCGCGGTAGACCTGCTGACCGCGCTTGAAGTCATAGCCACCTTTGGGTTGCGGTACTTCAGGGTACCCGCGCCCGGCGATCTCCACCCCTGTAGGGGCTTTGGTGGCCAACCAGTAGGCATAGACCGACAGCGCGGTCATCTGCGGGCTGTCGGCGGCCGGTGGCTTGCCGTTCATGCTGAACTGGAAGCAGCCCTGGATACGCTCGGCGAAGGTGTTGACCTTGTCATTTTTCTTGCGATATGCCGGATACATAGGGTAGGCACCCCACATCGGCGCGGAGTGCGCCAAGCGGCCTTGGTCCAGGTGGCAGTTGCTGCAGTTCATGCCGTTACCCACCGCCTCAGGCATCAGTCGGCGGGTGTCGACGAACAGCGCATGGCCCTCGCGCACCATGTTGCCGAAAGCGTTGTCAGGCAGTTCACGCTCAGCGGGAGGCGCAAACTGCGCTGAGCCCTTGGTAGCAGTAACGTTCAACTGCGACTGGTCTTCCATGGCGATGGGCGCCGCAACAGCATGCCCCATGGCCGACAGCAGCAACGCTGGCATCAGTGCTTTCTTGGCTTTCATGGCTTGACCTCCTGGCTGGCAGGGGTGGCAAAGAATGCTGCGATTGCCTGGACCTCTTGGTCGCTCAGGGCCTTGGCCACGCCGACCATCAGCTGATTGGGGTCGTTGCTGCGGCTGCCATCGCGCCAGCCGTTGAGTTGCGCCGCCAGGTAGCTGGCAGGCTGACCTGCCAGGGGCGGAAAGTGCTCGCCCACACCACTGCCACCAGGGCCATGGCATTGCACGCAACCGGGAATGTTACGGCTCCAGTCACCGTAAAGCGCCAGGCGGGTGGTGGGGTCGTTAGCGATCTGCTGGCGGCGCACGCCTGGGGCCTGCTCGCCTGGCAGGCTGGCCAGGTAGCTGCTGACGGCCGTGATTTCATCCTCGGTCAAGGCCTTGGCCAGCGGTTCCATCACCGCCTGTTTGCGGCTGCCGGCACGCCAGTCATGCAACTGTTTGCTCAGGTAACCTGCCGGCAGGCCGGCCAGGCGTGGGAAGCCAGCGGCGGCTATGCCCTTGCCGTCAGGGCCATGGCAGCCCAGGCAAGCCATGGCGGCGGGGTTGGCGCCACCCTGGGTGAAGATCTTCTGGCCATCGGCGGCGTGCGCCATGGGCCAGGCCACGATCAGCAGGCTGCCGATCAGGACTCGACTCAACGGGGTCATCACGAATCTCCATTTCTTTTGTTATAAGCTTAGGCTTAAAACACATAAGCAAATGGATACTAGCCCCGCCTGGGAACTGCCAACAACGGCAACACGACCAGCACATGGCAATTGGCCTTGTTAACCGCGTTTTACTTGAGCCAGATCAACCGCCAGAGATGCACTTGGTCGCCGCGGTGCGCACATCGCCCAGACGCAGTGGGAAGTTGTTCAAGCGTTCATGCAGCTTGATGCTGCTGCCGCTGCCACGTTCATCGATATCCACCAGTGCCGCTGGCCCGGCGCCGGCCGTCAGCTTTTGCGGCACGATCAAGCGCAGGCCATCGCCGCGCTGCTCTTCGAGCAACGGATCACGGGTGTTCGCCAGCTCCTTCTTGACACAGTCGGCATACTCGCGGGGCGTCTTGCCAGAGATCACATCCATCGTTTCGTGCGACTGCTCCAGCTCGGAAACGCTGACACAACCACCCAGCGTCAGGGACAACGCCGCCACCATCCACTTCATTTGGCATACCTCAGCTATCAGGAATGCATCAGACCACGGCCAGGCACTTTTGCTCCGTGCTTTGGCAGATTTATCTAGCCCCACGCCATCCGGCGCGCCAGCCAATCCCGACATCGTGGTATCGTTCGCGTTTGCTGAACCCGACTTTGCGGAGCACCCCATGAAATTCGTACACCAGCGCGAGCATCTCAACGAGGACGACATCGTCGTCATCGAGTGCTCTCAACGCTGCAACATCCGCCTGATGAACGACGCCAACTTCCGCAGCTTCAAAAACGGCGGCCGACACACCTACCACGGCGGCCACTTCGAGCGGTTCCCGGCCAAGATCACGGTACCTAGCACCGGTTTCTGGAACATCACCATCGACACCGTGACCACGCGCCCGATCTCGGTAACGCGCAAGCCAACCTTGTCCCACAAGATCAAGATCATCCGTCGTTCGTCGTCCAAACTCAGATAAGACCGCCATGAACCAGAACATCAAGTACGTCATCAAATACAAGCTCGACGGCGAACGCCGCTGGGACTTCGCCGTCATGTCCGATGCCTCGCACGAGCAGGCGCTGGAAGCCCTGCGCAAGATCCACGGCGACGACGCCGACAAGATCAGCGAGATCCACGTCAGCAAGGCCCTGTAAAAACCGCTGGGGAAAACCGCTAGGAGAACTGCATGAGCAACTGGCCCGACCGTCGTATTCTCGATCTGCTGGGCATCGAGTTGCCCATTCTCCAGGCGCCCATGGCCGGCGCCAGCGGCTCGGCCCTGGCCATCGCCGTGGCCAACGCCGGGGGCCTGGGCGCCCTGCCCTGCGCCATGCTTACCGGCGAGCAGGTGCGCGACGAGATCGCAGCCTTTCGCAGCGCTTGCCCGAGCGCCCCGCTGAACCTGAATTTCTTCTGCCACCAGCCGCCAGCCCCTGACGTCGACCGCGACAAGCGCTGGAAGCTGGCACTCAAGCCGTACTACACCGAACTGGGCGCGGACTTCGAGGCTCCCACCCCGGTGTCCAACCGCGCCCCCTTTGACGAGCACAGCTGCCAGTGGGTCGAACAACTGCGCCCGGAGGTGGTGAGCTTCCACTTCGGCCTGCCCGACGCTGCGCTGCTGCAGCGTGTGAAAGCAACCGGCGCCATGGTGCTGTCCAGCGCCACTACGGTGGAAGAAGCACTGTGGTTGGAGGCCAAGGGTTGCGACGCGATCATTGCCATGGGCAGTGAAGCCGGTGGCCATCGCGGCATGTTCCTCAGTGAAGACATCAACAGCCAGATCGGCACCTTCGCCCTGGTGCCACAGGTTGCCGATGCAGTCGGGGTGCCAGTGATCGCCGCTGGCGGCATCGCTGACCCTCGTGGCCTGGTTGCCGCGCTGGCCCTGGGTGCCAGCGCCGTGCAAATCGGCACGGCCTACCTGTTCTGCCCGCAGGCCAAGGTGTCTACGGCCCACCGGCGCGCGCTGGACAGTGCTTCGGCCAGCGACACGGCCCTGACCAACCTGTTCACCGGGCGCCCGGCACGCGGCATCAACAACCGCGTCATGCGCGAACTGGGGCCGATGAGTGAACTGGCGCCACGCTTCCCCCTGGCTGGCGGCGCGCTGATGCCGTTGCGGGCAATCACCGATCCACAAGGCAACAGCGACTTCAGCAACTTGTGGGCAGGGCAAGCGTTGCGGCTGGGCAAAGCGATGCCGGCTGAACAGCTGACCCGGGAAATTGCAGAGAGGGCGTTGACGCTGATTGGCCGTTAGCCACTGACCTGGGGTGCAGCCCCTGAAGGGATTGCGCCAATTTCAGCTATCAAGCCAGGCAGCACCTTCCGGCTTCAGGGCTATCGCTATATAGTTACCGCTATAACGATAACCTGCACTCCCAAGGAGCTGTTTTCATGCGTACACGCTTGCCCCTCCTGGCCGCCACTGCCCTCGCCTGCATCCTATCCGTCAACAGCGCCTGGGCCGACGAGGTGCAGGTTGCGGTCGCCGCAAACTTCACCGCGCCGATCCAGGCCATCGCCAAGGACTTCGAGAAAGACACCGGCCACAAGCTGATCGCTGCCTACGGCGCCACCGGGCAGTTCTACGCACAGATCAAGAACGGCGCGCCGTTCGAGGTGTTCCTCGCCGCCGATGACAGCACCCCGGCCAAGCTGGAGCAGGAAAAGGACATCGTCCCCGGCTCGCGCTTCACCTACGCCATTGGTACGTTGGCCCTGTGGTCGGCCAAGGACGGCTACGTTGACGCCCAAGGTGAGGTATTGAAGAAAAACCAGTACAAGCACCTGTCCATCGCCAACCCGAAAACGGCGCCCTACGGCCTGGCCGCCACGCAAGTACTGGCCAAGCTTGGCTTGGCTCAAGCCACCCAGGGCAAGATCGTCGAAGGCCAGAACATCACTCAAGCCTTCCAGTTCGTCTCCACCGGCAATGCCGAGCTGGGTTTCGTCGCCCTGTCGCAGATCTACAAGGACGGCAAAGTCACCCGTGGTTCGGCCTGGGTCGTACCGTCCGAACTGCACGACCCTATCCGCCAGGACGCCGTCATTCTCAACAAGGGCAAGGACAACCCGGCGGCCAAGGCACTGGTTGAATACCTCAAAGGCCCCAAAGCCACTGCGATCATCAAGTCTTATGGTTATGAACGCTGATGCCACTGGACGCCAGTGACCTGGGTGCCATCTGGCTGACCGTCAAGCTGGCCAGCCTGACCACCCTGATCTTGCTGCTCATCGGCACGCCCATCGCCTGGTGGCTGGCGCGTACGCGCTCTTGGCTGCGCGGGCCGGTGGGCGCGGTGGTGGCGCTGCCGCTGGTGCTGCCGCCGACGGTGATCGGGTTTTACCTGCTGATCGCCCTCGGCCCGCATGGCTGGATAGGCCAGGCCACCGAGGCGCTGGGCCTGGGCAGCGTGGTGTTCAGTTTCACTGGCCTGGTGATCGGCTCGACGGTGTACTCCCTGCCGTTCGTGGTGCAACCGCTGCAGAACGCCTTCGCTGCCATCGGCCAGCGCCCGCTGGAAGTCGCCGCGACCTTGCGCGCCAGCCCGTGGGACACCTTCGTACATGTGGTGCTGCCGCTGGCACGGCCTGGTTTCATCACCGCCAGCATCCTTGGTTTTGCCCACACCGTAGGCGAGTTTGGTGTGGTGCTGATGATTGGCGGCAACATCCCTGACAAGACCCGCGTGGTCTCGGTGCAGATCTTCGATCACGTCGAGGCCATGGAATACATGCAAGCCCACTGGCTGGCCGGTGCCATGCTGGTGTTCTCGTTCCTGGTGCTGCTCCTGCTGTACGCGGGGCGCCGAGGCAAGCCTGGCTGGAGCTGAAATGAGCGGATCGATTGTGGCGCGCATCAAGCTTGCGCGTGACGACTTCACCTTGGATGTCGACCTGCAACTGCCAGGGCGCGGCATCAGCGCCCTGTTCGGCCATTCCGGCTCGGGCAAAACCTCGTGCCTGCGCTGCCTGGCCGGCCTGGAAAGGGCCGCGAGCGCCTATATAGAGGTCAATGGTGAAGTCTGGGAAGACAGTGCGCGCAACTACTTCCAGGCGCCCCACCTGCGGCCGGTCGGCTACGTGTTTCAGGAGGCCAGCCTGTTCCCGCATTTGTCGGTGCGCGGCAACCTGGCGTTCGGCTGGCGGCGAATTGCACCAGACGAGCGCAAGGTCAACCTCGACCAGGCCTGCCAACTGCTGGGCATCGGCCACCTGCTCGAGCGCAGGCCGGCAACCCTGTCGGGCGGCGAGGCTCAGCGTGTGGGTATCGCCCGGGCACTGCTCAGCAGCCCGCGCCTGTTATTGATGGATGAGCCCCTGGCCGCACTGGACGGGCCGCGCAAGCGCGAGATCCTGCCCTACCTGGAGCGCCTGCACGATGAACTGGACGTTCCCGTGATCTACGTCAGCCATGCCCAGGACGAAGTGGCGCGGCTGGCCGACCACCTGGTGCTGCTGGAGCAAGGCAGGGCAACGGCCAGCGGCCCGATTGGGCAAACGCTCGCGCGCCTGGACCTGTCGTTGGCCCAGGGCGACGATGCCGGCGCGGTATTAGAGGGCGTGGTGGTTGACCACGACGCCCATTACGGCTTGCTCGACCTGCGCCTGCCTGGCAGTGAAGCGCCGTTGCTGCGCATTGCCCACCCGGCGCACGAAACGGGCAGCACCTTGCGGGTCAAGATTCAGGCCCGCGACGTCAGCCTGACGCTATCGCCAGATGGCGCCTCCAGCATCCTCAACCGGCTGGCCGTGCGGGTGCGTGACGTGCACCCGGCAGACAACCCGGCGCATGTGCTGGTCAGCCTGGATGCCGGCGGCAATGCCCTGCTGGCGCGCATCACCCGCTTCTCGGCGGACCAGCTCGGCCTGCATCCAGGGCAGGCGTTGATCGCGCAAATAAAGTCGGTAGCGCTATTGGGCTGAGCATCACTCGCGCGGCCGCTGTCCATTGATCAGTGACCTGATCGAGGCGTGCCGCCCATGCTTGACTGCACCTTACCTGCCAGCCTGCATTACGTTGACGATAGCCAGCCCGGCCTGAGCCGGCGCCGCTGGCGCGACCGTTTCATCTACCTCGATGCCCAAGGCCAGCGGGTGCGCGACAGCGAAACCCTGGCGCGCATCGCCGCCCTGGTGATCCCGCCAGCCTACACCGACGTGTGGATTTGCGCCGACCCGCAAGGCCACCTGCAAGCCACAGGGCGCGATGCGCGTGGCCGCAAGCAATACCGCTACCACGCCCAGTGGCGTGAGCTGCGCGATCAACACAAATATGGACGCATGCTGGCCTTCGCCCAGGCATTGCCCAAGCTTCGCGCACAGCTGGAGACGCACCTGGCGCGCCCGGGGCTGGACCGGGAGAAGGTAATGGCACTGGTGGTCAGCCTGCTGGACCACACACTGATCCGCATTGGCAACCAGCGCTATTTGCGCGACAACAAATCCTACGGCCTGACCACGCTGCGCAACCGCCATGTGAAGGTCGAGGGCAGCACCATCCGCTTCCAGTTCCGCGGCAAGCGCGGCGTGGAACACAATGTCACCCTGCGCGACCGACGCCTGGCCAACCTGCTCAAACGTTGCATGGAGCTGCCGGGCCAAGCGCTGTTCCAGTACCTGGACGAAGAAGGCCAGCGGCACAGCATTGGGTCCAGTGAGATCAACCAGTTCCTGCAGCAACTGACCGGTGCCGATTTCACTGCAAAGGATTACCGCACCTGGGCAGGTAGCAGCCTGGCGCTGAGCCTGCTCAGGCCGCTGGCCTGGGAGCCGGAGAGCGAGGCCAAGCGCCAGGTTGCGAGCATCGTCAAGCAGGTGGCCGCGCGCCTGGGTAACACCCCGGCCGTATGCAGGCGCTGCTATATCCACCCTGCCGTGCTGGAGCATTACGCGTTGGGACGCCTGGCAGAGCTTCCTGGCCGCCGCGTGCGCAAGGGCCTTGATCCCGAAGAAGTGGCATTGCTGTTGTTTCTGCAGGCACTGGAGCAAGCACAAGCCAATTGAACGAGCCTATACCTGTAATCATGCAGAGAAATTTCCCATTAAGGCCGAAGCGCCCTATCCTTGCCACCGAGCACCTTCGCCGGACGCTTACCCGCGTTTCACCACGGCACCTGCAACTAAAGACACACAACAGAATTTGCTTTACGGGGAATTAATATCCGCCGAAAGCGTCTTTAATGAGAAGGAAGAGGGACAGGCTCCCACCACTGCGGCACTTGCCGGGTGGATTTCGATACCACCAAGGAGAACTACATGCTGATACTCACCCGTAAGGTTGGCGAAAGCATCGTCATCAACGATGACATCAAAGTCACCATTCTGGGCGTCAAGGGGATGCAGGTGAGGATTGGCATTGATGCACCAAAAGATGTCCAGGTGCACCGTGAAGAAATCTTCAAGCGTATCCAGGCCGGTAGCCCGGCGCCGGAAAAGCACGACGATCAACACTGATTGCGACACTTCAAGCCGCACGGACGCGCTTGATCGATTGCGTACCTACCGCAGCCCGAGCCTCAGGCGCCAAGCAGCTCGCGCACTTTGGCGATCAACTTGTCCACGTCGAACGGTTTGTCGAACGCCGCAGCGAACAGCTCCGGGCGTCCTTGGCTGGCCTGCGCGCCACTCATCAGGATCACAGGGAGGTCGGGCAACTGCAGCTCTTTGCGGATGGCCAGCACCAACTCTTCGCCGTTGAGCACCGGCATCATGTAGTCGGTGATCACCAGATCCACGCGTTTTTCCTGTAACGCTTCCAGGGCCTTGCGCCCATTGCTCGCCTTTTCTACCAGAAAGCCTTCGTCCTCCAGGGCAAAGCCCAGGATATCGGCGATCAGGTATTCGTCATCGACGATCAGAATAGTGTTCATCCGCCGCCCTTCACCCGCTGCCTTGGGGCACGGGCGTACCCGAGAGCACACCGGATGCGCCCTCGAAAGCCTTGTGCAGGTGAATGCCCTGTGGGCCGATATGCAACTCATGCAGCGCAGGATCATGATGGCTGTCACGTACCTTGAGCACTGACAACATGCGCCGCAGTTGCGAATCCAGTTCGACAAAACGCATCAATAACAGGTTATCGACGATGCTCGACAGGTCGGGGGCCGGGGCGGTGATTTCCGAGCCGAACAGGTCGCGCATCTCCCAGGTGAGCATGACGCTGACATCGCGTGCGCGCAGCTCGCCAGTCAAGGCGCGGAAAAACGCATTGAGCCGTGCCGGGTCAGTTGCCAGGCGGCTGAATGCGCCCAGGCTGTCGATCAGCACACGCTTGCTACCCTGCTGCTGGACTTGTTCCAACAGGCGTGCACCCACCTGGTCGAGCAAGCCCTCGGTCGTCGGCTGCCAGCTCAGTTGCAAAGCACCTTGCCGCTCCAGCGCGTCGAAGTCGTAACCCAAGGAAGCGGCCTTCAGGCGTACCCTGGCAGGTGTTTCATAGAAGCCGAAATGCAGCGCAGGGCTCTCGGCGGTTGCTGCGCCAAGAAAGGCCAGGCCCAGCGACGTCTTGCCTGCACCGGAGGGGCCCATCAACAAACTCACCGAACCACTGGCCAGCCCGCCGCCCAACATTTCATCCAGCGCGGTTACGCCCGAGGTCACCTGGCTCAGCGTGGCCGAACCCAGCTGGCTGGGGTGGCTGTACAGCGCTTCCAGGCGCGGGTAAACATGGATCCCGTCCTCGTCGATCAGGCATTCATGGCGCCCGGACAGTGCCCCGCTACCCCGCGTCTTGCGCAGTTGCACATGGCGCACGGCGCGGCTACCCAGCAACTGTTCCCCCAGTTCGATCACGCCATCGACCATGGTGTGCTCGGGGCTGCCTTCATCGAGCCGGGCACTGGTCAGCAGCAGCACGGTACAGCCGGCAAAAGCGGCATGCCCCTGCAGTTCAGAAACGAACTTCTTGGTATCCAGTGTGGTTTCCGCGCGGACCCTGGCATTGAGCAGGCCGTCGACGATCAGCAGGCTGGCTTGCTGCCGGGCAATTTCCTGGCGGAGCAATTTGACCACCGCATCGAGCCCCTCCTTTTCGAGGGTATCGAAGGCACTGACGAACTGGATCTGGTCACCGATCAGCGCCGAGTCGAAGAACCCCATGGTCGCCAGATACTGAAAAAGCCGTTCATGGGGCTCGCTGAGCAGGGTGGCAACCAACACTCGTCCACCCTTGCGTACATGACCACATGCCAACTGGTTGGCGAGGATGGTCTTGCCCGCGCCAGGTGGGCCCTGAACGATGTAGGAGCCGCCTGTGACCAGGCCGCCCTTGAGCAAGGCATCGAGCCCTTCGATCCCCGTCAACAGCCGCTTGAGTGCCTGAACCATGGGAGTTACCTGTGGGGTTGAGGGGCCGCAGCGTGCTCCGACGCCGGCAGGTAAAGGCGCATGCAGGTGCCCTTGCCGACCGTACTTTGCACAGTGATTGCGCCGTTGTTTTGCTTGGCAAAGCCGTAGGCCTGACTGAGCCCGAGACCTGTACCCTTGCCAAAAGGCTTGGTGGTGAAAAATGGCTCGAAGATGCGTGGCAGCACTTGGGAGTCGATGCCAGCACCGGAGTCGCGCACTTCAAAGCACACGAACGTGCCGTGCAGCCCGTCTACTTCGCCGGTGAGCTCGACAGCATCAAGCGCAATACAGATTGTGCCGCGCTCACCGACGGCATCGCGGGCATTGAACAGCAAATTGAGCAGTACCATCTGCAACTGCCCGGCATCCACCTCGATCACGGGCAGGTTAGGTTGCAGGTGCTCTTGCAGTTCGATATCGCTCGGCAAGGCGTGCTCCAGCAAACTGCGCGTGGACGCCAGTACCGTAGCGGGCGCCACCACCGTGACATCCATCTGCCGATGCCTGGCGAACGTCAGCAGTTGCTGCGTCAGCTCGGTACCACGCTGGCCTGCATCCAGGATGTGCTCCAGCATACGCTGCACACGCACGGGGTCCGGGCTGTTCAGTGCCAGCTTGGCCGAACTCATGATGATGGTGAGCAGGTTGTTGAAGTCGTGCGCCAATCCGCCGGTCAATTGGCCCAGCGCCTCGAGCTTTTGCGCCTGGAACAGCTGGGCACGCATGGCGTCCAGTTGCAGTGCCGATTCGCGCCGGTCGGTAATATCGCGCGTGACCTTGGCCAGGCCAATGATCTGTCCCAGATCATCGCGGATCACATCGAGGGCGGCCAACGCCCAGAATTGCGTACCGTCCTTGCGTACCCGCCAGCCCTCATCTTGCGCCACGCCCAGCTCGAGGGCTTGCTTGAGCAGATAGTCAGGGCGCCCTTCAGCGCGGTCTTGGGGTGTGAAGAACAGCGAGAAATGCCGGCCTACCACCTCGTCGGCACGGTAGCCCTTGATCCGTTCAGCGCCGGCATTCCACGACACCACGTGGCCAGAAGGGTCGAGCATGTAGATGGCATAGTCCACCACAGCCTGCACCAGTTGCTCGTAGCGGTTGGCGGTCATTGCAGGTGGGGCGATGCAGTCGGCTGAAACCATGCAAACTCCACTGGCACAGCGGTTGGGCGGTAATGAGTGCGGCCAGCGTAGCCTCAGGCATGGGCGGACGATACACCCGTTAGCACGATGATGGCTGGCTAAGTACGCAGACGCTGCACTTATTGGATCCAGTAAGGAACGGCACAGTGGCCTAATGACAGCGAGGTGTCAATCGCCTGTGCAAATGCCACCCACTTCTTAGATCATAGGCGCTATGGTTGACGCAACTATAACAATGGGTTATAAAGCGCGCCTGATTACCAGCGCCTTCTGCTCAGAGGCGTGCCGGTTTCAAGCGTGCGAGTGTGGTGGAATTGGTATACACAGCAGACTTAAAATCTGTCGGCGTGAGCCTTGCGGGTTCGAGTCCCGCCACTCGCACCATATTCCTCGAAAAGGCGCCCTTACGGTAATGCCCTTCAGTCAAGCGATGTGCTGCATAGCAGCCCTGATAACGCCAACTGACCGACATTAGCCATACGGCGCCTTTTTGCTGCCCGGCGGAAATTCGCCAGGCAGCTGCTAGAGTGGAGTTTGTCTGCACCCACTGGAAGGCTGCCATGCGCTACTCCCTGCTTGCTGGTCAACGCGACGTGATCATCCTGGTCGCCCGTGTGCTGTTGATGATCCTCTTCGTCATTTCCGGCTGGGCGAAGCTGACCGGCTTCGAGGGCACGGTCGGCTACATGACGTCGCTGGGGGCCCCCGCGCCCATGGTTGCCGCAGCGGTCGCCGTGATCATGGAATTCTTCGTCGCGATCATCCTGATCCTAGGCTTCTACACCCGTCCGCTAGCCTTGCTGTTCGCCCTGTTCGTACTGGGCACCGCGCTGTTGGGGCACCCGTTCTGGAATATGGTCGACCCTGAACGTGCCGCCAACATGACCCAGTTCCTGAAGAACCTCAGCATCGTTGGCGGTTTGCTGTTGCTGGCGGTGAGCGGCCCCGGGCGATTCTCGCTGGACGGGCGCTGAGTCAGTCGTCCAGGTCATCGTGCCAGGCTGGATGGTCGCGCTCGTCATCATCGAGGTCATCGAGGTCATCCAGCAGCGCATCATCCTCTTCGACCTCATCCTCGGCACCCTGCGCATCCGCCTCAGGTTCAAAGCCGTCGTAGAGAAATTCGTGGTCGAGCAGGTGATCGTGTTCAGGCTCGTGCAGGTCGTCTTCGTCGCGCATGGTCGCTCCCGGAAAAATGGCACGCCTGTATAGGCGCATCTGCAGCCATGGTCAATGGATGGGGGGTTAATACTGACTTAACCGGTTGCCCCCATCCTACAGGCTCTCCCTTCAAACGTGACTTGCCCGCCAGCATGGCGGGCTTTTTTCTCCCTGCGCCTCATCAGTGAAACACGTCTTCGATGGAACTTCCCCCCTGCCTGCCAGGCTCGCAAACCTTGCAGGACTCGGAATTTTCAAGGAGAAATTTCATGGCCGTATACATCGACAATCTGATCATCACCACCCCGGTGCCGAAATCGCCCTCCAACCCGGTTGCCCTGGAGGTCACTGGCGCACAGGCCTTGGCTACCCTGACCAGCGTTGTTGCCCGTCAGAGTGACGGCTCGATACGCATGACCGCCCCGACCAAGGGCGCGGCCAGCAAGAGTACTCACCGCACACGCTGCGAATGGAAGGAAGCCGTGTACTGGTCACTGGGCAGTGCCGCCCGCCACCGCAATCACCAGACCATGACCCTTGAGAAGGTCAATCTGGCGCAAAAGGTGGTCATTGCCCAATTGCATGTCAAAGATAACAACAGCCCGCCAATCAAGGTGTTCTGGAACAAAGGCAAAATCACTGTAGGCTTTCGCTCAGACTTTAACCAGGCGACGTCTGTCAACAGCACTGTGTTGGCCGAAGTGCCGCTGGGTGTGCGTTTCGATGTGAGTATCGAGGTTAGCGAAGACGGTGCTTGTAAGGTCAGCGCGAACTGCAATGGCCGCAGTGGCACTGCGGTCGGGCTGCAACTGGGGCCTTCCTGGGCAACGCAGACGCTTAATTTTCACGGCGGGGTCTACAATCAAGTGGACTTCAGCGATGACACGCCGGCAGAGGATGCTTCGGTGTGTGTGATCAGCGCACTTGAGCTGAGCCATGAGTGAGCCAGGCATTACTGATTGTCTACATGCTCTTCACGAATTCATGACACACGCCTTGGCACACTGACACTGCTTCTCACGTTCTTTGGGCCCGCCACTTGTTGGCGGGTTTTCTTGATCGTGTCCCGGGAAGTGGTGTAACTCATCATGGTTCTGGCCGCTGAGTTCGCCGTTTAGTTGATCACGGCCGACAGCTTGGCCTGTGGATTA